>NZ_JBPCKQ010000028.1:0-5356 GCF_051004135.1 Ornithinimicrobium sp.
GTCGCAGCACTGCACCGGCACGCCCACCCCGAGACAACCACGGCCACGGCCACCGAAACTGTCGGAGCCGCCGCGTAGTGTTCACCCCGGATCGTCACCCAAGTTCCACACGACTCGGGACATGCTCGATGAGGAGGCAGCCGATGATCACCGCGACGGCTACCCGTCGGCGAACAGGTCGGTCGTTGGCTGGTACGCGGTCGGCTGGCGATAATGTCATGATCAGGGCTCCTTCGATTGAGGTGTCGGACAGCGCCTACCCGGACGAGCAGGGGGCTGACGTTCTCGAGCCGGCGGAACTGCCAGGTCGTCCGGGGTCGCGGCTCGGAGCGTCAGTCGGTCGGTGCGGACCGGCCAGATGATCGCGTCGAGCGTGGTCCTCATGCGCACATCGTGCAGTCCTCGGCAGGGAACTCGGGCTCACCTGGCATCGGGATCTCCTCGTCGGGTAGGGCGTGCCGGGTACTGGGGAGGGCGGGCATGACGTCGGAGCTCGCGCTACGCGGGCAGGCCGTCTGCTTCGTCGGGGACGTCGGTGGCCTTGACCGAGATCAGGGTGGCGCCGAGGTCGCGAACCCTGGCGAGCAGGCCGTGCAGCTCGGCCTGGTCGGTGACGACCCCATGCAGGGTCGTCGTGCCGTCGTCATCGTGGATGAGGGTCAGACCGCCGAACCAGGACGCCCAGTGCTCGTCGAGGTGCCCCCCGACCCGTAGCTCGTAGTGGGCGGGCTCGTGGAGTCCGGGACGAGGGCTCATCGCGACCCAGCCAACGCTGGGCGGGCGCGAGCCCTGCGCGCCGGGCGGGCGGAGGGTCGGCGGATGACCCATTCGGCGACGGCGGCGTTGATGACCCAGCCGGAGCTGATGGACAGGGCGGTACTGAGCTCGCTGGTCCCGAAGATGGCCTCGCCGACGCCCTGGGTGAACGCTTGGGTTCCGGCGCCGACCGCGAGGGCGTAGGCGCGGATCATCCAGGCGCGGTGCGAGGCG
Organism: Ornithinimicrobium sp.; assembly: GCF_051004135.1. GTDB lineage: Bacteria > Actinomycetota > Actinomycetes > Actinomycetales > Dermatophilaceae > Ornithinicoccus. The sequence continues at coordinate 991 of NZ_JBPCKQ010000028.1, forward strand.
ATGTCGCGGCGCCGAATCGCGGTGAACCCGAGCACGATGCTGGCGGCCATCGCGGAGGCGACCAGGAGGCGGATGGCCCACAGCAGGGCGCCCCCCGGTGCGCCGGGGTAGAACAGCGTCAGCCACAGTGCGGATAAGGCGACGACCAGCCCGGCCCCGACCAGGAGGCGGCCGGTGGTGCGGTGCCAGCGGGGCCGGCGCCGACGCAGCCTGGTGGAGAACTGGAACGCGCCGAGGAGGGCGTAGAGCGCGGCGGCGACGATGTGCACAACCACGGGTGCGGGGGAGGCGTCGATGCGCGGATTGGTGGGCAACAGCTGCGCTCCGCCGGCGACCTCGAGGAGCCGGAGTGACCCGGCGACGACCGGGACGATGCTGAGAACCACCAGTGCTGCGGGGATCCGCCAGGTCGACCCGGCCCCAGCCCCGGTCCCCGGCCGGCGCTGCCGTGCTGGTCGGGTGCCCGGGACGGGTCCAGCCACGAGGTGGGTCTGGGGCCGCGGCTTGTCGATCGCTCCGGTGGGCGGGGTCATTCGGCACCTGCCGCGGTGAGGCGCGGAGTGCCGACAGCGGTCGGCAGCGTCGTGGTTTCGGTGCGCGCGGTGAGCCAGAGCGGGTAGCCGAGGCCGATCATGGCGATGCCGTTGGGGAAGGCGAGGAACCGGTAGAAGGCGTCCGGCAGGACGGAGAGCGTGATGGTGAGGACGCTGGCGACGGCGAGAAGCGCGGCCGCCCAGCGGGCGAGGACGCGTGCCCGGAACAGCGCGATGCCGAAGATGAGGCCGCCGGCCAGGTAGGTGATCCCGGAGACATTGAGTGCGCTTTGCAACAGGCCGATGTCGCCCGTGGCGCTGCCACCTGTTGCCGCGGCGAGGACGTCGTTGACGTAGCCGGGGTCGGTCTCAGCGATGGAGGGGAGGACATACGCGCTGATGAAGGTAACGCCGATGATGGTGAGGTAGCCGGTCCCGAAGAGGAGGTACCCGATCAGGCCCAGCAGACCGATCTCCTTCACCTGGCGCAGGTACATGCCGGTGATGCCGGCCAGGGCCAGGGCGGCCATCAGCACCTTCAGTGAGTTGCGCACTGCCCACTCCGTCGTGATGACGGAGGCGACGTCCGAGTGCGGGTGGTTGATCTGGACGCCGATGAAGATCAGTCCGGCGACGGCGACGGCAACGCCGGCTGCTCGGGTGAGGGTGGTGGGTGTAATGGTCATGTTGCGCTCCTCGACGGTATGAACCGTCCTGGGACGTTCCTATAGATCGTCAAGTGGTCTGAGCGAGCTCTCTCAGGTCGGCGGTGAGGGTGGCGTAGACCTGTCGGGCGATGTACCGCTTGAGGCAGCGCATGGTCTCGCGTCTGGTCTTGCCCTCGGCGGTGCGCCGGGTCATGTAGGCGCGGGTCTGCTCGCAGTAGCGCAGCCGCACGACGGTGATCATGTGCAGGGCGCTGTTGGCTTGGCGGTCACCGCCATGGTTGAGCCGGTGGCGGTCAGTCTTGCCCGAGGAAGCGAGGAGAGGGCTGACCCCGCACAGGTGGGCGAACGCTGCCTCGTCGTGGACTCGCCCGAGGTTCTGACCGATGGTGAGCAGCAGCTGGGCGCCATGCTGGACACCGACACCGAGCAGCGCGAGGGTCCGCGGTGCGGCGATGGTGACCAGCGGGGTCAGCGCCTGGTCAAGTTCAGCGATGCGCTCGTCGAGGTCGGCTATCTGTCGGGCGAGGCTGCGCAGGGCGAGCTTGGCGGCTTGGTGGGGATCTGCGAGGCGGGCGAGGTCGGGGCGCAGTCGAGCGGCTTGGACCGCGCGTCCGTTCAGCGACTTCGCGTCCAGCTGTTCGCGCAGCTCAGCGGGGGCGGTGACCAGCAGGGCCCCGAGCGTGACCAGGGCGGTGCTACGCGCTTTGACGGCGCCGGTGCGAGCGACCTTGAGGACGCGGACGGACTCCACCAGACCGGTGGTGTCCTTCGGGACAGCGCTCGACTCTCCAGATAGGACCTTGCGGGCGGCCATCTCGGCGTCTACCGCGTCGGACTTCCCGCGCCGCGCGCGGGCATAAGCGTGGGGCTGGTTGACCTCCACGACGCGCAGGCCGGCAGCGTGTAGGTGACGGGTCAGCGCCGCGGCGTAGCTGCCCGTGGACTCCACTCCGACGGCGGTGACCTGACCGTGCTGGGTCAGCCACCGGTGCAGGTCCCGGTAGCCGGTCGTGGTCGTCGGGAAGGCCGCCGAATCGATCCTCCGGCCCAGGGTGTCGAGGACTGCGACGGTGTGGCTGTCGGCGTGGGCGTCGACCCCACCTACGACGTACCGCTCGCCAGCGACCGATGCATGGATGACGCTCGTCATATCGTTCCTCCTGTGGTGAGGGACGACCGGTCCGGGCTGGGCGGACACAACAGTGACGGGGCACTTGTTGGCGCAAGTTCCTATGAAGTCACGTCCGCCCGGACCGGCCGCAAGGTCGGTGAGAGGCGCGGCCCTGTCCGGCCGACGAGTCCTAGGCAGGACACCCTCGACGGGATCAGTTCAGTGGCAAGTCAGACCGGCCAGGAACGCGTCGCCATCTTCACTGATTGGTGGAGGCTCTGATCCAGCCAGGAGACTGCTCAGATGCCTGCAACCAGGAAGTACGACGACGAGAACAGCGCCCGTGCGGTGCGGATGTTCCAGGACCGGCTTCGTGATCATGGGGGGTCCAAGCTCGCGGCCCGCCGTCACGTCGGGACGATGCTGGACATCAACCAGGCCACGCTGCGGAACTGGATCGAGCGCGAGGAGATCGACACCGGTGCTCGGCCGGGCGTGACGAGCGAGGAGTCGGCGGAGATCCGCTCGCTGCGCAAGGAGAACGCCGAGCTGCGGCGAGCCAACGAGATCCTCAAGACCGCGTCAGCGTTTTTCGCACAGGCGGAGCTCGACCGCCGACTCAAGTGATCGTCGCCTACATCGACGGCCACCGGGCCCGCTTCGAGGTCGAGCCGATCTGCCGCGTGCTGTCCGAGCACGGGATGCAGATCGCCCCGAGCACCTACTACGCCGCCCTCGCCCGACGGGTGTCGCCGGCGGACCTGGCCGACGCCTACCTCGTCAATCAGCTCGTCACCCTGTTCCGCAAGAACCGGCGGGTCTACGGGGTGCGCAAGCTGTGGCACGAGATGCGCCGCGCCGGGCACGACGTCGGCCGTGACCAGGTCGGTCGGCTGATGCGGATCGCCGGCATCGAAGGCGCCGTGCGGGGTAAGCACACCACCACCACGACCAAACGGGGCCAGCAGGACGCGCCGCCACCCCGACCTGGTCGACCGCAAGTGGGGCACTCCGACCCGCCCGGATCAGTGGTGGGTCGCGGACTTCACGTACGTGTGGACGCTGGCCGGGTTCTGCTACGTCGCATTGTTGACCGATGTGTACTCGCGTCGGATCCTGGGGTGGCGGGTCACCACGTCCAAGACGACACCGCTGGTGATGTCGACCCTGGAGCAGGCCCTGTTCACCCGACGACGCACCGACTCCCGTTTCACCGCAACGGGTCTGGTGCATCACTCCGACGCCGGCTCTCAGGGCGAAATCAAGTGGTCGTCGCAACACCTTGAGCGTGGAGGTGGCGCATGTCGTCAGCAGTCATGGTCCAGGAGGGTGGTCGGCGGCAGCAGGACGCGGATCGGGCGGTCCGGCCTGGGATGCGGTCCCCGGGCAGGCCACCGCCGCCCCGGGAGGTGGAGCGCGGGTTCTGGCGTCTGATCGCCGACGGTGTCTCCAGCGAAGACGCGGCGGCGGGGGTGGGTGTGTCGGGCCCGGTAGGCGCCCGGTGGTTCCGGCACGGTGGCGGCATGCCCCCGATCAGTCTGGCCGAGCCCACGGGCCGGTACCTGTCGTTGCCCGAACGCGAAGAGATCGCCCTGCTCAAAGCTCAGCGCTGCGGGGTGCGGGAGATCGCCCGACGGGTCGGCCGTGACCCGGGCACGATCTCTCGTGAGCTGCGCCGCAACACCGCGACCCGGGCTGGTGAACGGGTGTACCGGGCCAGCGTGGCGCAGTGGAAGGCCGAGCTCGCCGCTCGGCGTCCCAAGGCTGCGAAGCTAGCGGTGAACACCCGGTTGCGCGAGTACGTTCAGGAGCGGTTGGCCGGTGCGGTCACCGACGCCGACGGCCGGCCGATCCCGGGCCCGGAGGTGCCGTGGAAGGCCCGCCGGCACGGGCCCCGCGCGGACCGGGCGGTGGGGCGCGTCGTGGTCCCAGGGCCTCGGCAAAGTCGGTGTCTTAGCAGTTCAGTAGGCATGTGATGGGCCGGTCGGGGTATCGGGCGTGATGTCGTAGGGCGGCGGCGATGTTGGTCCAGCCGTTCAGGCGCAGCAGGCTGA
>NZ_JBPCKQ010000029.1:0-8215 GCF_051004135.1 Ornithinimicrobium sp.
AGGTCTTCCTGGTGGACGGATTAGGAACCTCCATCATCGTAAGACCTCTACCCTCCCCCCCGCACCAACGCGCCCACCCCCCTCTACACCCTCAACTGTGAAGAGCCACCAATGTTCAGCGGCACAGTACAGCCGGTCCCGAAGAGAGGGTGACCGCGTCGGCGGAGATGATGTTCCTCACGGTCCAGGAGGTCGCCGACCTGCTCCGCGTCAGCCCGGGGACGGCCCGCGCCTGGGCAGCCAAGGGAGAGGGACCGCCGTCGATCCGCTTAGGCAAGCAGATCCGGTACAGGCCAGAGAAGGTGGAGGAATGGGTGCAGGAGCAGGAGCGGTCCCGCAGTGCTCGATAGGCGAACCTCTCCACGTACTGGTCAGGTCACGTGGCGGGTGCGGTGGTGGGAATCGACCCCCGGTGGAGGCCGTAAGCAGCGGAGCCGCTCCTTCAAGAGCCGTGCTGCCGCGCTCGAGTTTCAGCACCAGCGAGAACGCAAACTACGCCTGGGCGTCGAGCACTCAGCGGGTCGTGTCCCGGTGTCTCAGGTGGCTGAGCGGTTCCTCGCCGGGCTTGTCGGCACCGTGCAGTCCCGAACCGTGCAGGGGTACATCCAACACTGGCGCACCCACCTCGCTCCAGCGTTCGGCTCTCGGCCACTCGAGCAGATCACGTCTCCCATGGTCCAAGACTTCGTGTCTGCGCTGGCACGTGAGCGGTCGTCCGCCACGACCAGGCACGCCCACAGGGTGCTCAGCCTCATCTTGGACCAAGCTGTCGCCGAGCGGCGTATCGCGGTGAACCCTGCGCACGGCGTGCGCCTGCCCAGCCTGCCCCAGTCACGCGGAGACCATGTCCTGACGGTCAATCAGGTCGAGGAGCTGGCCGGTGCTGTGCTCCATCACGGGACGCTCGTACGCCTCGCCGCATACTGCGGCCTCCGGTGGGGCGAGGTCGCGGCCCTGAACGTCGGTGACGTGGACCTCGCTGCGCGTAGGTTGCGGGTCCAACGCGCCCAGGTTGAGGTGTCTGGGCGCGTGGAGGTCAAGCCTCCTAAGTCTCGCTACGGGCGGCGTCGGGTCCCAATCCCGGCGCGCCTCCTCGAGGACTTGCGCGACGCGGCTGCGGTTCGCCCGGCGAACGAGCTCCTGTTCACCTCGCCGGACGGTGCCCGGCTCCGAGCCTCCAACTGGAAGCGGTGGGTGGCGTGGCCTCAAGCGGTCCAGGCCTTGGGTGTGGGCATGCGCTTCCACGACCTTCGGCACACCTGCGCCAGCCTCCTGATCCAGGCCGGGGCGACGCCAGTTGAGGTACAACGCATCCTCGGCCACAGCACGCCGGCTACGACGCTCAACCTCTATACCCATCTGCTGCCGGACGCCCTGGACGGGGCGGCCGCACGGCTCGATGAGTACCTCGGTGCTGAAGCTGTGGTGGCCAAACTGGTGGCCAAACCACCGGAGCAGCCGCGGGAGGGAGGACGCTGAGGGGTTCCGAGACGTGCGTTCACCAGCGCGTATGTCGAAGTGGGCCCCGTGGGACTCGAACCCACAACCTACGGATTAAAAGTCCGCAGCTCTAACCATTGAGCTAGAGGCCCGCACCCGGTCGGGGGCTGCCCGCCGGGTCCGGCCCACTCTACGGCGAGCGCTCGCCCAGCCAGCGGTGGTGCGGCAGCTTGGAGTCGCCCCACACCAGGCGATGGTCGCTGGCGGGGAGCGGGAACGTGCCGCTCAGCCGGGACAGCGGGTCGTCGCTGGTGGGCCAGAAGACCGCCGCGTCGAGGATGCGCAGACTCTTGCTGGGCAGGACGTAGTCTGCCCGGATGTTGCCGGGGGGCTCGGCGAAGTCGGCGGTGTCGTAGGCCGGGTCGCCCTCGTGCTCGGCGTTGGACCCGCCCTGCAGCCGCGCGGCCTCCACGACACCTTCGCTGTCCGGGGTGACCTTGGTGTTGACCCGGGGATGGTCCAGCAGCGCCTCGATGGAGCCTGGATAGGAGTCGCCGTCGAAGGGGTCGGAGTTCTGGTCGCCGGCGATCACGAACCGGGCGCCGGGCTCGAGCCCCCCGGTGGTCCCCGTGTCGTCATAGATGTATGCGGAGCGTTGACCCGGGGAGATGTAGTCGGCCCAGAACCGGATCTCGTCGTGGTTGCGCCGGCCGTTGCGGTCCTCCGGCCCGTCGAAGACCGGCGGGGTCGGGTGGCTGACCAGGAAGTGCACCCGCTTGTCGCCGACCTGGATGGGCACGTCCCAGTGCGACTTGCTGGACAGCCGCAGCGCCTCGACCTCCGCCGGGGAGCAGAAGTCCTGCGGGATGAGGTTGCCGGGCATGTCGGTCCACCGGAACTGCTGGAAGGTGCGCACGGCCTCGGTGTCGATGGGGTACTTGGAGTAGACGACCATGCCGTACTGCCCAGGGAAGAAGCCGAAGCCGTAGGCGTCGTCGGGCCCACCGACGGTGCCGTCGTTGTTGAGGTCGAAGCCGCTGGGCACGCCGGTGTTGACGGGCGCGGTGTAGTCGAACTCGTTGACCAGCAGCACGCCGGGGTCGGTGCGCTGGATGATCTCGGCGACGTTGCCGGCCTGCTCGTCGTTGCCGGTGGACAGATCCTGCACGAGCCCGCCGGCGCTGAACCGGTTGAGCGAGGCGTTGAGCGAACGGTCCGTGAACGCGGGCGCACGACCTGCTCCCGCCCGCTCGAGGTCGGTCGGGGGAGGTGCACACTCCCGAGCCGATCAGGGGTGCTGGATGTCCACCACGAGGCGCGGGGGGCCGCTGAGGGTGAAGACCCGGAAGGGCGAGCCCTCGTCGTCGATCCCGATGAACGCCTGGGTCAGCCCCTCGAAGGTGCCGGACGCCCTGACCTGCTCGACCACCTCGGCCGAGTCCAGGGTGTAGGTGCCCGGGCCGCCCTGGTAGGACTCGTCCTCCTCGGGGTAGCGCGTGCCGGAGATCACCACCTGCAGGATCGCGTCGCCGGCGACGTCGATGATCCGGCCGCTGCCGTCCTGCACAGCCTGGTCCACGTAGCCCACGCGGTAGCCCGGCATCGTCTCACCCTCCAGGTCGAACACCACGCGGTCGTAGCCGTCGTGCAGCCCGAGGCGCACGGTCGTGGGCAGCAGCGCAGCGTCGTCACCTCCCGACTGCTGCACGGCCTCCGCGGAGAAGGCGGGCAGCGCCTCGTCGGCGGGAGCCTCGGTGGGGGCGGCGGTGGGGCTGCCTGTGGCGGTCGATGTGGAGGTGTCGGTGTCGGGCGGGGGCGCGGGCTGCGTCGACGTCTGCGGGTCGAGGTCGCCGCCCATCGAGGTGGCGGTCTGCATGTCCTGGTCGCCGACGGTCGAGGTGGCGTCGTCCTGGTCCAGGGTGGAGGGAGTCGGGGCGGCGGTGCCGGAGGAGGGGCCCTCGGTGGGCGGGTCGGTCGTCGCTTCCTCGAGCTCGCTGCATGCCGACAGCAGGAGGGTTGCCGCAGCAACCCCCGCCAGGACACGTCGTGGGATCGCCATCTGATTCCTTCCGTTGCTCGGAACCTAGCCCTCCCAGGGGCTTCGGGCAACACCTCCGCCGGCCGCCGAGTTCCCGCCCTTGTGTCACACTTGTCACAGAGATCTGCTGTCGCTCAGCTCCGGGGGAGTCATCCATGCGTCCGATTCGTGTCATCGCTGCCACCCTGGCCGCGTCCGTGCTGCTGCCGGGGTCGGCTCTGGCCGCCCAGGACCCGGACCTACCGCCCGGGCCCGACGGCGTGGTGGAGGACCAGCGCTACGGCATGCTCGAGGAGCCGGCGCTCGACGGCGTGGCGAGTGTCTCGCCCGCCGAGGTGGTCGAGGGCGTGACCGCGCTGCCCTCGCCCGAGCCCGGCGCAGTGGCCTATCCGCGACCCGCCGACGACGTGTTCGACGTCCGGGGAGGTGGCTTCGGGCACGGCATCGGGATGTCGCAGTACGGCGCCGACGGCGCCGGCAAGCAAGGGCTGGACCACACCCAGATCCTCGACTTCTACTACCCCGGCACCACCCTGGAGACCCGCAACCTGGGCACCATCCGGATCGGCATCACCATCGACGACGACGGCGCCACCCGCGTGGCGCACCGTCCGGGCCTGCGGGTGGCCCCGCAGGTCGGCGGCACGACATACGCCCTGCCGTCCGGCCGGGAGCAGTGGCGGGTGCGCTCGACCGGGACCGGGAACTCGAGCTGCGCCCTCGAAGGGCGGGTCAACGGCACCTGGTCGGTCACCTGGCCCAGCGGTATGCCGCGCTCGTGCCCGGTGACGTTCAGCTCACCGAAGGAGCGCAGCGTCGACCTGTTCCTGCCCGGTGGGCAGCTGCGGGTCTACCGCGGCGAGGTGACGGCCACCTACACCGGCACCGAGGCCGTCGAGACCGTCAACGCGCTGCCGATGGAGAGCTACCTGCGCTCCGTGGTCTCCGCCGAGATGCCCAGCTCGTTCCACCGCGAGGCGCTGCGCAGCCAGGCCGTGGCTGCGCGCACCTACTCGGCGCGGGGCTCCAACGGCACCTCCTACTACGACACCTGCGACACCACCGCCTGCCAGGTCTACTCCGGGCGAGGGGAGCGCACCGACTCCGGCGCCATCGCCTCCTTCGAGAACACTGCCACCGACGCCGCCGTCGCGGCCACACCCGGGCAGGTGCTGACCTACCGGTTCTCCACCGGGCAGGCCCTGGCCACGACGATGTTCTCCTCCTCCTCGGGTGGGCACACCGCCGCTGCCTCCAGCGCGCACGGATACCTGAGCGCCCACCCCGACCCCTACGACGACGTCGACGGCAACCGCCGGCACGCCTGGAGCGCCCAGCTGCCCGCGACCTCGCTGGAGTCCCGCTACGGCATCGACCGGGTGGAGCGGGTGCAGATACTGCGCCGCGACGGCGACGGCAGCTGGGGTGGCCGGGTGCTCGAGGCCCGGGTCGAGGGCTTCACTGCCGCCGGCGACTACACCTGGGCCTACGCCACCGGCACCGGGCTGCGGCTGGCCCGACCCTGGCCGGCCAACTCCACGGGCCTGTCCTCCAGCTACTTCACGCTGATCGCCGAGGCGCCGAGCCCGTCGGCCACCCGAGTGTCCGGCACGGACCGGTGGGGCACCAGCGAGGCGGTGTCCCGGTTCTGGCCCACGGGAGGGCCCCTGGTCTACGTCGCCTCGGGTCTGGACTTCCCCGACGCGCTGTCCGCGGCGGCCCGCTCTGGTGTGCAGGACGTGCCCGTGCTGCTGACCGACACCGACAGCGTGCCCACCAAGACCCGGCAGGCGCTGGAGCGGCTGAGGCCGGAGCGGATCGTCGTGGTCGGTGGCTCGACCGCCGTCGACGGCACGGTGCTGGCGGCGCTGAAGCCGTACGCCACCACGCGCCAGGTGCAGCGGGTCGACGGCGGCGACCGCTACGAGACGGCCGCGGTGATGGCCGCCCAGTATCCGGCCGGTGTGCGTCGGGTCTATCTGGCCAGTGGGGCCGACTACCCGGACGCCCTGTCCGGTGCGGCCCTCGCGGCCCACCAGGGTGCGCCGCTGCTGTTGACCAAGCCGGGCGGCCTACCGCCGTCGACCCGGCGGCAGCTGGACCGGCTGAACCCCACGGAGGTCCTAGTGCTCGGCGGGTCGAGTGCGGTCAACACGGCGACGGCACGCGCCGCCGGGGCCTACAGCCAAGGCGGCGGCTTCACCCGGCTGGCGGGGACCAACCGCTACGGCACCGCAGAGCAGGTGAGCCGGCAGTACCCCTCGGGCACGCGCACGGCGGTGGTGGCCTCGGGCACCGCCTACCCGGACGCGCTCGTGGGGGCGGCGCTGGGTGGACGACGGGCCGCACCGCTGCTGCTCACCGAGCGGAACGGCATACCGCCGGCCACCAAGCGGGCACTCGACCGGTTATCGCTGAGCAGGGCGTACGCCGTCGGTGGGGACAGCGTCGTCGCCGAGCGGGTGCTCAATCTGCTGGGCGCCTACCTGGACTGAGCTGTGACACGCTCACGGCCGTGAGGCCCTCGAACCGCCGCCGCGTGGCAGCCTGCTGCTGGGCTGCCGGTGCTCAGTACTTCGCTGCTGAGCTGGTGACGGCCGCGGGATGGCGCGACCCGGCATACGACTGGGCGCGCAACTTCGTCAGCGACCTGGGCGCCCGCACCGCCGGTGTCAACGAGGGACGGGTCGTGAGCTCTCCCAGGCACGCGGTGATGAACGTCTCCTTCGTCACCCTGGGGGTGCTGACCCCGGCGGGGGCATGGCTGTTTGCGCCCTACGTCCCGCACCGGGGGTGGCGGCGGGTCGCGGTCGGGCTGGCCGGCGTGCACGGTCTCGGGATCGCGGGCGTGGGGCTGCAGCCGACCGAGCCGGGGGTGGGTGAGATGCGCCGGGCGGTGCACTACTTCGCCGCGGCGTGTGCCATCGGTGGAGGCAACCTGCTGCTGCTCGCTGCGAGCGTCGGGCTGGCGCCGACCCGGCGAAGACAGTCGGTGCTGACCGGGGTGGTGGGCGCGGTCGCCTCGGCGGCCAGCGCGACCATGCTGCTCAGCGACGTGCGCCATCCGGGCATCGTCGAGCGCATCGCCGGCTGGCCGGTGACGCTCTGGACGACGGCCACCGGGATCGTCGTGCTGCTGGAGGATCTCGCCGAGCAGGCTGCAGACTGACGCGCCTGCGTGCCCAGGCTGGGTGCGGTGGGTCAGCCGGTGCGCAGGTGGGCGAGCAGTGCCCGGCCGTAGGCGCACTCGGCGTCAATGTGGTCGAAGGTGTGCCGCTCGCCCTTCAGGGTGAGGACCACGGCATACCCGGCGTCGGTCTTGGCCAGCCCGGCGAACGTGTCGCCAAGCACCGCGCGCATCTGGTCCTCCCGCGGCAGCCAGAGCGTCTCCTCGAGCTGCACGGAGTCCAGCGCCCACTCCGCCACGCCGTTGAAGCCGATCACCGATCCGCCGACGAACTGCTGCACGTCGACCGTCATGTCGGCGAGGTGGTAGACGGCGTCGGCCATGGCCTCGTTCTTGACCGTGAACCGGTCTCCGGCCAGCGGCGACCAGATGAGTCCGGCGGCGTGCAGGTCACGGGCGAGCTCCAGGCTGATCATCGCCCCATTGTGCCCCGGGTGCGTCGGGCACGTTCACCTGCGCGGACGGCGGGACAACGCGCCTAGAGTGCCTGGGTGAGAGCGGTGCAGTTCGGCGAGTATGGCGTGGCACCGGCGGTCGTCGAGGTGTCCGAACCGCTCTGCCCCGCCGAAGGGGTCGTCGTGGCCGTCGGGGCGACCGGGGTATGCCGTTCGGACTGGCACGCCTGGCAGGGCCACGACCCGGTGGACCTGCCGCACGTCCCCGGGCACGAGCTGGCGGGCCGGGTCGCCGAGGTGGGCAACGGGGTGACGCGCTGGCAGGTGGGTGAGCGGGTGACGGTGCCGTTCGTCTGCGGATGTGGACAGTGCGAATGGTGCCGCACCGGGCAGGCTCAGGTCTGCCCCGCGCAGACGCAGCCGGGATTCACCGGGCCGGGCTCCTTCGCCGAGCGGGTGGTGCTGCACGCCGCCGACGCCAACCTGGTCGCCCTGCCCGAGGCGATCGACGACGTGACCGCGGCCTCGCTGGGCTGCCGCTTCGCCACGGCATACCGGGCAGTGAGGGTGCACGGCCGGGTCGAGCCGGGCCAGTGGCTCGCGGTGCACGGGTGTGGTGGCGTCGGGCTGTCAGCGGTCCTGATCGGGGTGGCCCTGGGCGCCCGGGTGATCGCGGTCGATCCGGCCCCAGGGGCGCGGCGGCGGGCTCGCGAGCTGGGCGCGGAGGTCGTGCTGGAAGGCGGCGGCGATGTGGCCGCGCAGATCCAGGACCTCGGCGGTGCGCACGTGTCGATCGACGCGCTGGGTCTGCCGGAGACGGCCGTGGCATCGGTATGCAGTCTGCGCCGGCGGGGCCGGCATGTGCAGGTCGGGCTGCTGCTCGGTCCTTCCGCGACCCCGCCGCTGCCGATGGACCGGGTGGTGGCCCACGAGCTGGAGATCTACGGTGCGCACGGCATGTCGGCTGCTGACTACCCGCCGATGCTGGAGCTGATCGCGCGGGGAGTGCTGGACCCCGGCCGCCTGATCGGCCGGGTCATCGGTCTGGATGAGGCCGGCGCGGGGGGCTCGGGGGGCGGGGGCAGACAGGACACCGCCAGGCCGGACGGCCCTCGCGTTCGCGCGCGGGAGGGTCAACCCCTCCCACCGTTTTTC
>NZ_JBPCKQ010000030.1:0-8268 GCF_051004135.1 Ornithinimicrobium sp.
TCACAGGACATTCGGATCCGGGCGCTGGCTTCGACGCCGCCGGCCATCTTGGTGGTCATGTCGCGCCGGGTGCGCACCCGGCCCTCGCCGGAGCAGTCGAAGCAGGGGTTCTCGATGACCTCGCCGAAGCCGCGGCACGCGCTGCACGGCCGGGTGGTCATCACCTGGCCGAGGAAGGACCGCTGCACCTGCTGCACCTCGCCGCGCCCACCGCATACCGAGCAGGTGCGCGTGCCGCTGCCCGGCTGCGCACCGGAGCCCGAGCAGGTGGAACAGTGCACCGCCGTGTCCACCAGCAGCGTCTGCTCTCCGCCGAAGACCGCGACGTCGAGGTCGAGGTCGAGCTGGATCAACGCGTCCTGACCGCGCTGGGTGCGCGAACGCGGACCGCGACCGCCACCGGCCTGGCCGCCGAAGAAGGCATCCAGGATGTCGGTGAACGTGAAGCCCTGGCCGAAGCCGGACTGCGACCCGCCGTAGGGGTCCTGGCCGCGGTCGTAGGACGCGCGCTTGTCGGCGTCGGAGAGCACGTCGTAGGCCTGGGAGACCTTCTTGAACTCCGCCTCGGCGTCCGGGCCGGGATTGACGTCGGGGTGCAGGGTGCGGGCCTTCTTGCGGTAGGCGCGCTTGACCTCCTCGGCGCTGGCGTCGCGGGAGACCCCGAGGTCGGCGTAGTAGTCGTTCACGTAGGTCGTGTCCTTCGTCGGTGGTGCAGGTGGGGTGCGTGCAGGTCAGTTGTCGAGGATGGTCGAGACGTAGTGCGCGACGGCGCGCACCGAGGCCATCGCCACGGGGTAGTCCATCCGGGTCGGGCCGACCACCCCGAGACCGCCGGCGGGCCCGTAGGTCGTGGTGATCACGGACGTCGTCTGCAGCCCCGCGTAGGGGTTCTCGACGCCGATGCTGACGGCGACGGCATCGTCGTCGAGGGTCGCCATACTCTGCATCAACTTCAAGAGCACCACATGTTCTTCCAAGGCCTCCAAGACTTGTCCCAGCGAGGTCGGGAAGTCGCTGCCGACGCGGGCCAGGTTGGCGGTCCCGGCCAGCACGACGCGCTCCTCGGTCTGCTCCGCCACGGCGTCGGCCAGGGCGTCGACCACGGTGCGGGCCGCGTCGCGCTGGTCGTCCGGGACGGCTCGAATGGCGGTATGCAGCAGGGCCGGCACGGCTGTCAGCGCCCGGCCCGCGGCGGTGCGGTTGATCAGAGCGCGCAGGTCGGCGACCATCGTCTCCGCCCCGGGCGCAAGCAGGTCCTGCCCGGCGTCGACCACGCGCTGCTCGACCCGGCCGGTGTTGACGATGAGCACCACCATCAGCCGGGCGCCACCGACGGGGACGAGCTCGACGTGGCGCAGGGCGGAGCGGCTCAGCGAGGGGTACTGCATGACCGCGACCTGGTTGGTCAGCGACGACAACAGCCGCACAGTGCGGGCCACGACGTCGTCGAGGTCAACCGCGCCCTCGAGGAACCGGCGGATCGCGGCCTTCTCGGCGGCGGTCATCGGCTTGATCGTGGACAGGCCGTCGACGAAGGTGCGATAGCCGGCGTCGGTGGGGATTCGTCCGGCGCTGGTGTGCGGAGCGGTGATCAGCCCGTCCTCCTCCAGCGCGGCCATGTCGTTGCGCACCGTGGCGGCGGACACCCCGAGGGAGTGCCGCTCGAGCAGGGCCTTGGAGCCGACGGGCTCGCTGGTGCGAACGTAGTCCTGCACGATGGCGCGCAGCACATGGAGTCGGCGGTCTTCGCTCACAGGGTTCACCTCCAACGGGCCGGGGTCGGGTGCGGGCTGGTCGGGCGCCGGCCATGAGGGCGCGGGCTGGTCCGGTCCGGGCTTGGCACTCGGGGATCGCGACTGCCAAGTCTACGCGCCGGCCGCAAACTCCGTCCCGGTCCGACCCCGTGACCGTTGTGCGCGCCAACGCACCCTGCGCAGGTACCAGTGGCGCGCACAACGGTGGGACCCCGAGCCTCCGGCGCGCACTCACCACCGGCTGATGATCGTGTAGGGCGCTACCAACATGTGCTTCGGCTCCCTCGGCATCAGCCAGAGCAGGTTGTCCACGGCGACCGCCTGGGCAAAAGCTGAGGCGAGCTCACGGTCGAGTCCGGCCGCGTCGGTCAACAGGTCGAAGCGCCGGAGCATCGCGCGCTCGGGGTCTCCGGTCGCCACCAGGTCCTCCCACCGATTGCGCAGCGCGGGCACGACCTCGACCTCCGGCACCCCGGCCCTGGGCAGCGGGTCGATGACCACCCACCGGTGGTCCTCCAGGTCGCGCAGCACATTGAGGTAGTGCAGGTCGTAGTGCACCAGGGGGCGGGGCTGGCCGTCACGTGAGGGATCAGCGCGCGCAATCCGTCGAGCGATCGAGCCACCACTCGGTCGGGGCGCACGTCGGCATGATGAGTGCTCGACAGCTCGATCGAGGCCCGCAGCCGGTCAAGCTCCTCGATCAGGTCGGGCACGCCGAGAGGTGCCGTCACCCCCGCCAGCGCGACCAGCGACTTGGCGATGACCTCGTCGGCATCCCGGATCGGCTGATCCGCGAGACACGTGTCGGCGTCGAGGCGCCGCAGGAGCAGGACGCCGTCGTGCTCGCCGAACACCGGCACAACGTGCTCGCGGGCGGCGGCGGACTCCTGCCAGGCTCGCCGCGCCGCGCCCTCGCCGCCCGCCGGCTCCTCCGCATTCGGAACCTTCAGGACCCAGCACGCTCCCTCGGGGCCGCGCACCGGCCACACGCGCGAGGTCCACCCGGCCCATGGCTCGCCGTCCTGACGCAGCTGCCAGCGCTCAAGGTGCGCTTGCGGGGCCGCCTGCATGACTGCTCACCCTCGCACAGTCAGCGTCGCGGACCGCCGTCGGCCGGATCACGCACCTGCGGGGTCGGGCCGCGCGCTTGAGCTTGCCCAGGCCCGCCGAGTGGCAGACTCGCCGACGTGAGCGATCGGTATGGAGCAGACGTGCTGTCCGGCGACTGGCGAGCACCCAAGGGTGGCCGCGCGCAGCCGGTCGAGGCCGAGACCGGCCTGGTGGTCGAGGACGTCGACACCGGCTGGGTCGGCGCCGTCGTGCGGGTCGAGAAGGCCAGCGGTATGCAGGTGGTGCACCTGGAGGACCGGCGCGGGCGACTCAAGGGCTTCCCCCTGGGGCCGGGCTTCCTGCTGGACGGGCGCCCGGTCGTGCTGACCGCCCCGACTCAGGCCTCCGCCGCCCAGCTCGCCCAGGCCCGACAAGCGGCCGCACGCACCGCCAGCGGCTCGCGCACCGTCCACGGGCAACGGGCCCGGGTGGCCAGCGGGTCGCGCATCTTCGTCGAGGGCCGGCACGACGCCGAGCTGGTCGAGAAGGTCTGGGGCGACGACCTGCGGGTCGAGGGCGTCGTCGTCGAGATGCTCGACGGGGTCGACGACCTGGCGGCCGTGATCCGCGACTTCGCACCGACCCGCGAGCGGCGGATCGGCGTGCTCGTCGACCACCTCCTCCCGGGCACCAAGGAGCACCGCATCGTGCAGGCCGCGGCCGGCCTCACCGCATACCGGTCCTTCGTCAAGATCCTCGGGCACCCGTATGTCGACGTGTGGCAGTCGGTGCGCCCACAGCAGCTCGGCCTGGACGCTTGGCCGGTGATCCCGCGCGGCACTTCCTGGAAGCACGGTGTGCTGGCACACTTGGGATGGCCGCACGGGTCGCAGACCGACGTGTCCCAGGGGTGGAAGCGCATCTTGGGATCGGTGCGGTCGTATCAGGATCTGGAACCAACGCTCCTGGCCAGCGTCGAAGAGTTGATCGACTTCGTCACGGTGCCACCACAGGAATGAGACCGACATGAGCACAGCACCACCTCCCCCTCCGCCGCCGGGATCGGGCGATCAGCCCGGTAGGACTCCCGAGCAGCAGCCTGCCGAGCCACAGCAGGGCTTCCCCCCGCCGGGCCCGCCCTACCCCGAGCAGTCGCAGTCTCAGCAGCCCCCAGCCCAGCAGCCGGGCTCGCCCTACGGTCAGCAGGCGCCGCACCCCGGAGGCCAGCAGCAGCCCTACCCCCAGCAGCCGCACGGGCAGTATGGTCCACCGTCGGGTGGCCAGGGCGGTCCGAGCCTACGGCTCAGTCCGTCGGAGGAGCGCACCTGGTCGATCCTGGCGCACTTGTCGGCGCCGATCTCCTTCCTGCTCAGCTCCGGGCTGCTCAACTTCGTCGGTCCGCTGATCATCTGGGCGATTTACAAGGACCGCAGTCCGCTGGTGCGCAACGCCTCGGCCGGCTCCTTCAACTTCAACCTGAGCGTGTGGGTGGTCAACATCGCGTTCGGGATCTTCGCGCTGGTCACGCTCGGTTTCGGACTGATCATCGCCATCCCGGTCTGGATCGTGACCTTCGTGGTCGCGGCCGTGCTGCACATCATGGCGGCGGTCAAGGCGAGCAACGGCGAGGCCTACACCTACCCGCTGCAGCTGCCGATCTTGAAGTAGCAGCTGGCAGGATCCCGGTGCCCGGCCGCGCACGCGTCGATCTAGGCCAACAGCTGGTGCACCACCGTGTCGGCCAGCAGTCGGCCGCGCCTCGTCAGGACGCCGCGGCCCTTGATAGCGGCCGCACCCTGCAGCAGGCCGTCGGCGATCAGCCCGGCCACCGCCCGCCTGCCCGCCGCCGGTAGCACGCTGAGGTCGAGGCCGTCAGCCAACCGGATACCGAGCAGGACCTGCTCGTCGAGGCGCTGCTCGTCGCTCAGCTCCTCCCGCGCCTGGGCGGGGCTGGCCCGCTGGGCCAGCCGGGCTGCATACGCCGCGGGGTGCTTGACGTTCCACCACCGCACCCCGCCGACGTGGCTGTGCGCGCCGGGTCCGATTCCCCACCAGTCGGCACCGCGCCAGTAGGCCAGGTTGTGCCGGCACCGGGCGTCGCGGTTCGCGGCCCAGTTGGAGATCTCGTACCACTCGTAGCCGTTCATGCTCAGCAGCTCGTCGGCCAGCTCGTACTTGTCGGCCTCGTCGTCGTCCTGCGGCCTCGGCACCTGTCCGCGGCGCACCTGCGCAGCCAGCTTGGTGCCCTCCTCTATCGTCAAGGCGTACGCGGAGACGTGGTCGGGCGCCAGATCGACGGCGGCCTGCAAGCTGGCCCGCCAGTCGGTCAGGCTCTCCCCGGGCGTGCCGTAGATCAGGTCGAGGCTGACCGCAAGACCGGCGTCCCGGCATACCCGCACCGCGGTCGCCACATTGGCCGGGTCATGGGTGCGATCGAGCATGGCCAGCACGTGCGGGACGGCCGACTGCATGCCGAGGCTGACCCGGGTGAAGCCGCCGGCGACGAGGGCGCGGGCGACCTCGGGGGTGATGGTGTCGGGGTTGGCCTCGGTGGTGACCTCGGCGTCCGGTGTGAGGCCGAAGCGGCCTCGTATGCCGTGCAGCACCCGCACCAGGTCTGCGGCGGGGAGCATGGTCGGGGTCCCGCCGCCGACGAAGACGGTCGACACGGCCGGCAGCGGCTTCGTCTCGGGAACGGACCGGTTGGCGTCCAACACCTGGGCGGCCAGAGCCAGCTCGGCGAGCGCAGCGTCGGCATACGTGTCCAGGCTCGCCCCGGCGGGGGCCTGCGGACCGCCGAGCTCGGGCACGGTGTAGGTGTTGAAGTCGCAGTAGCCGCAGCGGACCCGGCAGAACGGCACGTGCACGTAGACCCCGAAGGCGCGGTGACCGACCGAGGCCAGGGCCGCCACGGGGAGCGAGCCGTCGGCCGGTGCCGGGTCGCCGGGGGGCAGAGCAGACGGCATACCCCGATTGTCCCAGTCCGACCACCCCCACCGGACACGATGCCGTCGTGCCACGTGCAGCGGGACTCGATACGGTGACTCGGGTGCAACAGAATCTGCGGGAGTACATCGACACCCTCCGGGACCAGGGCTACACCGTCCGCGACGACGGGGGCTCCGATCCTGATCTGATCTCGCCCGATGGCAGCGCGGTCGACACCTGGCGGGAGGACTACCCCTACGACGACCGGATGAGCCGGGAGCTCTACGACGTCGAGAAGTATCTGCTGCAGGTCGAGCTGTTGAAGTTCCAGTACTGGGCCAAGGGCACCGGCAGCCGGCACGTGCTGGTCTTCGAGGGCCGCGACGCCGCCGGCAAGGGTGGCTCGATCAAGCGCTTCATGGAGCACCTCAACCCCCGCGGCGCCCGGGTCGTAGCGTTGGTCAAGCCGACCGAGACCGAGCTGGGGCAGTGGTACTTCCAGCGCTACGTCAAGCACCTGCCGTCCTCGGGCGACCTCGTGCTGTTCGACCGGTCCTGGTACAACCGGGCCGGGGTGGAGCGGGTGATGGGCTTCTGCACCGACGATGAGCACGCGCGGTTTCTACGGCAGGCGCCGGACTTCGAGGAGATGTTGGTCGACTCGGGGATCACGCTGACCAAGTTCTGGTTCTCGGTCACCCAGGGTGAGCAGCGCACCCGCTTCGCGATCCGCCAGCTGGACCCCGTGCGCCGGTGGAAGCTGTCGCCGATGGATCTGGAGTCCCTGGACCGGTGGGAGGCCTATACGGCGGCCAAGGAGGAGATGTTCACGCGGACGGACACCGATCACGCGCCGTGGACCACGATCAAGTCCAACGACAAGAAGCGCTCCCGGGTCAACGCGATGCGGGCCTTCCTCGCGCAGTACGACTACGCGGGCAAGGACGAGGAGATCGTCGGCAAGCCCGACGCGCTACTGGTCAACCGGGCCCGCGACACCACCGGCGACTGACCCGCGCCGGCGCCCTCGGGGCTCGGTGCGCGCCACTTGGCCGGCAGCCCTCATCGGTGCGCAACGTCCGGTCGTGCACACGATGCCGAGTGTCACGGTATGCAACGTCGCTCGGTCCGCCAGTGGTGCACATGGTGACATTCGGCACGCGATGCACACGCGATGCACACGCGGTGCGGCGCGGTCCCGCCCCCCATCCTCAAGCTGCCTGGCGCCCCGGGAAGTGCCGTCGCCATTCTTCGGTCTGGGCCGGCACCTTCATCCCGCAGGATTCCATGGCAGCGCGGATCCGCTGCAGCGTCTGGCCCGGTGAGGTGTAGATGTCCCCGGACAGCAGCACCACGAGACGCCACTGCCACTGGTCGAGCTGCTCGCGACGTCGGACGTCCCCCTGCCACTGGGCTGAGTTCTCCGCGTGCTGGCGTCCGTCGTACTCGATGGCCAGCCGGAACTGGGGATAGCTCAGGTCCAGTCGTCGCCGCACGACTCCGCTGTCATCACGCAGCACATGGTTGACCGCGGGCTCGGGCAGTCCGGCCAGCACCATCAACAGCCGAGCACGGGTCTCCATCGGGGAGTCGACACCCACACGCACGTATGCCGCAGCGCGGCGGACCGTCCGCGCACCCCTCCCGGTCGCGGTGCGAGCCGCCTCGATCAGTTCCTCGGGTGTCGTGACGCCGGCCTTGACCAGCGAGTCGCCGAGCACCACCAGGTCGACGAGCTCGAGGTAGCGGCCGAGGTCGACGAAGGTGTCGGCCGGTGTCGTCACCGGCTGACCACGATGATCCACCTGCTCGCGGTCGGCCGCATGGACGTGCACTCCTTCGGACCGGTTGCGCACACAGCCGGTCGGGACGGTGACGTGGACGTCGCTGGAGTGCGGGACGACCCCACCCCACAGCAGGGCCGCCGTGTGGTGGCTCGCGCAGGCATGCTCCCCCACGAGCTCCCGCGCCGCACCGACGAGCAGCTCGACTCCCGGCACCAAGGCAGCCGAGACGTAGACGTTGCGGAACAGCCGCCGGACCTTCGGCCCGGCAAGGTAGCGCCAAGACAGGCCGGCCTCATCGGCCTGTTTGCGGGTGAAGGGCCTGCGAGTGTCGATGTGCGGCATGCCGGCCACATTCCCCCAGAGCCGCCACCGGGCGCAGAATCCATCCACAGGCACGGGGCCTTGGTGCGCAAGGCAACACTGGGCACCGTGTGCACCACCTGCAAACGTTATCTCGGTGCGCGGGGTGACACTCGGCACCCTGCGCACAGCCTGCAAGCGCTATCTCGGTGCGCGGGGTGACACTCGGCACCGTGTTCACCGATGAAGTCACGCCCGGCACCGTCGGTCCACCGGTCAGAGGCTCTTGACGTGACACTGCCTCTATGGTTAATTAGTTATGTCAGGGCTATCCATCTGAACCGACTAGTTCACCTCCGTTGCGGAGGGAGTGTGACGCCAAGGCCGCCCGGCGCGAGGGCGATCCAGGCTTGGCGGGTGACCCCGGCGGCCGGGCGGCGTCGGCGGGA
>NZ_JBPCKQ010000031.1:0-3968 GCF_051004135.1 Ornithinimicrobium sp.
ACGGGTCGCGAGTCCAAGGGGTACCACCATGCAGATCTCTATGTGATGCGTCCTGACGACGAGGCGGCGCACGTGCCACTTGGTCAGCTCCTGGCTCCCGTAGGCGCTACCGGCCCGGCCGGTCGGCTGGTCGGAGCCGAGGACCGCGTCGCAACGTCGCTGTTCAGGGCTGGCAACGAACTCAAGGCCAACATCACCAACTCGCCCGGCGATTTCCGTTCGCTGTAAAATGACAGCAGAACATCGGTCCCGTCGCGACGGGTGGCGTGATCCGCCAATGAAAGTGCGTGTCGAACCGGCCTCCGGATCTTCCTGCGATGTCGTACTCGCCCTGCCCAAGAACGCCGGGTCAGTGAGCTCGCGCTCGGGTGGCCTGGGAAGCGCAATGCCTGCCCGAAGATGCCTTCAAATGGCGTCTACGCGTGGTGGTGTTAGGGCCTCACTTCTTGTCAAGGAGAGTGGTGCTAGTCTGCGCCCCCGGGAGGGATCATCGTGGCCGAGCGTCAACTCACCGTGCGACGACAAGTGGCCGCGTCTTGTGCTTCGGTCTGGGCCGAGTTCGCGGATTTCCCGAATCTGGCTGACCACTGGACTAGCCTCAAGGCCTCTCGACCCATCGGCGACCAGACCCACGGTGTGGGTGCCCGCCGCCAGGTGGAGCTGAAGCCGGTCGGCGCACTTGTCGAGACCGTCACCGCGTGGGAGGACGGCCGCACGCTCGCCACCACGAATCAGCCATCCACTCTCGTGCCGTTCAAGCAGGCCGAGGCCAGGCTCACCCTCGAGCCCGACGGTGACGGGACCGCGATCACGTTCGAGTATCGGTATGTGCCCAGGGGTGGCCCGGTGGGTCGACTGACCGGTCCCGTGATCGACAGGATGCTGAGGACAAACTTCGAGAGCATGCTGGCTGCCATCGAGGAGGCCACCCTCAACGCGGGGTGACAGGATGACAGGCGAGCACCTCTTCGCTTCCTGGCTGGAGGCTCGCGAGCCCCCCAGACACGGTAACCGCAGATGGGCGTGGACAGCGCTGAGGACTCGCCAGCATCAGCGGGTGCCGTACGACCCGCAATGGGGCCCTGGAACGGCGTGCCGCTGACGTTCCTCGTCGCCCGCAGTTGACCCCGGAACGTCGGCAGAAGGACGGGTTAGAGCGCGCCAGATCGACGGCTCGGGGGCACTCGCCAACGACCCGGGTGTCCCAGAACACGCCCCAGAACCTGCGGAGGCAGCCCGCCAGGCGCGCGACCGAGGTGCCGGTAAGAGGCAACCGGTAACGGCACGACAGCAGCGCACGGGAATGGCGGTAAGAGTCGCGTGTGGCCACCGGAGCGATCTCGGGCGGTTTGGTCGCTGCCATCCGCCGGATATCGGGCGGCTGCCTGTGGCCTCCAACCGGCGTTGAGGATGCCACCCCGAACCGACTTGTCGCTACTCGTTCTGGGGCATGCGCCGCGTCCGAGCTCAGCGAGCAGATCGCCGATTAGGACGCGGCCGCGAACCCGATTCTGGCTGTCGTTATGCACACCGTCCCAGCGGTCCGTGTCCTAGGCGGACCCCAGCTGGAAAGCCCGTCCAGGCACTTCTGTTCCGCCATCCCCGGCGTGAGCAGCGCCGACTGCTACCTGCCAGTGCGCTCGCGGTGCTTGCACCCTGGCCAGCAGCAGGGCCGCCGCTGGCCATCCTCCAGCTCCTCCTGGGTCCGGCGAATGCGGCGTTCTCGGGTCGTCTCCTGCTTGGCATCCTCGACCCAGCAGATGAACTCGTTGCGGGCCAGAGGCGTGATGTCCCTCCAGGCATCGAGTGCCGTGGGGTTGGCGATCAGCGCCTTGCGCAGGTCTCCTGGAAGCTTGTGCACCACCCCACCGGGCACTCGGGGGTCGCCAGCTGGGTAAACGATCGATTGTAGGGTGTTCATGCCCTATTGACGTACCCAAGCCGCCCGATGTGACAAGAGGCGTGGCTGTCACATTCCGGGGGCGGCCTACGTCAACATGATGTGACCAGGATGGAAGTGACAGAGTTCGACGCCGAGCGGCCCCGGCTGACTGCGATCGCCACCCGGATACTCGGCTCGGAGGCCGATGCGGACGACGTGCTGCAGGAGACATGGCTTCGGATCTCCCGCACCCTCGGGATCGACGACCTGCCCGCCTGGCTGACGACGGTCGTGACCCGGTTGTGCCTTGACCAGCTGCGCAAGCGACGGACCAGGTCGGTGGCCGAGGCCGAGACACCCGTTGACCCCGCTCCGATTGAACCGGAGGCCGACGCGCTGCTCGCCGAGAAGATGGGTGACGCGATGCAGGTGGTCCTCGACGCCCTGGCGCCGGCCGAGAGGGCGGCGTTCGTCTTGCACGATGTCTTCGGGTATCCGTTCGACGAGGTCAGCACGGTCATGGGGCGCTCGGGTACCGCGGTTCGCCAGCTGGCGAGCCGGGCGCGGCGCAAGGTGCAGGGCGAGCCGGAACCGGTTGCCTCGCAGGCGGCGCGCGCCGAGAGCCGCCGCGTCGTCGACGCGTTCCTCACTGCAGCCCGCGGCGGGGATCTCACGACCCTGTTGTTGCTCCTCGCGCCCGACGCCGTCATGCGTGCCGACCTGGTCGGACAGACCATGGGTACGGATCCCGTATACGGCGGCGCAGCCGCCGTGGCCGCCCGCTTCAACGGCGTCCGGGGGGCGGCGCCTGTCACCATCGACGGTGAGCTCGGCGCCGCCTGGATCCACGCCGGGGCGGTCAAGGTGGCATTCGTGTTCCATGTCGAGGCGGGTCTGGTGCGCGAGGTCGAGCTGATCGCCGACCCAGACGTGCTGGCAACCATGGACGTAGTCCGTGTTCGGGGCAAATCCTGAGAGGTTGCTCCACACGGATCACGTTGGTCCGACACAGTGAAAGGAAGCGAGGATTATGAAGACAATGAGCTGTCAACAACTGGGCGGCCCGTGCGATCTTGCGCACCAGGGCATGACCGCAGACGAGGTCATAAAGGCCCAAGATCGACACCTCAAGGAAGTGGTCGCGAAGGGTGACACAACGCACCAAACTGCCTTGAAGGAGATGAAGGGCCGGTGGAAGAACCCCATCAAAGGCATGGGGTGGTATCGGCAGGCCAAGCGTGATTTTGCTGCTCTTCCCGAAGGTTGATGAGGGTTCGACGCAACGACGTCCCTCCAGCTGACGCCAGCCGGGTCGATGGCACGGCACGCAACGCCTGCAGCCGCGCAACCATCCTGGCCACGGTCGCGAAGCCGCATAAGGCGCGCCCCGAACGTCGCTGAGGCTCGTCAAATGGAAGCCGAACGACGGGTACGGGTGACCAACGTCGGCGGCGCGTATGTCCCAGAACGCGCGGCCGATGCGAACGACGGCCATCCCCGAGGTGCCGGTGGGGGCGCCCCGGTGGCTCGCGAATGGAGCGAACGCGGGTGCTCGGAGGGTACCGCCCGATCGACCGAGCTGACTCCTCTGCCGGTGCTCCCGCGAGCGGCCTACGCTCCCGCCCGACTTCGGCAAGCCTGCGGCGCGAGGTAACGCTCGTCAGGTCGTGACAAGCAAACCCGTGCGCCTCGAAAACGCCCATCCGCTCCGGAAGTCGTGCGGCCTTCGCAGGTGTCCCGACCGGCACTCCGGGGATGCCCCTCACTTGCTCACGCCGGTTGGACTGCGCGTAGCCTGCACGGCCGTGCCGGCGTGGAAGGCGATCGAGCAGGCGGAGCCAGAGTTCGCCGAGCGGGTGCAGCGGCTGTTCGACGCCGGTCGTCACAAGACAATCGCCACGCTCCGCGCCGACGGATCGCCACGCATCTCGGGCATCGAGTGCGAGTTCGCTGACGGTAATCTGCGCTTCGGTTCGATGACCGGCGCGCGCAAGGGGGCGGACCTCAGGCGGGATTCCCGCTTCGCCTTACATGGCCCGACCTTCCACCCTCAGGAGGGCACGGAGAGCGACTGGCCGGGCGAGGC
>NZ_JBPCKQ010000032.1:0-3239 GCF_051004135.1 Ornithinimicrobium sp.
CAGGACTCGAAGGGCCAGTGCGATCCGATCCCGAGGGAGCGGCGTTCGTAGGCGGCCGCGACGAACCGGAACAGCAGTTGTGCTCCGGTGTCATCTAGCGGAGCGAAGCCGAGCTCGTCGATCAGGACGACGTCGTTGCGGAGCAGGGTCTCGATCACGCGTCCGACGGAGTTGTCGGCCAACCCTCGGTAGAGGGTCTCGACGAGTTCGGCGGCGGTGAAGTACCGGACCCGGTGCCCGGCCGCGACGGTGGCGATGCCCAGCGCCACGAGCATGTGGGACTTCCCGGTCCCGGCAGTGCCACCGACAGACTGCAACATCTTCGTGATGTCTTGCCGTGCGAGGTGAGGGTCACCTCGGCGTCGCATCCGTTGTTCGGCCATCTGCTGGCCGCTCATCACTTCAGGCGGGTCGACGGGGTCGTGTTCTTGGTGGTGGACCTTCCTGACGGTTCTCCGGGCACGGTCCGCGTGGACGCGACCGACGTGTTGGGGGCGCCGGTCTCGGAGCCGGTGGTGACCGTGCTTGACGGCGAGGGTTTGCGTGTCTTGCAGGCGCTGGTCGCGCGGCTGCCAACCCGCGGTTGCCCGGCGCCGGAGGCCGGAGACGACAAATAGGTTCGACCCGTCCCTGATCGCGCCAACGAACCCGGAAGGGTGAACCTATTTGCGTGCCCTGAGAGTAGCCCCTGAGACCGTCCAGCTTGCGCTGCCAGACCCCGCCTTGGCCGAGCCGAGCGATCGGTGGCAGGCGATGCCGGAACAGACCCGTGCCCAGGTGTTGGCGTTGCTGGCCGCGCTGATCGCCCGCGGTGTGCTGGTCGACCCCGTCACCGCCCCGGTCGGGGAGGAGGTGGACGGTGAGTGAGGCGACGCTGGTCCCGACCAAGATCGGTCCGGTGCATCTGGGCCGCGACGCGTACGTCTATGTCCGCCAATCCACGTTGACCCAGGTCCGCGAGCACGGCGAGAGCCTGGCCCGCCAGTACGAGTTGCGCGAACGCGCGGTGGCGCTGGGGTGGGACGCCCACCAGGTCAGGGTTATCGACGCTGACCTGGGCAGGTCCGGGGCGGAGACCACGGCCCGGGAGGGGTTCAAGGAGCTCGTCGCCGATGTTGGCCTGGGACGGGTCGGCATCATCTTCGGGATCGAGGTCAGCCGGTTGGCCCGCAACAACGCCGACTGGTATCAGCTGCTGGACCTGTGCGCGTTGACCAACACTTTGATCGCCGACTCCGACGGGGTCTACCACCCCGGCGAGTTCAACGACCGGCTCGTACTCGGCCTGAAGGGCACGATGAGCGAGGCGGAGCTGCATCTGATCCGGTCCCGGCTCACCGCCGGGCTGCGCCACAAGGCCGCCCGCGGCGAGCTGCGCCAAGGGCTCCCGGTGGGGTTCGACTACGACGAAGACGGCCGGGTCGTCATCTGCACCGACGAAGCCGCGGTCGAGGCGATCGCGACAGTGTTCCGCCGGTTCGCCGATCTCGGCTCGGCCCGCCAGGTGTTGGTCTCGCTGCGCGAGGACGGCCTGCTGCTGCCCCGACGTCCGACCCGGACCGGCCGGATCAGCTGGGCCGCAACGACCTATCCCGCGGTGCATGACTTCTTGACCAACCCCTGCTATGCCGGGGCGTTCGTGTTCGGCCGCAGCCGCAGCGAGAAACGCATCGATCTCCATGGCCGGGTCATCACCCGGACCGTGGCGGTGCCGCGGGAGGAGTGGGCGGTGCTGATCCCCGAGCACCATCGGGGCTTCATCGACTGGCCCACCTTTGAGGCCAACACCGCAAAGCTGCGCGGGAACTGGCGCCCGCCCCGCGGCACCGGTGGGGGCGCCGCCCGCGAGGGAGCCGCCCTGCTGCAGGGACGGATCCGATGCGGTCGCTGCGGCCGGATGATGCAGACCGGCTACTCCGGCACCAAGGGCAACTGTCCCCGCTACCTGTGCGCCCGCGCCAAGCAGCTGTATGGCGGCGAGAAGGGCTGCCAGAGCCTGGGCGGGCGCCGGCTGGAACAGCGGGTCCTGGCCGAAGTGTTCGCGGTTCTCGCCCCCGCCGCGCTGGAGGCCACCATCCAGGCGCTGCGCGACGCCGAAACCGCGCACGCCACCACCTTGAAGGCGTTCACCCTGGCCGTGGAACGGGCCAGGTTCGAAGCCGACCGCGCCCGACGGCAGTACGACGTCGTGGAACCGGAGAACCGACTGGTTGCGCGCACCCTGGAACGGGCTCTGGAGTCCAAGCTCGCCGCGCAACGCCAGGCCGAACGTGACCTGCTCACCCAACAGGCCCGACGACCCGTCCGGCTCACCGACGACGAGCTGTCCTGGCTGAACCGAGCCGGCGCCGACGTCAGGCCGATCTTCGAGGCTCCGACCACCACGTTCCGGGACCGCAAGCAGTTGCTCCGGGCGATCCTGACCGAGGTCGTGGTCACCATCGACGACGACAAGCGCACCGCCGCAGTCACCATCACCTGGCAGGGTGGCGCCAGCACCGACCTGACCCTGACGATGAACAAGACCGGTGGCCATGCCCGGGCCACCGACGAGGACACCGTGGCCCTGGTGCAGCGTCTCGCTGCGCACTACGACGACACCACCATCGCGATGATCCTGGGCCGGCAACGACGCCGCACCGGCACCGGTCTGTCGTTCACCAAGACCCGCGTGAAGTCACTGCGGGTGGCCCGCGGCATCCCGGCCTACCAGCCGCCGGAGAATGTCGGCCCTCTCGAGCAGGATGCGGTCGTGGTCTCCATCAGCGAAGCCGAACGTCTACTTGGCGTCGGCAAGGTCACCCTCTACCGGTGGCTGGCAGACGGGTTCCTCATCGGCGAGCAACTCACCCTAGGATCACCCTGGCGGATCCGTATCGACCAAGCCGTCCGCGAGCGGCTCGCACCCCAGGTCCCCGACGGCTGGCTCAAGCTCGCTGACGCCGCCCGCGTCCTCGGCATCGCCCGGCAGACCGTGTTGCACAAGGTCCAACGCGGCGAGTTCGAAGCCGTCCACGTCAACCAAGGACGACGAAAAGGCCTAAGAATCAACGTCCACGGCCACCAGGCTGAACTGTTCGACCAACCCTGAAAGAGGAATGCGCAGTGTTAACCGGTCCCGGCTGGCCCGATCAGACAGACGTTCTCCGCAGCCCGGACCCACTCCAGGCTGGCGAGGTAGTCGAACGTTGGGGTGGGAATCGAGGACGCGGCGACGTCGAAGTCGTCGAGTGTCTTGG
>NZ_JBPCKQ010000033.1:0-9200 GCF_051004135.1 Ornithinimicrobium sp.
TGCGCACCCCGGTCCGGGCTCGGCTCCTCAGCCCACGCGGCGACGCGCCGGAGGTGTCAAGGTGCAGCGCCCTACTGGACGAACGACCTTGACGGCGACAAGCGCCGGCGCACACTCCCAGGAACCGATTCCGGCGACTTGACAACAGAAGGGAGCCGAAAGGACGCACTTGCGCGGGCGGGAGTGTCAACGGCCCAACTCCGCATGTCCGGGCGACGTGAGGGTTGTGCTGGCGCTTCAGGCGGGGTGCCCCTCGACGTAGGGCAGCACCGTCGACCCGTCACCCATGCCGTCGGCGGTGATCACCCCGAGCGAGCCGTCCTGTTGAAGGATCACGGCCTGGAGCCCGGCCAGCGAGCCGTGGCCGGCCTCTCGAGCCGCCGTATGCACGTCGGCCTCGGTCATGCGGTGCCGGCGTAGCGACTCCTGGACCAAGGCTCCGTCATACCAGAGCAGGACCGGCGGCGAGTCCACCGCCCGGCGCATCCACCCCCCGCGGTATCGCACGGTGGCCAGCAGCCACTGCAGCCCCACCAGCAGCACGAGTGCGGCCACGGCCTGGCTGGCGGGCACGTCGACCGCGGTCACCGTGCGGCCGAAGGCCGAGCCCAGGGTCACCGCGACCACGAAGTCCAACGGCGTCATGCTGGCCATCGTCCGGGCGCCGGAGATCCGCAGAAGCAGCACCAGCACGAGGAAGCCCGCCGTCCCCATCACGGCCGTGTGCACGATCGGAAACCATCCGGTCCAAAGCAAGTCCATCCGGGCGGCGCTACCCGTAGATCGGTGGGCCCACCGCAGGCATGCCGTAGCTCGCCGAGTCGCTCAGCCGTTGCTGCCGGTGAAGTCCCATTCCTGCGGCGGGATGTCGGCGACCCGCTGAGCAAACATCCAGTGGTGGCCCTCCATGTCACTGACGCGGTAGGTCCGGTCGCCGTAGAAGGTGTCTTCCAGGCCGGCCACGATCTGCGCGCCCGTCTCCTTGGCGTGCGCGAAGTGAGCGTCCACGTCATCGACATAGGCGGACATCATCGAGGTGGTCCCGCCGCGGGTCCGAGGGCTCGCTCGGTCAGCGAACGGCGGTCCCAGCATGATCAGGCCCCGCTCGCCCAGGGTGAGCTCGGTGTGCACCAGCTTGCCCTCCCACTCGACTCGAGTCTCGGTGAGCTCGGTGAACCCGAAGACCTCGCAGAGCCATCGAGCGGCCCCCTCGACGTCGTCATACGTCAGGGAGACCGTGATCTGCGGCCGGTCGGGCGGTGGATTTCGGACTGCTTCGTCGGTCATGAGACCAACTTTGTCAGCCGGTCGGCACCGCGGTCTTGAAGAAATCGGAAGGATGTCGTGGGATCCGTCTCGATGGCATGGTCGTGCTGGCTATCGACGTCTGGGGGCGCTGTCCTCTCGAGGTGCCCGTAGGCGATCGAGCGTCGAATCGGAACAGGAGGAGAGTCATGGCCCGTCACTCCAGCAGAGTTCTGCCGAAGCCATGGATCGACAAGAAGGGCGGCTACAGCGGTGGCGAGGCCGCCGCGGACATGCGTCCCCCCGCTCCCGTGCCCAGCCAGACGGTCAGGCCGTTCGCGCCAAACCTCCCGCCCCCGCGCGAGAAGTAGCGCGCCCCTACAACTGTCTGTGCAGGCGCGCGGCCTGCCGGGTGAGGTGGTCGCGCTCGGCCTCGCTCGTCGCCTGACGCGACGCAGCGCCGTAGAGAGCGCGGGCCAGTTCCAGGTCGCCGGCCCGCTCGTGCAGATAGGCCCGGACCGCAGTATGTCGTGGCACGCCGGCGGGCACATCCTGCACCGCGCGCAGTCCGGCCAACGGCCCGTCCACCTCGCCCACTGCGACGGCCCGGTTGAGCGCCACGACGGGACTGTCCACCAGGGCCGCGAGCTCGTCATACCACTGCAGGATCTGCTTCCAGTCCGTCTCCTGCGCACGCGCCGCGTCGGCGTGCAGCGCGGCGATGGCGGCCTGGGCCTGGTACTCCCCGAGGAGGTCCCGGCTCAGCGCCCGCTGCAGGATCGCGACCCCCTCGGCGATGGCCGCCGTGTCCCACCGTGAGCGGTCCTGCTCGGCCAGCGGCACCAGCGCGCCGTCTGCGGTGCGCCGGGGGGCGCGGGCGTGGTGCAGCACCATCAGCGCCAGCAGCCCTGAGACCTCCGGCTCGTCGGCCAGCGCGAGCAGCTGACGAGCCAGCCGGATCGCCTCAGCAGCCAGGTCGACCTCACCGGGGTAGCCCTCGTTGAAGATCAGGTAGAGCACCCGCAGCACGGTTGACAGGTCCCCGGGTTGGGTGAGCCGCTGGCCCGAGACCGTCCGCTTGGCCCGGCTGATCCGTTGCGCCACGGTGGTCTCGGGCACCAGGTATGCCGTCGCGATCTGCCGGGTGCTCAGCCCGCCCACCGCTCGCAAGGTCAGCGCCACCGCCGAGGCCGGCGTGAGTGAGGGATGGCAGCACCAGAACAGCAGGAGCAGCGTGTCGTCGGCCCACTCGGTGGGTCCGGGAGCGGGCTGCTCGTGGACCGTCTCCTCCCGGCGTCGCCGGACCGCCTCGACCAGCGCCTCCTGCACGGCGTCCTCGGCCGCCGCGAAGTCTGCTCCACGACGGACGAGGACACCGAGCACCTGCGGTCCGAACTGCTTGAGCAGTCCGTCCACGACGACGCGCTACTCCGTGACGACCGGCGCCTCGGTCAGGAACGGGCGCACCTCGAGCCACTCATGCAGCGGCTCGCCGCCGGGGCCGGGCGCGGAGGACAGGAACGCCGCCGCCTCGTGCGCCCGCTCGGTCGAGTCGACATCGATCACCATCCAGCCGCTGACCTGGTCCTTCGGTGTCGGTGCGGCGCTCTACCAGCCGGTGTTCCCCGTCTACCTGGTGGGGAGGAGCCTGCTCAGCAGCAGTTCGTCCTGGCCCTCGACGAGACTCATCTGCTGCGCGACGAGGGGTCCCCCGGCGAGGCGCAGCTGCGCCGCTACGTGCTGCGGGAGACCCGCCAGCGGCTGCACCAGCCCGTGTTTCGATCCACGGTGCTGCGCGCCTACGAGCGACGGTGCGCGGTCTGCTCGCTGGCCCATTCTGAGCTGCTCGACGCCGCGCACATCGTGGCGGACAGCGACGAGCGGGGCGAGGCGTCCGTGCGCAACCGGCAGCCGCTGATGGTGCTGCCCCGCACCCGCCGTGAGCGGCCGGCCGCCGAGCTCTTGCAGATCCACTACGACACGTTCCGCGGCCACGTGTCTTGAGGGTCTGCGTCAGAGAGGAGGGATGTCACCGCCCCGCAGCCCTGGCCAAGACGTCGACGGTCATCTCGCGGTGAGGTCTGCCGGTGCGGCGGTCGGTCATGTGCCAGGCCATCGGGCTCGTATGAGGGCAGGGCATGACCCTCAACTCACCAGCTGTGTTGCCTTCGACGCTGCGCATCGCCTGGTCCCAGGCCACCTGGGTCCGGCGTCCCAGCAGGACCACCGCCTCCAGCCGCGGCAACGAGCCGAGCAGGCGGACGACATACGGGCCGGCCAGCCGAGCCTGCTCCCTGCGCGGAAGGCCACCGCTGGCCCGGCCCGCCAGGCCAGGGTCCCCGGTCCACCAGGGGATGACCTGCCACAGCAGCATCTGCGCATACTCGAGACCGGCCTGCGCACAGGCGGTCATCGTGTTGGCGGCCGTGGGGTCGTTGGCGTGCAGGCTGACCAGGCCGGTGCCCGCGCTGCGACAGGGGATGTGCTCCTCGAGGAACACCAGGACCCGCGCTCGGTTGCCTCCGCCGGCCGGATCCACGAGCGGCACGCTGACCCCGACCTCCGTCGAGATGATGCCGGCCAGGGTGTTGAGATCGGCGACGTGCGGCTCATCGACCCGGGCGCGACGACCGCGGATCGACCCAGGCCGGACCTGCTCGTCGAGCACCAGGCCTGCCTCGTATGCCGGTCGGTTGCGAATCGCCATAGGCCCCATCGTCCCTGGACGAGGGACGATGCGCTTGCCGTTGCGACTACCGGGTCGTGCGTCTCGTCGGCGAGTGGCCACTGATCCGTGACGCGGTGGACGCCGCATACGGGCCGACTCGCGATCGCCGCGACCGCCCTCCTGCCGCGGTCGGAGCTGCTCACGCGCAACGTCCGGCACTTCCCCATGTTCGAGGGGCTGCGCTCCCCATACTGACCGGATGCTCCGCTTGCCGGTCGCTGCGGCGGAGGCCAGACTCGCCACCGTGGCCACCCAGCAGGAACGAGTCGCCCGGCTGCTGGACCGGCACGGCACCACCTATGCCGAGCAGGCCGGCATCACCCTGCGGGACAAGCCCTCCCCGCTCTACCGCCTGCTGGTGCTCTCGACGCTGCTGTCT
This sequence comes from Ornithinimicrobium sp., assembly GCF_051004135.1. Classification (GTDB taxonomy): domain Bacteria; phylum Actinomycetota; class Actinomycetes; order Actinomycetales; family Dermatophilaceae; genus Ornithinicoccus. The sequence goes on from NZ_JBPCKQ010000033.1 coordinate 4,353, forward strand.
GCCCGGATCAGCGCCGATATCGCGGTCGCCGCGGCGCAGGAGCTGTCGGAGGCCGGATACCGGACACCGCAGCGCATGATGGCGGCCACGTGGCAGCAGCGGGTGGACGCGTTGGGGCGCGGTCGTTACCGGCGCTACGACGAGCGCACCGCGACGCAGCTGGGCGACGGCGCCCAGCTGCTGCTCGACGACTACCGAGGTGACGTGCGCCGTCTACGCGATGAGCACCAACCAGGGAAGGTGAGCGGGCACCTGCAACAGTTCCCGGGTATCGGCCCCACGGGTGCAGCCATCTTCTGCCGCGAGGCCCAGGGCCTCTGGCCCGAGCTGGCGCCGACGCTGGACGACAAGGTCATCCAGGGGGCCGAACGGCTGGGCCTGCCCACCTCACCGGGTCGGCTGGCCGCGCTGGTCGAGATCGACGACCTGCCGCGGCTGGCCGCCGGGTGCGTCCGTGCCGCCCTGGATGACGACATCGTTCGCGGCCTCCGGCAGGGCGGCTCTACACCCTAGTCAGCACCGCCCCCCGCCCCTAGGCTTCGGGCCATGGCAAACGCGACAGAGACCGACGCCGACTTCACCCGGGTCTTGGGTCAGTGGGACGTGCTGGCCATCGCCTTCGGCGCGATGATCGGCTTCGGCTGGATCGTCCTGACCGGCGGCTTCCTCGAGGACGCCGGCACGATGGGTGCCGCCCTGGCCTTCGTGCTCGGTGGCATCGTGATGGGTTTCGTCGGGCTCACGTATGCCGAGCTGGTCGCCGCGATGCCGCAGGTCGGCGGGGAGCATCAGTACGTGCTGCGGGCGATCGGGTCGCGCGCAGCGTTCGTGTGCTCATGGTTCCTGGTGCTGGGCTACGTCTCGGTGGTGGCCTTCGAAGCCGTGGCGCTGCCGCAGACGATGCTCTTCCTCTTCCCCGACATGCTGGCGATCAAGCTGTGGACCATCGCCGGCTACGAGGTCTACCTGTCCTGGGTGGCCGTTGGTGTGGTCGCCGCCGTGGTGATGACCTACATCAACTACCGCGGGGTCCGGCCGGCGGCGGCCTTCCAGACGATCGCCGTCCTCTTCTTGATGGCCGTCGGCCTGGCCCTGATCTTCGGCTCGTTCGTGGGTGGGGACACCGAGCAGATGCAGCCGTTGTTCACCGGCGGTGCTACGGGGATCATCGCTGTGCTGGTGGCGACGCCGTTCCTCTTCGTCGGCTTCGACGTGATCCCGCAGTCCGCCGAGGAGATCAACCTGCCCTACCGCAAGATCGGGATCATGCTGCTCATCTCGGTGGCGGCGGCCGTGTCCTGGTACATCATGATCATGCTGACCGTCGGTTCCTCTCTTCCCGCCGCCACTCTCGCCGAGTCCGAGCTCGCGGTGGCCGACGGGATGGCGGCGCTCTGGGGCAGCCAGACCATGGGCAACCTGCTGGTGATCGGCGGCATCGCCGGCATCCTCACCTCGTGGAACGGCTTCCTGATCGGCGCCAGCCGGCTGACCTACGCGATGGCCACGTCCGGCATGCTGCCCCGCTGGTTCGGCAAGCTGCACCCGCGCTACCGCACGCCCAGCAACGCGCTGATCTTCATCGGCGGGCTGTCCGTGCTCGCGCCGATCTTCGGTCGCCAGATGCTGGTCTGGCTGGTCGACGCCGGTGGTGTCAGCCTGATCATCGCCTTCGTGATGGTGGCGATCAGCTTCGTCATGCTGCGTCGCCGTGAGCCTGACATGGAGCGTCCGTTCCGCACCCCCGGTGGGGTCGGCACCGGCATCACGGCCATCGTCCTGGCGACCGGCCTCGGCGTGCTCTTCCTGCCCGGCATGCCATCCGCCCTGATCTGGCCGTACGAGTGGATCATCTTCGGCGGTTGGGGTCTGGCCGGGGCCCTTCTGATCACCCGAATCCCGCACGTGGGGCCCGGCCCGGACTCCCATGACGAGATGATCCGGGTCGCCGCCAAGCGAGGCGTGCCGCAGGACCAACCGCCCCCGGTCTAGCGCCTCAGCCGCCGTCTGCCTCAGCGGAAGGCGGCCTGACAGGTCAGCGCCTGTCCCACCACCAGGGTGTGCATCTCCGGGGTGCCCTCATAGGTCAGCACCGACTCCAGGTTGTTCATGTGCCGGATCACCGGGTACTCCAGCGAGATGCCGTTGGCACCCAGGATCGTGCGGGCGGACCGGGCGATCTCCAGGGCCTTGCTGACGTTGTTGAGCTTGCCCAGACTGACCTGCTCCGGGCGCAGCGTGCCCGCGTCCTTGCGGCGACCCAGATGCAGGGCCAGCAGGGTGCCGGTCGTCAGCTCCATCGACATCTGGGCCAGCTTGGCCTGGGTCAGCTGGAAGCCGCTGATCGGACGGTCGAACTGGACCCGCCTTTCGGCATACTTCAGCGCCGTGGCGAAGGAGCTGCGGGCGGCACCCATCGACCCCCACACGATGCCGTAGCGGGCCTCGTTGAGGCAGGACAGCGGACCCTTCAGGCCGCGCACCTCGGGCAGCACGGCATCATGCGGCAGCCGCACCCCCTCCAGCACGAGCTCGCTGGTCACGGAGGCACGCAGCGACATCTTGTGCTTGATCAGCGGCGCGGAGAAGCCGGGGGTGTCGGTGGGCACGACGAAGCCGCGGATGCCGTCGTCGGTCTGCGCCCAGACCACCGCCACGTCGGCCACCGAGCCGTTGGTGATCCACATCTTGGCGCCGTCCAGGATCCAGTCGGCCCGCTCGCCGCCGCCGTCCTGCCGGGCGCGGGTGCGCATGGCGGCGGGGTCGGACCCGTGGTCGGCCTCGGTCAGCCCGAAGCAGCCGATGGCCTCGCCGGCGGCCATCGCCGGGAGCCACTGCTGCTTGTGCTCCTCGCTGCCGTGCCGCCAGATGGCAAACATCGTCAGCGAGCCCTGCACGCTGACCAGAGACCGGATGCCGGAGTCGCTGGCCTCCAGCTCCAGCCAGGCCAGCCCGTAGTCGACCGCGCTCATCCCGGCACAGCCGTAGCCCTCCAGGTGCATCCCCAGCAACCCCAGGCTGCCCATCTCCTTGGCCAGCTCGCGGATCTGCGGCAGCTCGCCGGCCTCGAACCACTCGGCCACATACGGGTCGACGGCGCTGTCGCACAAGTGGCGGACGGCACCGCGGATCGCCTTCTCCTCCTCCGTCAGGACGTCGTCGATCCCGGCGAGGTCGAGCGGGTCGATCCTGGGTGGGCGGACGGTGGTGGCAGTCATCGGGGCACCTCTTCTGACGGTATGCGGTGAGCTGGGGTGGGCGGGACGGGTGCGTCGGGGTGGTGCAGCCAGTCGCGCAGCTGGGCGTCGTGCTCGCCGAGCTGCGGGGGAGCGGTGGGAGGCACCGTGAGCGCCGGGCCGTACTGCACGGGGTGGCGCACCTGCGGACACGGCGCCCCGGGCTCGCCGACGTCGGTCCACGGGTGCAGGCCCAGTGACTCGGCGAGGGCGAAGGCGTCGGCGAGATCACCGACCCGACCCGCGGGCACACCGACCCTGGTCAAGATCCGTTGCCAGGTGGCCGAGTCGTGCGCCGCCAGCAGGCTCTCGAGGATCTGCACCAGGTCTGCGCGGTGGGCGACCCGGGCGGCGTTGGTGGCCAAGCGCGGGTCCTCGGCAAGGCCGGGCCTACCCAGGGCGGCCGCCAACCGGGCGAACTGCCCGTCGTTGCCGCAGGCCACCGCCACCAGGCCACCGCCGCAGCGCAGGGTCTCGTACGGCGTGATCGAGGGGTGGCTGTTGCCCATCCGCCCCGGGGCGGTGCCGGTGGCCAGGGTGCTCTGCCCCTGGTTGACCATCGCGGCCAGCAGGCTGGAAAGCAGGTCCACCTCGACGCGGCAGCCCTGGCCGGTGCGGCCACGAGCGACCAGGGCGGCAAGCACCCCGATGGAGAGGTCCTTGCCGGTCAGCACGTCGACGACGGCCACGCCGGTCTTGGTCGGCGGACCGCCCGCCTCGCCGGTGACGCTCATCAGCCCGCCGACGGCCTGGACCAGGAAGTCATAGCCCATCAGGTCGGCGCCGCCGGTGCGGCCGAACCCCGTCACCGAGGCGTAGACCACCCCCCGGTTGTCCGGCCGCACCTGCTCGTAGCCCAGCCCGAACCGGTCCAGGGCACCGGGTCGGAAGTTCTCGACCAGCACGTCGGCTCGTCGGGCCAGCTCGTGGGCGAGCCCGCGGTCGGCCTCGTCGCTCAGGTCCAGGGTGAGGCTGCGCTTGCTGCGGTTGACGCTGTCGAAGTAGGTGGAGGAGGTGCTCGACCACGGCGGTCCCCAGCTGCGGGTGTCGTCTCCGGCTCCCGGCCGCTCGACCTTGATCACGGTGGCACCGAGGTCGGCCAGGTGCATCGTGGCCAGGGGACCGGCCAGCACCCGGCTGAAGTCGGCGACCAGGATCCCGTCGAGCGCGCCGCTCACCGTGCTGCTCCTCGCGTGCTCACGATGCGTGACGGACCGCTTCGGCGAGGACGTCGAGCGCGTCCTGCAGCAGGTCCTGCTCGATCACCAGCGGCGGCAACAGCCGGATCACGTTGCCGTAGGTGCCGCAGACCAGGATGATCACGCCCGCAGCGTGGCAGGCGGCGGCCACGGCCTTGGCGATCGTGCCGACCTCCTGCGCCAGGGGCTCCAGCACATCGCGGACGCTCTGCTCGATCCGCCGGGCGGCGCCCAACAGCTCACCGTCCTCGAGCATGTCCAGCACGCCCAGGGCTGCGGCGCAGGCCAGCGGCAGCCCGCCACCGAGCGCCTTGGCCGAGCACACCAGGTCGGGCACGACGAAGCCGCCCTCACCCTGCACCGGCTCCACGACGACGGCGGCGACCGTGTCGGGGCCAATCGTGGCGAGCAGC
>NZ_JBPCKQ010000034.1:0-19909 GCF_051004135.1 Ornithinimicrobium sp.
TGGTGGGTGTGTGCGTTTTTTTCTCCCGCCCCCCCCCACCGACGCTGAGCGGTCCGCAGCACACGGGTTCGAGGAGACAGATGAGCAGCCCAGAGGATCAACCGCACGGGAGCGACGACCAACCGCACGTCACCGGCACCACCATCAAGGAGGCCGAGCCGGCGCGAGCTGGTGGCGGCGGTTCCCAGCGCCTCGGTGACCGGATCTTCAGTGGCGCAGCCCTGGGCTCCGGCATCCTCATCCTGGCCACATTGGCCGGAGTGGCGACCTTCCTGCTGGTCGAGGCCTTCCCCGTGCTGTCCGCATCGGCCGAGGACGTCACCGGAGACGCGGGCTTCCTCGGCTACGTGTGGCCCCTGGTCATCGGCACCGTCGTGGCCTCGGTCATCGCCCTGGCCGTCGCCACCCCGGTGGCGGTCGGGATCGCCCTGTTCGTCTCGCACTACGCGGAGGCCCGCACGGGCCGGGCCATCGGATTCGTGATCGACCTGTTGGCCGCCGTGCCTTCGGTGGTCTTCGGTATGTGGGGCCTGACCGTCTTCGCGCCCGCGGTGGTGCCGCTCTTCGGCTGGTTCGAGGACAACCTCGGCTGGATCCCCATCTTCGAGAGCTCCTCGGCCACCGGGCGTACCCTGATGACCGCCTCCCTGGTCCTGGCGGTGATGATCCTGCCGATCATCACCTCGGTGTCCCGGGAGGTCTTCCTGCAGACGCCCAAGCTGCACGAGGAGGCTGCCCTCGCGCTCGGCGCGACGAAGTGGGAGATGATCACGACAGCGGTCATCCCGTTCGGCAAGCCAGGCGTCATCGGCGGCACCATGCTCGGGCTGGGCCGCGCGCTCGGGGAGACGATGGCGGTCACCATCATCCTGTCGACCGGTGGGCTGACCTTCAACCTGATCGGCACCGGCAACTCGACCATCCCCGCGGAGATCGCCCTCAACTTCCCGGAGGCCTCCGGGTTGCGCCTTTCCGAGCTGATCGCGGCCGGCCTGGTGCTGTTCGTGATCACGCTGGTCGTCAACCTGTTCGCCCGCTCCATCGTGGAGAAGCGCGCCGAGTTCTCGGGAGCCAACTGATGAGCACACCCACCGACACCCCGACCCCGACGTCCACGCCGAAGTCCGCGGACGGCAACGACCGGATCACGACCCGACTGGACAGCTGGGAGGGCATCACCTCCTCACCGGTCCGCCCGGCCACCAAGGCCATCGCGCTCGGCTCCCTGGCCGGCGGGGTGGTGACCGCACTGCTGGTGTGGCTGCTCCTGGACAGCCTCGCCCTGGGGGTGGTCGTCGGCTACCTCATCTACCTCGTCGCGGTCTACGTCGGCTACCGAGTCACAGCCGGGCGCCGGGTCGGCCTGGACCAGCTCATGCGCGGTCTGGTCTACGGTGCGTTCGGCATCGCCGTGCTGCCGTTGATCTCGTTGCTGTTCACCGTGATCAACGAGGGCATCGGTCGCGCGGTGAGCCTGGACTTCCTGCTGCAGACCATGAACGGCATCACCGGCCTGGACGACCAGGCCTACGCCGAGGGCACGGCGCCCTTCATCGGCGGTGCCTACCACGCCATCCTCGGGACCCTGATCATCACCGGGATCGCCACCGTGATCTCCGTGCCGATCGGGGTGTTCGCCGCGATCTACCTCGTGGAGTATGCCGGGCGCCCCCAGTTCGTCCGGGTACTGCGGTTCTTCGTGGACGTGATGACCGGCATCCCCTCGATCGTGGCCGGCCTCTTCGCCTTCGCCTTCTTCGGGGTGCTGTTCGGGATCGGCACGAAGAACGCCATGGCCGGGGCGATCGCCCTGTCGGTGCTGATGATCCCCACAGTGGTGCGCAACAGCGAGGAAATGCTGCGGATCGTGTCCAACGAGCTGCGCGAGGCCTCGCTGGCCCTCGGCGTGCCCAAGTGGCGCACGATCTACAAGGTGGTGCTGCCGACGGCGGCGTCCGGCCTGGCGTCCGGGGTGACCCTGGCCATCGCCCGGGTCATCGGCGAGACCGCCCCGCTCCTGGTGGCCGTGGGCGGCTTCTACGCCCTCAACACCAACCCGTTGCAGGGACCGATGAACACCCTGGCCGTCTACGCCTACGAGATGTTCACCAAGCCGCTCAATCCCGGGGTCCGTGACCCCAGCCTGGAGCGTGCGTGGGCGGCAGCCCTGATCCTGGTGCTCATCGTGATCGCCCTCAACCTCACCGCCCGACTCATCGCCAAGGTCTTCGCGCCGAAGACCGGCCGCTGAAAACCCTGGAGACCCGCACATGTCCAAGCGCATCGACATCACCGACCTCGACATCTACTACGGCAGCTTCCAGGCGGTGGCTGACGTCACCATGACCATCGAGGAGCGCTCGGTGACCGCGTTCATCGGGCCCTCCGGGTGCGGCAAGTCGACCTTCTTGCGCACCCTCAACCGGATGCACGAGGTCATCCCCGGTGGTCGGGTGGATGGTGAGGTCACCATCGACGGCAAGAACCTCTATGGCAAGGGGGTGGACCCCGTGGACGTGCGCCGCGAGGTGGGCATGGTCTTCCAGCGCCCCAACCCCTTCCCGACGATGTCGATCAAGGAGAACGTGCTGGCCGGCGTCAAGCTCAACAGCCAGCGCATCTCCAGCAAGGCCGGCAACGAGCTGCTGGAGCGCTCGTTGCGCTCGGCCAACCTGTGGGAGGAGGTCAAGGACCGGCTGGACAAGCCCGGCTCCGGTCTCTCCGGCGGTCAGCAGCAGCGACTGTGCATCGCCCGCGCCATCGCCGTGCAGCCCGAGGTGATCCTGATGGACGAGCCGTGCTCGGCGCTCGACCCGATCTCCACCCTGGCCATCGAGGACCTGATCAACGAGCTGAAGGAGGAGTACACCGTAGTCATCGTCACGCACAACATGCAGCAGGCCGCACGCGTCTCCGACCGCACCGGGTTCTTCAACCTCGAGGCGACGGGCAAGCCCGGCAAGCTGGTCGAGATGGACGACACGACCAGGATCTTCAACAACCCGTCCCAGAAGGCCACCGAGGACTACATCTCCGGCCGCTTCGGCTGATCTGCTCGGGAGTTCGCCCGCCCGACGTTGTGCTCGGGAGTTTGCTCCCCCGCGCTCTGCCTGGCAGACGCTCAGCGGGGGATGCGGTGCCGCCGGGTCGCCACGATCCGCGCGGTCGGCCCCCGTCCCTGCACGGTGCAGGCCAGCACCTCACCCTTGTCCATCGAGGTCGCCGTCACCCGCCGCACCGCTCGCGCGATCGCCGGGGTGTCGGCCCGGCCGGCCAGGTCCGCCAGCACCGCCTCGAGGACCGGCCCGTGGGTGCACACCGCGATGGTGCGGCCTCGCTCGAACATTCGGCGTAGGTGCTTGTGCACCTTGTCCGGTGCCACGTCGTAGCCCTCCTCGGACAAGCCGCGCTTGGTGCGCAGCGGCACCACGGCCGTCTGCGTGAACGGCGCCACGGTGTCGTGGCAGCGGGTCGACGTCGAGCTCAGCACCTGCTCCGGGGCATAGGCGGTGAGGATGTCCACGAGCTTGTCGCTGCGCCGCCGCCCCACCACGGTCAACGGACGCAGCGGGTCGGCCTCGGCCCACTCCTTGCGAGCCATCGCCTTGGCGTGCCGCACGACCAGCAGGGTCCAGGTGTCCAGCCGACCGTCCCGCTCGTACTCCACCAGCGTGTCCAGCTGCTCCCGGTCCCGCACATAGCTGAGCCGCTTGCGTGCCTTGGCCGGCTTCAGCCAGGCGACCTCGTCGATCTCCTCCTCGAGCCGCCCGGAGCCACCGATCGGCTCGGCCGCCCAGTAGTCCACACGCTTGATCACCGTGCGATCCCCGACCTTGGGCAGGGCGTAGACCGACCCCGGCAGCGGCACCCCCAGCCGGACCTTGAGCCCGGTCTCCTCCAATGCCTCGCGGCCCGCGCACGCCGCCACGTCCTCGCCCCGCTCGAGCTTGCCCTTGGCCCAGGCCCAGTCGTCGTAGCGGGGGCGGTGCACCAGCAGCACCTGCAGCTTCTTCTTCTTGCGTCGCCAGGGCAGCACCCCCGCCGCTCGCACCACCGCGGCGCTGGTTTCCCCGGTCGCCAGGGCGTCTGTGGGGGCGCTCGGCCCCACGACGTCCTCGCCGTGCACGGCTTCCCGAGGCTCCAGATCCTCCTGCAGCTGCACGGTCTCGGCGCTCACCGCCGCCGCCCCGGCCGGCGCCGCGCCGCGTAGCGCTCGATGAGCTCGTCCTGCAGATCCTGCGTCGGCAACCCGTCGTCGCCGAGATGGTGCCGGGTCCACTGACCATCAGAGTCCAGCTGCCAGCTGGCCACCTGGTCGCTCATGACCCGGTCGAAGATCTTGCCCAGGCGCTTGATCTGGTCGCGGTCGGTGATCGGCACCAGGGACTCCACGCGCCGGTCCAGGTTGCGGTGCATCAGGTCTGCTGACCCGAGGTAGACCTGGGGCTCGCCACCCCCGTCGAAGGCGAAGATCCGGGAGTGCTCGAGGAACCGGCCGAGCACCGAGCGCACCCGGATGGTCTCGGACAGACCCGGCACGCCGGGGCGCAGGGCGCAGATGCCGCGCACCCAGACATCGACCCGCGCGCCCGCTCGGGAGGCGCGGTAGAGGGCGTCGATGATCTGCTCGTCGACGATGGAGTTCAGCTTGAGCCGGATCCGGCCCTCCGGCCCCCGCTCCCCTTCGGCGTCGATGCGGGACACGAGCTCGCTGCGCACCGAGCGGGGTGCGACGAGCAGTCGCTTGAACTTGGCCTTGGGTGCCATCCCGGAGAGCTGGTTGAACAGCCGGGTCAGGTCTTCGCCGATGGAGTCGTCGCAGGTGAGCAGGGCGAGGTCTTCGTAGAGCCGAGCCGTCTTGGGGTTGTAGTTGCCGGTGCCCACGTGGCAGTAGCGGCGCAGACCGCCGGACTCCTGCCGGACCACCAGGGCCAGCTTGGCGTGCGTCTTGAGCCCCACCATGCCGTAGACGACGTGCACTCCCGCCTGCTCCAGCTTGCGGGCCCAGCTGATGTTGTTCTCCTCATCGAAGCGCGCCTTGATCTCCACGACCGCGAGCACCTGCTTGCCCACGGCCGCGGCCTCGATGAGGGCGTCGATGACAGGGCTGTCGCCACTGGTGCGGTAGAGGGTCTGCTTGATCGCCAGCACGTGCGGGTCGGCGGCCGCCTGCTCCAGGAAGGCCTGCACCGAGGTGGAGAACGAGTCGTAGGGGTGGTGCAGCAGGATGTCGCGCTGTCGGATGGCCCCGAGGACGTCACTGGGCGCGGAGCGCTCCACCGGCGCCAGCTCGGGGTGGGTCTTGGGCACGAAGTTGGGGTAGCGCAGCTCGGTGCGGTCCAGGTCGGCCAGGGTATGCAGTGCGCTCAGGTCCAGCGGCGAGGGCAGCCGGTAGACCTCGCTGGCGTGGACGCGTAGCTCGCGGGTAAGCAGGTCGAGCACATGGTCGTCCATGTCCTCGACGACCTCGAGTCGCACGGGCGGGCCGAACCGGCGGCGGGTGAGCTCCCGCTCCAAGGCGGTCAGCAGGTTCTCGGCGTCGTCCTCCTCGACCTCGAGATCCTCGTTGCGGGTGACCCGGAAGGTGAACGTCTCCTGCACCTTCATGCCGGGGAACAGCTCGTCGAGGTGGGCGGCGATCACCTGCTCCAGCAACACGTAGCGGTCACTGTAGAGGTCACCGTCGCCGGTCGAGAGCCGGATGAAGCGAGGCAGCAGCGGCGGCACCTTGACCCGGGCGAAGTGCTCGCGCTCGGTCCGCGGGTTGGTCAGGATGACCGCGAGGTTGAGGGAGAGCCCGGAGATGTAGGGGAACGGGTGCGCGGGGTCGACGGCGAGCGGCGTCAGCACGGGATAGACCGTGCTGGTGAACATCTGTGCCAGCTCGGTCTGCTCGGCCTCGGTGAGCTCCTCCCACGGGACGATGGTGATGCCCTCGCCGGCGAGGGCGGGGGCCACCGTGTCACCGAACAGGGCGGCGTGCCGCGACATCAGGCCGTGGGCGCCGAGGGAGATCTCCTCCAGCACCTCCCGCGGCTCCAGCCCGGCGGTGGAACGACCAGCGATCCCGGTGGCGATGCGGCGCTTGAGACCGGCCACCCGGACCATGAAGAACTCGTCCAGGTTGCCGGCGAAGATGGCCAGGAACCGGGCCCGCTCCAGCAGCGGCAGGTCGGGGTCCGCGCCCAGCTGCAGCACCCGCTCGTTGAACTGCAGCCAGGACACCTCGCGGTCCAGGAACCGCCCCTCGGGCAGCTCGTCGCCGGACGCCTGCTCCCCGTCGTCCCGCTCGGCCCCCTCCAGCCGGATGAAGCGGCCGTTGGCGGCTCTCGGCGGCTGCACCCGGATCTGGGGCAGCGGCACCACGCTGTTGGTCTCGACCAGCTCCGGCGTGGTGCGCCACGGCTCGCCCGAATCCTCGATCCGCGGCTCCGCAGCACTGTCGGAGGTCTGGGCCGTCGTCATGACCATCATCCTGCCACCGGATCAGTGCTCCGGCCCAGCCCCGTCGTACCGTGCATACATCACGTCGACCGCGGAACGCTCGAAGCCGAGCCGGTGGTAGGTCGCCACCGCCGCGGCGTTGTCACCGTCGACATAAAGGGTCGCGGTCGCCAGGCCACACGCCCGCAGGTGGCGCAGCCCGAGCACCGTGGTGACCAGGCCGAGGCCCTGCCCCTGGTATGCCGGGTCCACGCCCACGACATACACCTCACCGGCGACGGGGGTGCTGGACCCGGGTGCTGCGGGCTCGACCTTGGTCCAGTGGAACCCGGCCAGCCGCGGGGCGCCCTCGTCGCGCACGTCCTCGACCAGCAGGAAGCCGTGTGGGTCGAACCACGGCTCGTGCATCCGGTCGCGCAGGTCGCTGCGGGTCATCCGGCCCTGCTCGGCGTGCTGGGCGAAGGCGCGGGCGTTGACCGCCAACCACCCCTGCTCGTCGGCGCCGACCTCGAACGAGCGCACCGCGAAGCCCTCCGGCACGGGGGCCTCGGGCAGCTCGGACCACTCACCGCGCAGCGGCCGCGACATCTGCCACAGCTCGCGGACCACCCGCAAGCCCAGTCGGCCGGCCAGCGCCTGGGCCTCCGGGAGGTGACCGTGCGCCCAGCACCGGGCCGTCGGCCACTGCTGGAGCACGGCCTGCGCGAGCATCGTGCCGATGCCCGCCCGGCGCTCGTCCGGGTGCACCACCAGCTCCACGGTGGGGTGTTGCTCGTGGTGGTCCACGTGGGCGTATCCGAGCACCTTGGCGTCGATCTCGCCCGCGCGGTCCAGCACCAGCAGGTGTGTCGTCTGCGGGTCGGCCCCGCCCTCCTCGGGGAGCCGCCGCACGTCCAGAACGGTCTGCTCGGACAGGGCGCGCACGTCGTCGCGCGTCCTGGCCCGGACGGCGAGGGCCAGGACGTCCGCGCCCTGCCGGGGCGGCAGGACCCGCTCGGTCGTGACGTCCATCGTGCGTCCTCTCACTCGGTGCTGCGGGTCCCGGCGAAGCGGTAGCCGACGTTGCGGATGGTGCCGATCAGCGACTCGCGCTCGGGTCCGAGTTTGGCGCGCAAGCGCCGCACGTGCACGTCCACCGTGCGGGTGCCGCCGTAGTAGTCCATGCCCCAGACCTCTTGGAGCAGCTGGTCGCGCGTGACGACGCGGCCCGGGTGCTGCACCAGGAACTTGAGCAGCTCGAACTCCTTGAAGGTCAGATCCAGGGGTCGTCCCCCGGCCCGCACCGTCCAGCTGGACTCGTCCACCACGACGTCGGCCACCCGGATCGGCCCGGTGCGAGCGTCCAGCCGCTGCTGGGCTCCGGTGCGGCGCCGGATCTGCCGCAGCCGCGCCTCGATCTCCGCCGGACCGGCACCGGTGAGCAGCAGGTCGTCAAGCGGCCACTGGTCGTCCACAACGGTCACCCCAGCCTCCGCGAACACTCCGAGCACGGCACCCCAGCTGCCCATCGTGTCGATGGTGCGCAGCGTGGTGCGCGCAGCCATCAGGTCGGTGGTGGCGTCCACCAGGACGATGTCCGGCTCGGCGCCGCGCAGCAGCGCAGCGGCGTCCAGGGCTTCGATCCGGACCCGGTGGGAAAGCAGGTCCAGGGCCGGGAGCACGCGCAGCAGGGCTCCGTCGGAGCCTCCCGGGGTGAGCAGCGCCATCTCGGCCACCCCTTGAGGATAGTGGGGGCTCGGCACGCCCTGCCGACGGTGTGGACCGGGTGCCGTTGCGGGAGGGCGGATAATGACGGCCGTGCGCCATGCCGAGACCACCACAGCCCCCGGGACCGTCCCTTCCCGCCGCGTTGTGGGACTCGCTGGGGGCACCGTGGTGACCGCCTGGGTGATCGGCCTGACCGGCTTGGTGGGTCCGACACTTGTGGCCTCGGCGCTCGGGCTGGCCGTGCTCGTGCTCGCCTGGGGCTGGGCGGGGACCCTGGCCCTGCCCACCCCTCGGGGGACCGTCGCGGTGTTGCTGCTCGGTGGGGCAGCCATCGTGCTCAGCGTGGCGCTGCGCGCCGAGCCCCCGTGGCTCACCTGGCTGCCCGCCGCCCTGGCGGTCTCCATGATCCTGGCCTTCGGGCATCAGCTGCTGCGCCGGGACGGGCGCCCCCGGGTGGCCGACTCGGTCACCTCGGTGCTGTTCGGCCTCGCCGTGCTCACCAGCGGCATCTTCGCGATCCCGTTGTCCCGCACCGACCCGGGGTCGGCGCTGCTGGTGGCCGCCGTCGCCGCCGCCGGAGCGTCGTCGCTGACCGACCTGGCCAGCACCCGGGCGGCGCTGCGGCCCTGGACGACCCCGGCCGCGCTGCTCGCCGGGGCCGCCGCCGCAGTGGTGACCGCGGCGCTCACCGAGCAGCCGTGGGGTGTGTTCCTCCTGGTCGGCGTGACCAGCGGCGGGGTCAGCCACGTGGCGCGGGCCGTGTTCGGCACGCTGCCGCCGCTGGCTCACGCCCGACCTCGACTGGTCGCCTCGCTGACCTCGGTGCTGATCGTGCTGGTGCTGCCGTATGTCGCCGCCCTGGGCCTGCTCCCCGAGGCGCTGCCCCGCTGAGCTGAGCGGGGTCGAGTCCACGGCGGTTCCTCGGCGCGGCCGGGTTCACCGCATACGATGGGGTCGTGCCCATCGAGATCGACCCCACCATGCACCCCGACCTGGCCCCGCTGGCCTGGATGATCGGGATGTGGGAGGGGGCCGGGGTGGTCGGCTACCCCACGATCGAGTCGGCCAACTTCGGCCAGGAGGTCCAGGTCAGCCACGACGGCCGCCCGTTCCTGTTCTGGCGCTCCAGCACCTGGGTCCTGGACGATCGGGGGCAGCAGACCGCGCCGCTCGCGGTCGAGACCGGATTCTGGCGGCCGCTGCCGGGCGACGAGGTGGAGCTGGTGCTGGCTCATGCCACGGGCATCGTGGAGATGTACTACGGGAGCACCAGCCCTGCCAAGGTCGAGCTGCGCACCGACGGGGTGCTGCGCAGTCCGCACGCGTCGGAGTATGCCGCGGCGCACCGCCTCTACGGCTACGTCAACGGCAACCTGATGTGGGCCATGGACATGGCCGCCGGCGGACAGTCGTTGACCAGCCACGTCTCGGCGGAGCTCAAGCGGGTCAGCTGATCGCGGACGCTCGGCGATCTGGCTGCGTGGGAGGGCTCAGCGGCCGAACCCGGAGGTGGGGGAGACCGGGTCGCTGTAGTCGGCCATCGTGTCGCTCTGGAGATGCTGGCCAAGCACCTCCAGCTGGTCGGGGGCCGGGTTGATGATCGACCCGGCGAAGGAGTCGTCGCCGATGCCGGTCCACGGGGCGGTGACGAAATGGATGTCGTCTCCGCGCACCCCCCGCATCGACAGCGCCAGGGAGCGCATGTCACCCAGGTCGAGATCCTTGTCGACGGTCACGTTGGTGGTGGCCGCGTCGACGAAGGAGGCGAACCGGGACGGGTTGGTCAGGGTGTCGCGAGACAGCGCCTTGAGCATGATCGCCTTGATGAAGGCCTGCTGCCGCTGGCCGCGCGAGATGTCGCCCTGGCTGAGGTCGTAGCGCTCGCGGACGAACTGCAGGCCGGTCGCCCCGTCCATCTGCTGCATACCGGCCGGGAAGCGCGGACTGCCCTCCGCGACGTTGACCTGCACCCCGCCGATGGCGTCGGTCATCGACTTGAAGCTCTCGAAGTCGACCAGCGCCACCTCGTCGATCGGGACGCCGAGCAACGCCTGGAGGGTCTCGACCAGCAGCGGAGCGCCACCGAAAGAGTAGGCGGCGTTGATCTTGTTCTTGCGGTCCGAGCCCGGGATCTGCACGAAGTAGTCCCGGGGGAAGTGGATCAGGTCGACCCGCTGGCGGTCGTCGGAGACGTGCGCGAGCACGATGACGTCGGAGCGGCCGCGCTCGAGATCCGGGTCGCGGGTGTCGCTACCGATCAGCAGGAAGTTGCGGGCGTCACCGGCGCTCTCCGGGCGCTGGACCTGCTCCGGCTGCACCGGGCGGTTCTCGCCGAGGATCTCCTCGTCGGGCAGCAGCTCGCTGTAGGTGAGGTTCTTGCTGACCGTCCAGTTGAGGAAGGCGAAGTAGCCTGCCGCCGCCCCGACTGCGAGCAGCGACAGCAGGAGGACACCGACGACGAGGAGCCGCCGGGTGCGATGCCGGCGGCGGCCGGCCGGGCGTCGTGGAGACGTGTCGTAGAGCTGGCCCCCGCCGGCCCCGAAGGTCGAGGTCATGCCCTGAGTATAGTTCGCGATGCCTGGACACACGCTGAGGACACCCGGGCAACAGCGCTACGGTGAGGGGGTGTCTGTGAACGGTGACGCCGGTCCGGTCGAGCCCGCCGAGGTGCAGCAGCGGCTCCGGGCTGCCGGGTTGCGACTGACCGGGCCGCGACGTCGGGTGCTGGCCGCCCTGGCGCGGGTGGGTCATGCGACCCCCGAGCAGCTGTCCGGGGCGCTGGAGCGGGACGGTGAGGGTGAGCTGCCGGCCTCGACGATCTACCGCAACCTGGAGTCCCTGGCCGGTGTCGGACTGGTGCGGCACACCCATCTCGACCACGGGGCGCCCAGCTATCACCTGGACGCGCACGGGGAGCACCTGCACCTGGTCTGCCGGCAGTGCGGGCGGGTCCTGGAGGCCGATCCGGCGATGGCCGGCGAGCTGGCCAGGAATCTCCGGGCCCGCCACGGCTTTGAACCAGAGGTCACCCACATGGCCATCCACGGTCGGTGCGCCCGGTGCGCGGACGTCCCCCCGCCCGCAGCACCTGACACCGCACACGAAAGGAACGCGTGAGCACATCCCAGACGGAGCAAGCGCTCCCCACCAGCCCGCTGCTGCAGCGTCCCGGTGCCGTCGTCGGCACGGGCCGCGATGCCGGGGTCGCGGCGCACTACGGGGATCCACACCGGGAGCAACGGCTGCTCGAGGAGGGACTGGCCTGCGTCGACCTGTCCCATCGCGGGGTGCTCACCGTGACCGGGCCGGACCGGCTGCGCTGGCTGCATTCGCTGACCACCCAGCAGCTGGTCGGTCTAGAGCCCCGGCAGTCGCGCGAGACGCTGATCCTGTCGCCCAAGGGACACATCGAGCACGCCCTGCACGTGGTCGACGACGGCGAGACCAGCTGGCTGACCACCGAGCCCGGCGCGCAGGAGGCCGTCCGCTCGTGGCTGGACTCGATGCGCTTCATGCTGGCTGTGGAGGTGGCCGATCGCACTGCCGACATCGCCGTGCTGGGCGAGCCGGTCGGCACCGAGTCCGCCGCCGGCGAGCCGCTCGCCTGGGTGGACCCGTGGCCGAACGTGGTCGGTGACAGCACGACATACGGCCCGGCGGAGCATCCCGCAGCGGGACGGGCCTGGCGCGAGCTGCTGGTGCCTCGGGCGCAGCTGGAGGACCGTGTCGGATCCCGGCCGCCGGCAGGGCAGTGGGCCGCCGAGGCGCTGCGGGTGCAGGCATGGCGGCCGCGGGTCGGCGCCGAGACCGACCACCGCACCATCCCGCACGAGCTGGACTGGCTGCGCACGGCGGTCCACCTGCACAAGGGCTGCTACCGCGGGCAGGAGACGGTCGCGCGGGTGCACAACCTGGGCCGTCCGCCACGGCGACTGGTGTTCCTGCACCTCGACGGCTCCGGGCACACGCTGCCCGAGGACGGCGCGGAGCTGAGCCACGACGGCAAGGTGGTGGGCCGGCTCACCTCTGTCGCCCGGCACCACGAGGACGGGCCGGTGGCCCTCGGCGTGGTCAAGCGCACCCTGGACCCCGGGGCCGTGCTGCACGCGGGCAGCACCAGCGCGGCGCAGACGCTCGTCGTCACCCCCTGACACGTCGGGGCCTGCACCAGCCCCGCGGAGACCCCCGCGGAGCGTGGCAGGATGCCGGGCATGCCTGCCTCGACGCTGATCACCGTCGCCCCGACCGGGGCCGAGACGGCCAAGGCCGACATGCCCCAGCTGCCGACGACGCTGCCCGAGCTGGTCGAGACGGCACTCCGCTGCGAGCGCGCTGGGGCGGCCCTGATCCACGTGCACATCCGGGACGAGCAGCACCGTCCCAGCCTGGACCCGACGCGGCTGCGCGACACGGTGCAGGCCCTGCGCGAGGCGACCGACCTGGTCGTGCAGCTGTCGACCGGGGGCTCGGTGCACGATCCCCTCGAAGCCCGCCTGCGGGTGCTGGACGCCGGCCCCGACTCGTGCAGCTTGACCTGCGGCACCGTCAACTTCGGTGACGAGGTGTTCACCAACCCCTACCCGTTCATGTCGCGGCTCTACGTGCAGGCCCAGGAGCAGCAGGTGGTGCCCGAGTTCGAGCTGTTCGATCTCGGGCAGGTGGCGGCGCTGGGTCGGCTGATCGACCAGCACGGCCTGCCGTTCGGCGGCCGGGTGCACGTGGACTTCGTCACCGGTGTGCCGGGGGGTATGCCGGGCACGGTGCCTGCCCTGGTGGCGGGGGTGTCCGCACTGCCAGCGGAGGTGACCAGCTGGTCGGCCACGGGCATCGGGCGGACCCACCTGCCGATCGCCGCCGCGGCTCTGGCGATGGGCGGGCACCTGCGGGTCGGCATGGAGGACAACCTGATGCTCGCCCGCGGGCGGCCCGTGCAGCACAACGACGAGCTGGTCTCCCGGGCTGCCGCCCTGGCGCAGACCATGCAGCGGCCGGCGATGTCGTCGGCCGACGCCCGCGAGCTGCTCGGCATCCGCGAGGTCTGAGCCGGACGCGTCGAGGCGTGCATCGTCCCCGACCTGCGAACCGCGCCCACGCACCCGCTGGTCTGAGATGAATGTGACGTCGCGGACGCTGTGGCGACAGCTACGTCACCGTCATCCTCCGGCCGGGCCAGTGTCCGACGTGTCCCGACCCGGATATGGGATGAGCTTCACGAGTTCCGGGTCGTCCGTCCGGTGCAGTCGACGGCCGGCCTTGACGGCGACCTTGGCAGCCATGGCTTCTATGCTGTCCGACGCTTGGAGCTTGAGGGCTCTGTCAGGGACGCGGTCATCGACCATGTGCGCCTTACCTCTCTCCGTCCCGTTGGTGCGGGCAGTTTTCCTGCTACGCCTCTCTTGATGTGCGCCCGGCCGTTGCCAGGCCCTCCGTGATCGGCACGACCAGGTCCACGTCGTCGTCGTGCAGAGGCGGCGAATCGTAGAGCGCGTCGAGAGCGAGGAGGCCCGCGCGCTGTCGGGACGGATGGCAGCGAGCGAACCACGCAGACAACTGCGCCGGTTAGGCTGCTGGCCGTGCCCCAGACGATTCATACCACCGTGCCCGCCCCGCCCGACGCCGACGGCCTGGTCGACCGACTCGGCTCCGCACCTGTGGTGGCGGCGCTGACCCGGTCGGGTCTGGTCGAGTCGGTCCACCACGGGATCGTGGTCGCCACCGACGCCGACGGGGCGCCTGTGCTGGAGCGCGGCGACGTCACGACACCGATCTACCCCCGCTCGTCCAACAAGCCGATCCAGGCCGTGGCGATGCTGCGCAGTGGCCTCGATCTCGACGGCGAGCTGCTGGCGTTGGCCGGCGCGAGTCACAACGGCGAGGGTTTCCACCTCGAGGGCGCCCGCCGCATCCTGGCCGGGGCCGGGCTGAGCGAGGTGGCCCTGCAGAACACCCCGGACCTGCCCAGCCACGAGCCGGAGCGGGACCGGTGGGTCGCCGCCGGTCGTACGCCCGCGTCCATCGCGCAGAACTGCTCGGGCAAGCACGCGGCCATGCTGGCCACCTGCGTCACAGCGGGCTGGGACACCGCGACCTACCGCGACCCGGGCCACCCGTTGCAGCAGGTCATCGCCGAGACGCTCGCCGAGCTGTCCGGCGAGCCGATCGCGGCGATCGGGGTCGACGGGTGCGGCGCGCCGGCGATGGCGATCAGCCCGCTGGGCCTGGCCCGTGCGCTAGGACGGATCGCGGCCGCCGACCCGGGCAGCCCGCAGGGCCGGGTCGCCGCCGCGTTCCGCGGCTACCCGCAGTGGCTTGGCGGCACCGACCGTGGCGTCACCGCGCTGATCCGAGGGGTGCCCGGCCTGGTGGCGAAGGACGGTGCCGAGTCGGTGTATGCCGTCGGGCTGGCCGACGGCCGGGGCCTCGCGGTCAAGATCACCGACGGCAACCAGCGTGCCCGTGCCGTGGTCACCGTCGCCGCGCTGCGCGCGCTGGGTGTCGGCGCCTCGGACGAGGCGGTCGCCCAGGCGCTGGAGAGCGTCGCCGAGTCACCGGTGCTCGGGCACGGCCGACCGGTCGGCGCGGTCACCGCGGTCGGCATCTGAGGCAACGGTGCGCACGGTGCTGCAGCGGGTGAGCCGAGCCTGCGTCACCGTCGAGGGCGAGGTCGTCGGCGCCATCGACCGGCCCGGCCTGCTCGCGCTCGTGGCGGCGACCCACGACGACACGGCGACCGACGTGGCCACCACCGCCCGCAAGATCGCTGAGCTGCGGATACTGCCCGGGGAGACCTCGGTGGCCGACAGCGGGGCCGCGGTGCTGGTGGTCAGCCAGTTCACGCTCTACGGCGAGACGACCAAGGGCCGCCGACCGTCCTGGGGCCGGGCCGCTCCGGGGACCGTGGCCGAGCCCCTGGTGGAGGCGGTCGTGGCGGACCTGCGCGACCGGGGCATCGAGGTGGCCACCGGGGCATTCGGGGCGCAGATGCAGGTTGAGCTGGTCAATGAGGGCCCGGTCACCCTCATCGTCGACACGTAGGCTGCGCCCATGGACATCGCCCCCCTGCAGAGTCTCGACCTCAGCATCGGTTCGCTGCAGGGCCTGGTCTCCCTCGTGCTCGGTCTGCTCGCTGCCGGGCTGCAGGTGTGGGCACTGGTCGACGCGCTGATCACCCGGGCCGACGCGTTCGTCGCTGCCGGCAAGCGCACCAAGGGTTTCTGGGTGGCGATCACCGGCGTGGCCGCAGCCATCGGCTTCGTCTTCTTCGCCAGTCCGTTCAACATCTTCAGCCTGCTGGCCATCGTCGCGGCCGCGATCTATCTCACCGACGTGCGGCCCGCCGTGAAGTCGATGCGTGGCCGGCGGGGCGGCAACGGATCGCACATGGGGCCCTACGGCCCCTGGTGACCCCCGGTCCCGCCCGATGACGCCCCGTGTCCCCGTGCTGGTCCCGGGGCCGGGGGACGGGCAGGTCGAGATCCTCGTGACGGGTCGCGGCGAGCCGTCGTCGCTCTTCGTGCACGGACTGGCCGGCTCCATCGCCACCACCCGCCCGTACGCCGGAGCAGTCCGCGGGCGCCGCACGTTCATGCACCTGGCCGGTCACGGCCGCACCAGCCCGATGCTGCGCCCCGGCGGGGCCGGGCACCCGGCGTCGGACTGGTCGTATGCCGCGCTGGCCGCCCAGGTGCGAGCGGTGGCCGACCGCGAGGAGGTCGCTGCCACGCGTGCGCTCGGCATCAGCATGGGCGCCGGGGCCCTGTGCGCCGTCGTGGCGGACGAGCCCGACCGCTTCGACCGCCTGGTCCTGGTGCTGCCCGCCGCACTCGACAGCCCTCGCGACGACACCGCTGCGCGCCGCTTCGCGACGCTGGGTCACCTGGTCGATCAGGGTGACGTCGCCGGGGTGAGCGCGCACCTGCTCGCCGAGCAGCCCGCGTCGGCCCGTGCTCGCCCGGACGTGCAGACCTGGTGCGACCAGCAGGCCCGGCAGCTGATGACCTCCGTCGCCGCGGGGGCGCTGAGGACCGTGCCGCACGAGGTGCCGCTGACCGATCGGTCCCGGTTGCGCGCCGTCGACGTGCCCGTGCTGGTCATCGCCCAGGAGGGCGATCCCACGCATCCGGTGCGCACAGCGCGGGAGCTGGCGCAGGTCCTGCCCACCGCGACCCTGGAGGTGCTGCCTGCCGGCGGCATCATCTGGGAGCACCGGGCCAGGGTGCGGGCGCTGGTCGGTCAGTTCCTGTCCCCGTCCCCGACAAGCGCTGTGCCGTCGCTGGGTGTGCCGCACGGCGGGCCGGATGGCTGAGCGGCTGGCGATCGGCGTGGCCGGCGGGGTGCTCGGCGCGATGCTGGTGGCCCTCCTCCTGCTGCCGTTCGTCGTGCTCCAGCCGCGCCGCGACGGCTTCGGTGCCCGGCGGCTCCTCCGAGCGGCCTGCGTCGGTGGCTACGTCGTGGCGGTGGGGGCGGTGACGCTCCTGCCGCTGCCCGAGCCGGGCTCCCCACGCTGTCAGGACGGTGGGGCCTCGGCATACCTGCTGCCGCTGGGGGTGCTCGGCCGGGTCGGGACATCGACCGGCTCCGCCGATCTACTGGGCCCTGCGTTGGGTGACCTGGTGCTCAACGCCGTGCTGTTCCTCCCGCTCGGGGTCCTGCTGGGCCGATGGTGGGGGATGCGGTGGGGTCGGGCGCTCGGGGCCTCGGTGCTGATCTCCCTCGGCATCGAGGCCACGCAGCTGACCGGGGTCTGGTTCCTCTACGACTGCTCCTTCCGGGTCTTCGACGTGGACGACATCCTGGCCAACGGTCTCGGCGGAGCGCTGGGGGCCCTGCTGGCCGGCGACCGGCGGAGCACGCTTGCGCCCTGAGGGGTCGGCGTGCCCCATCCGCTCGACGGCAGGACCGTCCCCAGCGGCCGCTGGGGCCCGTGCCAGACTGGGCCGGTGAGCACAGGAGCGCAGCGGCGGCCACGCCGGGTGGCGATGCTGAGCGTGCACACCTCCCCGTTGGACCGGCCGGGCACCGGTGACGCCGGCGGGCTCAACGTGTATGTCGTGGAGACGGCGCGACGTCTCGCGCGCCGTGGCACCGAGGTGGAGATCTTCACCCGGGCCACCGACGGGAGCCAGGCCGAGACGGTGCGGTTGGCGCCGGGGGTGCTGGTGCAGCACGTCGCGGCGGGACCCTTCGAGGGCCTGGACAAGGAGGACCTGCCCGGTCAGCTGTGCGCCTTCGCGGCGGGGGTGATGCGCACCGGTGCCGCCCGTCCCGAACGGTGGTACGACCTGGTGCACTCGCACTACTGGCTCTCCGGACAGGTGGGCTGGCTGGCGGCCGACCGGTGGAGCGTCCCGCTCGTGCACACCATGCACACCATGGCCCGGGTCAAGAACGCCCAGCTGGCGCAGGGTGCAGAGCCCGAGCCGCGGGGACGCGAGATCGGGGAGGCCCAGGTGGTGCAGGCCGCGGCCTCCCTCGTGGCCAACACGGACCAGGAGGCGCGCCAGCTCGTCGAGCTCTACGACGCCGACCCGGGCAAGGTGCACGTGGTCAACCCCGGTGTCGATCTGAGCGTCTTCAGCCCGGGTGACCGCGTCGCAGCACGCGAGGACGTCGGTCTGCCGGCGGATGCGGTCGTCCTGCTCTTCGTGGGACGCATTCAGGCGCTCAAGGCTCCGGACGTGGTGCTCGAGGCGGCGGCCCGGATGATCCAGCGCGACCAAGCCCTGGCAGGCCGATTGGTCGTCGCGGTGCTGGGCGGTCGCTCCGGTCGCGGGTCACGCGGGCCCGAGGCGTTGCAGCAGCTCGCCGATGAGCTCGGCATCGGCTCGGTGCTGCGGCTCGTGCCCTCGGTGACGCGGTCGGAGCTGGCCCAGTGGTATCGCGCCGCGGACGCGGTGACCGTGCCCTCCTACAGCGAGTCCTTCGGCCTGGTCGCCGTCGAGGCCCTGGCCTGCGGCAGCCCCGTGGTCGCGGCCCGGGTCGGCGGTCTGCCGGTGGCGGTCGGCTCCGCCGGGGTGCTCGTGCCCGGTCACGATCCCGAGCAGTGGGCGCAGGCGCTGACCGAGCTCCTCGCCGACGACGACCCGGATCGCCGGGCGGAGCGGGTCCGCCGGGCTACCGAGCACGCGGCCCGGTTCAGCTGGGAGCACACCGTGGATGATCTGGAGAAGGTCTACGCCGGTGTCCTCGGGGACCACGCAGTGCAGGCGATCGACGGTGCCCCCGCGCTCGTCGACATTCCCGCTGCCGTGGTGCCGTGACCGACGACGAGGCGGTCCGGCGGGTCGGTGAGCTGCTCGGTGGCTACCTTGACCAGCTCGACATCAGCTGGGAGCCGGGCACGCGCCGCGGCGAGCTCGTGGCGACGCTGCCCGGAGAGCGCAAGCTGCGCACGGTGGTCTCGCTGCTGGTGCGGCGACGGGTGCTGCGGGTGCGCGCCTTCGTCGTGCGCAACCCCGACGAGAACCATCTGGCCGTCTACACCTACCTGTTGCGCCGCAACCTGCGACTGCCCGGCCTGGGATATGCCGTGGACGCCTCCGGCGATGTCTACCTCACCGGCCAGGTCCCTGTGCGGGGGTTGGACGCCGCCGCGGTGGACGAGCTGCTGGGGGCGGTGCTCAGCGCCTGCGACGAGCCGTTCAACGAGCTGCTCGCCCTGGGTTTCCGCTCCGCGATCCGCACCGAGTGGGACTGGCGCGTCTCGCGCGGCGAGTCGACCGCCAACCTGGCGGCCTTCCGGCACCTGCTGGTGGACGACCCGGCAGGCCGGCCGGCCGCTGACTAGACTTCTGCGCATGACTGCGGACACGCCATACACGCTGATCCTGCTGCGCCACGGCGAGAGCCTGTGGAACGCCGAGAACCTGTTCACCGGGTGGGTCGACGTCGACCTGTCCGAGAAGGGCAGGGCGGAGGCGGCGCGCGCCGGTGAGCTGCTGACGCAGGAGGGGCTGCTGCCGGACGTGCTGCACACCTCGGTGCTGCGCCGGGCGATCAGCACCGCCAACGCCACCCTGGACGTCGCCGACCGGCACTGGATCCCGGTGCGACGCTCCTGGCGGCTCAACGAGCGGCACTACGGCGCCCTGCAGGGGCTGGACAAGGCGGCCACCAGGGACAAGTACGGTGAGGAGCAGTTCATGCTCTGGCGCCGGTCGTTCGACACGCCGCCGCCGCCGATCGAGCCGGACGCCGAGTTCACCCAGCACGGTGACCCGCGCTACGCGGACCTGGGCGAGGACCTGCCGACCACGGAGTGCCTCAAGGACGTGATCACGCGCATGCTGCCCTACTGGGAGTCCGACATCACCCCGGATCTGGCCGCCGGCAAGGTCGTCATGCTGGCGGCGCACGGCAACAGCCTGCGCGCACTGGTCAAGCACCTGGACGGCATCAGCGACGACGAGATCACGGGGCTCAACATCCCCACCGGTATCCCGCTGGTCTACGAGCTCGACGCGGACTTCCGCCCGGTGCAGCGGGGCGGGCGTTACCTCGATCCGGACGCCGCTGCCGACGCGATCGAACAGGTCGCGAGCCAGGGCAAGAGCTAGACCGGGCCCTCGGGACTCAGTCGGTCTCGACCTTGTAGCCCAGCCCGCGCACGGTCACGAGGTGCTGCGGTGCCGAGGGGTCCGGCTCGATCTTGGCTCGCAGCCGCTTCACGTGGACGTCGAGGGTCTTGGTGTCGCCGACGTAGTCGCTGCCCCAGACCCGGTCGATCAGCTGGCCCCGGGTGAGCACCCGCCCGGCGTTG
>NZ_JBPCKQ010000035.1:0-3514 GCF_051004135.1 Ornithinimicrobium sp.
CGGGCAGGCGTTGCTCCACGACGAGGCGGAACTCGGGCGGCCTGGGCTGGCCGGTGGCCGCGGGGGTCACCGGCTGGCTGCGGCGGGCAGCGGCGCGGGGGTGTAGTCCAGGTCGGCCAGGGTGGGCGCGCGGGCACGCAGCACCGGCACGAGCAGCCTGGTGGGGTCGCGGCGTTGCAGCCGGGCGGTGGCCAGCACGAGGTTGTCCCGGGGTCCGTGGAACTTGAGGTGGGGGTCCTCCACTCGGAGCGGCTCGTGTGAGACGCTCCGGGAAACCACCAAGTCTCCCAGGAGGACCCCCAATGGCAGGTTCGCACACATCCACGTCCGCTGACCACACCGATCCCGAGTCGTCGGGCGAGCCGGCCGGGTTGCAACTGGTCTCCTCCGCCGAGTCGGCCCTGTCGGGCCTGCTCGCCCAAGCCGTCGACGGCCACCTCGCCACGTTCGCCGAGCACGTGCGCGAGGGGCTGCTGGCCGCGTCGACCGCGGTGGGCTTGGAGGTCATGGCCGAGTTGATGGACGCCGAGGTCACCGACCTCGCGGGACCCAAGGGCCGCCACGACGCTGCGCGTACCCACAACCGTCACGGCAGCGAAGCGGGCGCCGTCACCCTGGGCGGGCGTCGCCTGGCGGTGACCCGCCCGCGGGTGCGCACCGTGGGCGACGACGCCGCCGAGACGCCCCTTGACTCCTACACGAGCGTCGCGGGCACGGACCTGCTCGCCGAGGGCATCGTCGCAAAGATGCTCGCCGGGATCTCCACCCGCCGCTACCCGGTCGCGCTCGAACCGGTCGGCGCGGCGGTCGAGCAGGCCGCGGTGTCCACGTCGAAGTCGGCGGTGTCACGCCGGTTCGTCGCCGCGACCGCCGAGCGCCTCGCCGAGCTGTGCGCCCGCCCGCTCGGGGATGACCGCTGGCCGATCGTGATGCTTGACGGCGTGTACCTGGGCGAGCATCTGCTCGTCGTCGCCCTGGGGGTCACCGACGACGGCACCAAGGTGCCCCTGGGTGTGGTCGAGGGCTCCACAGAGAACGCCGCGGTGTGCACCCGTCTGACCGCCGACCTCGTCGACCGGGGCCTGGACGCCAGCAAAGGCATCTTGTTCGTCGTCGATGGCGGCAAAGCGCTCACCAAGGCGATCCGTGCGGTCTTCGGCGGCAAAGCACTCATCCAACGCTGCCGCCGGCATTATGCAGAGCAGCCGATTATGCCGAGTAGGGACCGCAAGTCCGTGCGGGGCATGGGCGTGGTGCTGTCCAAGTCGGCATAACCGGGTGGTCTTGGCCTGATGCTTCTCTCCTACATCCATCTGATGAAGAGGAGATCGCAATGGGCAGACCATCACGGGTCAGGGTGACCGGGCCGCTGGCACCACACGCGGCGGGGTTCGGCCAGGACCTCGCCGGGCAGGGCTACACGCCGCACTCGGCGAGCTATCAGTTGCAGTTGATGGCGCACGCGAGCCGTTGGCTGGCAAGCCGCGGACTCGGCGTGGAGGAACTGACTGCGGTCAACGTGGAGGCGTTCTTGGAACAGCGACGCGCTGAGGGCTACAGGCTGTGGCTGTCGGCCAAGGCGATGGCGCCGATGCTTGGCTATCTGCGTGGCTTGGGGGTCGTTGCGACGCCCGCTGCGACTGTCCCGGTGACCCCGGCTGCGGAACTTCAGCAACGCTACCGTGCCTATCTGATCCACGAGCGCGGGCTCGCCGACTCCACCGTCGCCGGCTATCTGCATGTCGCCAGGCTGTTCTTGGCAGGCCGGGTCGCAGAGGATGTCGTGGCCGTGGAGCGGCTTTGCTCAGCGGAGGTGACGGCCTTCGTCCTCGCCGAGTGTGCGGCCCGCTCGGTGGGGTCGGCCAAGTACATCGTGTGCGGGCTGCGCGCGCTGCTGCGTTACCTCTACGTGGCAGGGCACACCGACATCCAGCTTCCAGCTGCGGTCCCGGCGGTTGCGGGCTGGCGGTGTGCCGCGGTGCCCGCAACGGTCGGTCCGGCGGAGGTGGCGTGCCTGCTGGCAAGCTGTGACCGACGGACCACGTCTGGTCGTCGCGACTACGCGGTGCTTGCCCTGCTGGCCCGTCTGGGGTTGCGCGCAGGGGAGGTGGCGGCTCTGGAACTGGCCGATGTCGACTGGCGTGCCGGGGAGATCACAGTTCGCGGCAAGGGCCGCCGTCAGGAGCGGCTGCCCCTGCCCGTTGATGTCGGTGAGGCGCTGGCCGGATGGCTGCGCCGGGGCCGCCGGCGTTGTGCCTGCGTCACCGTCTTCACCCGGGTTCGGGCGCCACACCGCCCGTTGAGCAGGGGGGGTGTGTCAGCCATCGTGCGTGCTGCCTGCGGCCGTGCCGGGTTGCCGGAACTAGGTGCCCACCGGCTGCGCCACACCGCCGCAACCGACATGCTGCGCGCCGGTGCGTCCCTCTCCGAGGTCGGACAAGTCCTGCGGCACACCAGCACGGTGACCACGGCGGTCTACGCCAAGGTCGACACCGAACGGCTGCGCAGCCTGGCGCTGCGGTGGCCCGGTACGGCGTCATGACTGACCTGCGTGCCGAACTGGACCGCTACCTGTCCATCCGCCGGGCACTCGGGTTCACGCTGGTCAGAGCCGAACGGCTCCTCAACGACTTCATCGACTGGCTGCACGCAGGCGGCACCAGCAGCGGCATCATCACCACCCACGACGCTGTGGCGTGGGCGAGCCTGCCGTCTGGGGCGAGCCCGGACTGGTGGGGACAGCGTCTCTCAGTGGTGCGCGGATTCGCCCGTCACCTGCACGCCATCGATCAGGTCCATGAGGTGCCACCGCCCGGGCTGCTGCCAGCCAGGACCCGTCGAGCCACGCCGTGGCTGTACTCCGACGCTGACATCGCCGCGCTCATGACCGCTGCCGGCCAGCTCCGCTCGCCACTGCGGGCAGCCACCTTCACAACCCTCATCGGCCTGCTCGCGGTCACGGGGCTGCGCATCGGTGAGGCCCTGCGGCTTGATCGCTGCGACGTCGACCTCAGCGACGGGATGCTGCACATCCGCAACACCAAGTTCGGCAAGTCCCGCTACGTCCCGCTGCACCCAAGCGCCCGCGATGCCCTCGCCGCCTACACCCGACGGCGCGACCAGCTGTGCCCGCACCCGGCGGACCCGTCGTTCTTGGTCTCAACCGTCGGCACCCGGCTGCTGTACTGCAACGCCCATGCCGTCTGGCTCGACCTCATCAGTCGCGCCGGACTCCACGCCCGCTCGGCGCGCTGCCGACCGCGCCCCCATGATCTGCGCCATTACGCGGACGGCAGGGTTATGTGCCCTGCCGGGGTGTTTGGGCTGGTGAGGGCGGTGCCGGCGGTGTTGTTGTCCGCATAATCCCTGGGCTGTCGGCGTCAATGGCCCAACGAGTCGAGCCAGCCGATCAGGGAGGCGTCCGAGGTCCAGTCCGGCAAGACGTCGGGAGTGAGTGGCTCGTAGGCGTTGTCGATCGCTTTGCGTTTGGCCTCGGCGTCTGCGCGGGCGTAGA
>NZ_JBPCKQ010000036.1:0-11463 GCF_051004135.1 Ornithinimicrobium sp.
CCTGGACGTAGTCGGCGCTCGTGAGCAGCTCCTCGACGCGGTCCTCCGGCACCTCGGCGCCTTCCAGGGCGGTGCGGATCGTGTCGTGCCACTCCTTCGTCGACATCTCGGCGCGGTCGGCGCCGACGACCCGGATGCGTCGTTCCGGCTCCACGGCCAGCAGGGTGCCCAGGCCGGGCAACAGCAGCCGACTGGTCAGGTCCCCCGAGGCTCCGAGGATGAGCAGGGTCGTCGCCTGGTCGGCCATGGGTGTCGCTCCCTGAGTCGTGTGGGTGGTCCCTTCATACCGGCCGGTATGCGGGGCGCGGCCCAGTCTGTCAGCGGACCCGCCACCGAGCCTCTCGAGCGTGCTCAGCTGCGGGTTGCGCGCTCGATCGTGCGCAACGCGAGCTCCAGGGCCGGGTCGATGACGTCGACGTCATCGCCGGCAGACAGGTCGCCAAGGAGCGCGGAGACCTCGGTGCAGCCGGCGATCGTCGTGGCCGCCCCCCGTTCGCGCAGGTCGGAGCGCATCTCCTGCACCTGCGCGTGCAGCCGTTGCTCGGACCGCCCGGCCTTCACGGCGTCCACCACCCCCATCAGCGCCTCCTGCTGTGACGGCATCGGCAGCAGCCATTCGATGCCGGCGGCGTCGAGGGCGGCCTGGAAGACCCCGGAGGCCAGGGCGCCGTCGGTGGCCAGCAGCCCCACCCTGCGGGCATCCCGACGCTGGATCGCGCGGACGGTGGTGTCGATGATGCTGAGGAACTCCACCGGCTGGTCGGCCAGCACCGGACCCAGGTAGGCGTGGATGGTGTTGCAGGGCACCACCACGATCTCGGCGCCCGCGCCCATGAGGTGACGCACGCCTTCCTCCAGCCAGGGGGTCGGGTCCGTCCCACCGGCGAGCAGCGCCTGCTGCCTGCTCGGCACGGTGGGATCGGCCCAGATCACGACCCGCAGGTGGTCCTGGTCCCGCTGGGCGGGGGTGTGCCGGACCAGCTTGGCGTAGAAGTCCACGGTGGCGGCGGGGCCCATCCCCCCGAGGACGCCCACCACCTTCGAGAGGGTGGGCGTCTGCTGCTCAGCCACCTGCCGTCGCCAGCACCGCGTCGGGATAGGCGTAGATCGCCGGCGAGCCACCGGTGTGGATGAACAGCACGTTGCTGTCCTTGGCGAAGTGCCCCTGCTGGACCAGGCCGATCAGCCCGGCGGCGGTCTTGCCGGTGTAGACGGGGTCGAGCAGGATGCCCTCCAGCCGGGCGAAGGTCTGGATGGCGGCCGTCATCTCCTCGGTGGGCAGGGAGTAGCCCGGGCCCACGTAGCCGTCGTCGACGGTGAAGGCCTCGGCCGGCACCTCGCGCTCGGCACCGGCCAGCCGCGAGGCCTCGTTGGACAGCGTGTGCAGCTTGGCCTCCTGCGGAGCCTGCTGCGCACGCACGCTGATCCCGGTGACCGGAATCCCGCTCTGGTTGCCGTGGAAGCCGGCCACCAGCCCGGCGTGCGTGCCACCGGAGCCGCTGGAGCACACCACGTGGTCGATCGGCAGAGACCCCTCGAAGGACTGCGCCAGGATCTCCTCCGCGCAGGAGACGTAACCGAGGGCACCGAGCGCGTTGGAACCGCCGCCGGGGACGATGTAGGGCGTGCCACCCGCCTGGCGCACGCGCTCGGCGATCTGCTCCATCCCGGCCTTGAGGTCGGCGCCGCCCGGGACGACCTGGATCGACTCGGCACCGAGCAACCGGAAGAGCAGGTTGTTGCCGCTGGAGTTCTCGTCATAGGAGCCCTCGACCCGCTCCTCCAGGAGCAGGTGGCACCTCAGCCCCTCCTTGACCGCCGCGGACAGGGTGAGCCGGCAGTGGTTGGACTGCACGGCGCCGGTCGTAATGATGGTGTCGGCGCCCAGCGCGAGCGCGTCGGCCATCAGGAACTCCAGCTTGCGAGTCTTGTTGCCGCCACCGCTGAGGCCGAGAAGGTCGTCGCGCTTGATGTAGATGTCGGGTCCACCCAGGTGCTCACTGAGCCGGGGCAGCGGCTCGATCGGCGTGCGACCGACGGTGTAGTGACGGCGGGGGATGCGGGCCAGATGCATCAGGTTCTCCTTCTTCGGTGGTGTGCAGGCTTCGGTGGTGTGCAGGAATGGGGGGTGGAGCAGCCGCAGGTCGTTCAAGGCGTGGCTACGGCCTCCTGGACAGCGAAGCCGACGATGTATTCCCACTGCGCACGTCGACTGGTGAAACCGCGCATCGTCGGCGCGCCGTACCACTTCACCGGCAGCCCGTAGCCACTGGCGACCTGCACCACCGTGGCGATCTGCTGCTGGGTGAAGTCGGGCAAGGCGAACTGGAAGGAACTGCCGACGTACTCCTCCCGGTCCGCGCGCCGGCATACCCGGACGTGCGGGATGTCGCCCAGGAGGTCTCCAACTCGCGGTAGAGCTGGTTCATCCGCTCGCCGCGCCCAGGCACCATCCCCAGCTGCGGTCGGATGAGTGCCGCGGCCAGCGCAGTCATCCGCAGGCTGTAGCTGGCGACCTGTCCACGCAACGGCTCAAAGACGCTCATCGGCGACCGGGGCCG
The DNA here is from genome assembly GCF_051004135.1 of Ornithinimicrobium sp. Taxonomy (GTDB): domain Bacteria; phylum Actinomycetota; class Actinomycetes; order Actinomycetales; family Dermatophilaceae; genus Ornithinicoccus. The sequence goes on from NZ_JBPCKQ010000036.1 coordinate 2,562, forward strand.
GTGCTGCTCGTAGCGCAGGTCGCTGCCCGGGTGCTGGACCGCCCTGGGGACGGGCGCCAGGGTGTATCCGTTGAGCAACACCGGGTCCCCGGGCTGCACCCCGCACGCTCGCAGCGCCACGAAGATCGCGGCACCGCCGGAGCTCACACCGACCGCGTAGCGCCGGCCGACCAGCTCGGCCAACCGCGCCTCCACCTCGGCGGCGTCGTTGACCTCTTCGTCCCCGAACTCGGTGTAGCGGAACAGCCGCCCGCTGCGCATCAGCTCGGTGGCCCGCGCGATCCCCGCCTCGGGTATGGGGTCCGGCTGGGTGAGGTCGAAGTCGAACCGTGCCGGCACGCTTCGGGGTGACGAAGATCCTGAGAGCTGCCTGGCGGGGTCAGTCCTTGACGCTGCGGACACGAGCCTCACCTCCACCGGGACGTGGTGGACGACTAGTCAGGATGGTCGCGGAGGCATACGGTCCGTCGTCCAGGAGCGCGGCAAAGTCCTCGATCGCGCGCTCTTCGACGCTCGGGTCGCGCTGGACGACCGTGAGGGCATTGCGGGCCGAGGATGTCAGGTGCTGCCAGGTCGACTCGGCGGCGCCCAGCGCATCGCGGTCCCGGATGGCCTGGACGGTCTCCCGGTGCTGGCCATGCCAGATCGGCGGCAGCTCGCGGTCGGCCCATGCCTGGTCGCGGGTAGGGCGCAGGGGTGGAGAGACCAGGACGTCCAAGAGGCGGACGACGGGCTCGGTCATGAAGGAGTTGCGACAGACCTCGGCCAGCGCACGGTGCACCCGCAGGTCGGTCTCACCGTGCAGGGTGGGCTCGTGGACGACCATCTCCATCGCCTCGATCAGCTCCTCGGCCTCGGCAAGCTTGTCCAGGTCCGGGTCGCGAGCAGCCACCGCGGCGACCTGCGGCTCCAAGAGGAGGCGAGCCTCGAAGAAGCGGAGCACCTCGCGTGGGGTGACCTGCACTGGAGTCCCGGGCGAGACGATGTGCGGCGTCACGCTGATGACCCGGCTCCCGGAGCCGCGGACCGAGTCGATGTATCCGACGAACTGCAGTGCACCGAGGGCCTCCCGCACCGAGGGCCGGCTGACCCCGAACTGGCGGGCGAGCTCGGTCTCCGACGGAAGTCGCGTGCCCAACGGGAACTCGCCCGACTGGATGCGCCCCACGACCTGCTCGGCGATCCGCACTGAGATCGACTGGTTGCGCTCAAGAGACTGGAACTCGGCCACTGCGCCCCATCCGATCAATTGTCTGGCTAATTTGCTAAGTTGTCTGTCATCTTAGGATGGGCGCCTGCGGGCCGTCAAGCATGGCGCTCGTGCTCCAGCACGCTCGCCACACCCAGCAGCGCTGCCTCGCCCGAATGAGCCCCCATCAGCTGGATGCCGATCCCCCGCCGGCGTGGTCGCGAGCCCAAGGAATCGTGACCGCTGGATGGCCGGTCAAGTTGCCGAGCAGCGTGAAGCGTGACATCGCCGCTCGGGTGGTCCACGCACCGTCGCTTGCTGCGCGTGCCGGCCGCGAAGATGCAGGACAACAGGAAGGCCAGGACCGCGTAGAAGGCGCCCTCGACCCCCGGCTCCACTCCGAACCAGAGCAACCCGTTGACCAGGCCGCCCTTGGCGAGCAGCTCGCCGAAGACGCCGGCGAAAAGGTAGGCCAGGATGATGACCGCGCCGGTGTGGTTGGACAATCCGCGGATGATCGTGCCGGCGAGCTCGCGCGGTGTCTTGGTGAGCAGGAGCCCCACGACGACGGCGGCCCACCCCCCGACCCAGAAGCTGGAGATGGCGGCACGCTCCGCCAACGACAGCCACAGCAGCACCCCCACCAGCACCACGGCCGGCACCAGCGCGGCGAGCGGGCCACCCCACATCTGGAGCGTGTGCTCAGGTGCCGCGTCGTCCGATGGCGTCAGCTCGGTGTCGGCTCCGGCCTGGTTGTCAGTGGTTGTGCTCATCAGCGTTCCAATCCTCGGTGGTGATCGGTAAGACTCGCCAGCGCACCGGCGACCTATCGCCGCCACGATCGGGCGAGGGTTGTCCTACGCAGTGTCGTGCGCGGATGAGGTATGCCGTCGTGGTGGGAGGGCCCGTCCTTCTGGCTGGTCGTCTTCTCGCTGACGATCGTGGCGATGGGTCGGGGCCAGGGGACCTACTGGTTGGCACGACTGACCCCAGAGCAGGCGCTGCGGCATGCCCATCCGGTGACGGGGTGGCGAGGCACGATCCATGCGTGGCTGCAGGACGACGGGTTGGCCCGCGGTCGGCAGGCCCTGCAGCGCTGGGGTCTGGCGATGGTGCCGCTGTGCTACCTGACCGTGGGATTCCAGACCCTGGTGCTGGCCGCGGCCGGCGTCATGCGCATCCGGTGGTCGCTCTTCACACTGGTGCAGCTGCCGGGCGCGATCGCGTGGGCCCTGATCTACGCCACGATCGGCTTCGCCGCCTGGCAAGCCATGCTGGCGGCCGGCGCAGGATCGCCCTGGACGCTCGTCGCTCTGGTGATCGCCGTCCTGGCTCTGGTCGTCGCCGCCGGCGCACGTCGGCACCTCGGCAGGCGGGCCAAGCCCGCGGCAGCTGACATCATCGGCTGAGCCCAGCCGACCGCGGTTTGCGCTCCCGGCCTGTCGTGTCGAGACCCCCTGTACCGATGTGCGCTCCACTGGGCCCTGCGCCAGGCGCGCCCGCGCGCACAACGGCCGGGCCGTACCGATGTGCGCTCCACTGGGCCCTGCGCCAGGCGCGCCCGCGCGCACAACGGTCACCGGATCGAGTTGACGCTCAGCTGAGGATGTCCTTGCGGGCGAAGTGCCGGTAGGCCAGGGCCACGAACACGACGGCGTACAGCAGCGCCCACAGCACCCCGGGCAGCAGCGAGGCGTAGTCGGCGTCCGGGGCAAAGATGCCGACCCACTCGAACGCGTAGTGGTTGGGCAGCGCCCTGCGGTAGTCACCCAGGGCGTCCAACGAGTCGAGGATCGAGGACACGATCGAGGACAACACAGCCACACCCACGGCGGCCAGCGGTGCGTCGGTGCGCACCCCCATCCAGAACGCGGTGGCGGCGAACGGCAGCTGGCTGACGAAGATGTAGACCGCGCCGATGCCGAGCCGGGCCAGCGTCTGTGGCCAGTCCAGCGCTCCGCCGGCTCGAAGGTTGAGCGGCTCCCACCCGTAGAAGATCGCACCGACGACCAGCACCCAGAGCAGCAACAGCGTCACGGCGATGGCCGTGAGGGCCAGACCCACGAGCAGCTTGCTGGTCAGCAACCGCGCCCGCGGCACCGGCGCGGTGAGCAGATAGCGCAGCGAGGCCCACGAGGCCTCCGACGGCACAGGGTCGCCCACGAAGAGTGCCCCCACGATCAGGATCAGCAGGGGAGCGCTGACCAGCAGCATGAAGATCGCGAAGTTGCCGGCTCCGAGGGTCGCCAGGTCGGAGAACCGCTGGCCGCCCTCGTCGCCTCCGTCGCCCAAGGCAAAGGCGCCCACCACGATCAGCGGCAGCACCAGCAGGATGCCGAAGGTCCACCGGGTGCGCAGCCGGCCGACCTGACGCCGGGCCTCGACGACAAGGCTCAACGGAGCCCTGGTGCGCCCGCTGGGGCGAGGAGCGTCTGCACGGCGGTCCGAAGCGTTCTGCACGGCGCTGCTCATCGGGCCCTCACCTGGTTGAGCTGGTCGGCGCTGCCGGCGCCCGCGATGGTGGACAGGAACACGTCCTCCAGGTTGCGCCCCTGCTCGACGCCGACCTCGGCCACCGACCCGGCAGCCAACACCTTCCCGGCGTGCATGACCACGACGTGTGAGCAGGTCATCTCCACCTCGGCCAACAGGTGACTGGAGACGACCACGGTCCGCCCGCCCTCGGCATACCGCGCGAGCATCGGCCGCATCGCCGCGATCTGCGGCGGGTCCAGACCGTTGGTGGGCTCGTCCAGGATCAGCACCTCCGGCATCCCGAGCATCGCCTGGGCGATGCCGAGGCGCTGGCGCATGCCCTGGCTGTAGGACTTCACCGGGCGGTGCACGGCGTCGCCGAGGGCGGCGATCTCCAGCGCGTCCTCGATCTGGGCGTCCTGGACCGGCTGACCGGTGGCGGCCCAGAAGGCTTTCAGGTTGTCCAGCCCGCTGAGGTGCGGCAGGAAGCCCGGCCCCTCGATGAGCGCGCCGACCCGGGTGAGCACGGGCGCCCCGGCATACACCGGCCGGCCCAGCACGTGCACCGATCCGGCGTCGGGGCTGATCAGCCCCATCACCATCCGCAGGGTCGTCGTCTTGCCGGCGCCGTTGGGCCCGAGCAGCCCGACCACCTGCCCGCGCTCGGCGTGCCAGGTCACGTCGTCGACCGCCCGGTGCCCGTCCGGATAGGCCTTGACCAGGCCCTGCACGACCAGGGGCACGTCGGCCAGGTCGGCAAGCACCGGGTGCGGCCGGATCCGGTTGCGCAGCGCGGCGAGCGCGAGGACCAGCAGCAGGACCAGCAGGGCGATGCCGACCCCGATCGTCTCGGTGTCCCAGACGCTGGTGGTGGAGACCGGGGTGCCGGTCGCGACCGGGACGCTCAGGGCGGGGGCGGACAGCTCGATCCGGTCGGCGCGGGCCTGGCTCGGCCCGGTGTATGCCGAGTCGGTGGCAGTGACCAGCACCCGCCAGGTCGACCCGCCGGGCAGCTCCCAGGTCCCGCCGGGCAGCGCCACCCGGACCGGGGTGGCGACGCCGGGCTCGACGTCGACCTGGACCGGCGCGACCAGCCGGCGGGGCAGCACGGGGGCACCGTTCTGCACCTGCCACAGCGAGACGAAGAAGGTGCTGGCCGGGCCGGTCGAGGTGACCTCGAGGTCGACGCTGGGCTGCCCCACGACGGTCAGCGCCGACTCCAGCGGCTCGGTGTCGAAGGCCACCGACTGGCCGGGCAGGGCGGACAACGGGTAGGTCGGCAGTCCTCCCAACAGCCCCCCGAGGCCGGGGACGGCGGTGGTGGCTTGCGGCACGCCACCCGGCGGGTTGAGCATCGCCGGCGGGCCGGTCGGGGTCAGCTGCAGCTGCTGCGTGCCGGTGTCGGACCCGGCCGGTGGGTAGGAGTCGGTGTCGACGACCCGCTCACCGTCGCTGCCTCTGGCCGGCGGAAGCGCGTAGGCGAAGGCCGGCAGGGGCAGGGTCTCCTGGGTCACCGTCACGTCGGGGCGCAGGGTGCCGTCCAGCCAGGCCAGCAGGTCCTCGGTCTGCTGCTGCGCCTGGTCGCCCGAGTCCTCGGCCGGTGCCTCCTCGGCGTCGCCGGGCGGCCCGTCCTGCTCGACGGGGGCGGCGGACTGGGTGGCGCCGTCATGCCCGCCGTTGAACCAGCTGACCGCGACGGGCACCTCGGCTTCCTGCAGCGCCCGCGCGTTGGCGTCGACCTGGTCGATGCCGAAGAGGGTGTCGGACATGCCCTGGACCAGATAGACCGGAGCCCGCACCTCGGCGAGGGTGGAAGCCGGACTGTGCTCGGCGAGCAGGTCGAGCAGCTCGGGGTCTGCCTGCCCGGTCTCGGCGGCGCCGAGGAAGAGCCTGCACACCTCGGCGTCGAACCGTCCGCACAGCGGGTTGCCACCCTCGCTGGCGCGAGCCTCGCCCGCCGCAGGGTCGCCCGAGCTGTCCGTGCCCTCGGCCGCAGGATCCTCGGCGCTTCCCGACGGGTCGGTCAGCGACAGTCCGCTGTCGGCGAGGCCGCCCCCGACCGAGCTGCCGAAGAAGGTGGAGGCCCACCATGCCTTGAATGGTCCGGGTTGGTCGATTGTCTCGGCCGCCAGGGCGGACTCCTCGTCGTCGGCCGTGGCCAACGCGGACTGCGGGAAGAACGCGTCGGCCAGGTCGTGCCAGGTGATCGAGGCCGCCACGGAGTCGACCCGGTCGTCCGCGCCGGCCGTCATCAGCGCAAGAGCCCCGCCGTAGCTGCCGCCGGCCACGGCCACCCGTGGGTCACCGGGCTCGTCCAGCTGCACGTCGGGCTGCTCGGCGACCAGGTCGATGAGAGCCAGGGCGTCGGCGACCTCGTAGGCCGGGTCGTTGAGGTGGATCGAGCCGCCGGACTCCCCGAAGCCGCGCGCGGTGTAACCCACGGCGAGGTAGCCGGCGTCAGCGAGCGCCGTGGCCTGGTCGACCAGGTCGTCCTTGTCGCCGCCGAAGCCGTGCGCCAGGATGACCGCCGGCCACGGGCCCGCCTCGTCGGGGCGGTGGAGGTCGACGTCGAGGCTCACGCTCCGACCGTCCGGCTCGGCACCGACGGGCACCTGCATCGTCTCGGCACCGGCGCCCTGGGCCTGCACGGCGCCCATCGCCGGCGCGACCAGCACCGGTGCCGCCACCAAGGCCAGCACGGCACCAAGGGCGGCGGAACAGCGGGCGGCGCGCGGCATACGGTCCTCTCGGCGGGGATCGGGGCAGTCCGCAGTGGCCGCCTCGGGGAGATCGTGTTCCCTCAACGCCACCGAGGCCGAGGACGTTCCCGCAGGCCAGAAGGGCGAAGCGCACAGAACCGGTACGGCCGAGGTCGGGCGCTCCGGTTCGTTCAGGGGGCTCGACGGGGTCACCGCCCCGAGACGAGAGCCCCTCAGCGCAGCAGCTCGGCGTTGATCGCGCCCGGGAAGCGGACGGCATACCGGACCGGCCCGAGGATGGCGCGCAGCTTGACGGCGCGCTGCGCGACCTGAGCACGACGTGCGGCCGGTACGTCGACGAAGAAGTGAGTGCGGATCGAGCCGTCCCTGGCCTGCCCCCACGCCCCCACCACCTGCCCGTCGACCCAGATCGTGGGCCCGGCGTTGCCGTTGCGGTCCCAGGCGGGTGCGGCCTTCGCGGGAAGGTAGAAGCTGCGTTCCTTCCAGCCCATCACCGTGGGGTCCAGCCCGGGCAGCAACGCCACCCATGGATCCGGTTCGAGACTGGTGCCGGCGTCGTCGGCTGCGACCCACGCCGGCCCGTCGTCGGTCTCGACCTCCTGCGCAGCAGCGTCGGCGAGGGCGCGGGTCGTGGCCGTCTTGCTCCACCCGGCCCACCACTGCAGATCGGTGCTGGTGGCCGGTCCGAACCGCTGAAGGTAGTGCTCAGTCAGGTCCCGGCGGGCCCCCCGCTCCGGCAGGCCCCCGACCCCACCTGGGAGCCAGTCGTCCATGACCGCCCAGGTGTACTGGCCGTTGATCCAGGTGCCGGTGGGCCGGGTGCGCACCAGCACACCGTCGAAGCCCAGCCCGGACAGCACCCGGGGATGTGCCGGGAGGCTCCTTCCGGAAGGGTCGCTCACCCCGAGCGGCACGGTCAGCTCGGGGAGTCGTCGGCCGATTTCCCGGGTGGTCATGGGTCCGTCCCCACGGAGCAGCTCGACCACCTGCCGCTTTGCCCGGGTGAGCCACTCCTCGGGCTCCGGCACACCGCCGACCCCCAGGAAACCCACGGTCCGACGACGCTCCGCCGCGGCGACCCGGAGCGTCGCAGCAGCATGCATCCGCCGTGTCGTGGCCGGAGTGGCGACCCAGAGTGTGCGGCGTGGCGACCCAGAGTGTGCGGCGCATGGCATGGTGGCGGACAACCGAGCGCACCGCATACAGCGCCTCGTCCACCGCGTCCAGGCGCGGCTCGCGCATCCGCGCCAGCACGCTGAGATAGACGCTGACCGGGTCGCTGGAGTGCAGCGCGACGAGCGCGTCGGCGATGCGGGCGACATCGTCGGTGCCGGTCTCCGTCGCCAGGAGGTGGCGCCGGGCCAGCCGGGCCCGTCGCTCGGCCGGATCGACGCGTCTCACCGTGCCGAGCCTGCCGTAAGCACCGTCAGCGCGCGCAGAACCCCGTGCAAACCGAGCTGGAGGCGCACAACATCCCTAGCGAATCGGGCCGGAGCGGGCGTCGCGCACGTGCACCAGCACGGACGCACCCAGGATGAGCAGGCCGGTGCCGGCCAGCCCCGCCCCGACCAGGCTGGGGGCGGCGTAGCCGTAGCCGGCGGCGATCACGAGCCCGCCGAGCCAGGCGCCGAGGGCGTTGGCCAGGTTGAGGGAGGCATGGTTCATCGCCGCGCCGAGGGTCTTGGCCGCTCCGGCCACGCTCATCAGCCGCAGCTGCAGCCCGATCACCCACGCGCCGGTGACCGCCGAGACCCCGAAGAGGGTGAGCAGAGCGGGCAGGGTCCACTGGGCGGTCACCGTGAAAACCAGCAGCAGGCCCGCCATCACCAGGCCGTTGAGCACCAGCGAGCGCAGGATCGACCAGTCCGCCATCAGCCCGCCCATCCAGGTGCCCACGATCGAGCCGACGCCGAAGACCAGCAGGAAGATCGGCACCCAGGACTCCGACCGGCCGGTCACCTCGGTCACCGTCGGCGCGATGTAGGAGTAGATCGCGAACTCTGACCGCGTGATGGGTGAGCGTTGGCGGGGTTGGCTACAGGCGACTGACCTGCACTTTCACCGCTTACAGCGTTGATGAGTGTGGACGGGATACGGACCTACTGCGGACTTTCTGCGGACTGAGAGGACTCACCATGAACACGACACCGACCCAGGCCCACGCGGACACCGATGGCCTACCACCCGGCGAGCCGGAGCCCGAGCAGGGCGAGCCCGTCACGGCAGAGGACATGGCTCGCATCTTCGGCCTGTGAGACGTACAGCACCCCCCGACGGCCTGAGGCTGCATCGGGGGTCATGGCCACTGTCATCGAGTGGGAGGTTCCCCGCGACAGGCAAGCACTCTGTGAGCGTTCGTGGGCGGGTGTCGCAGTCGAGCACGACTGCACAGGTCGCCACTGGCCCACCGTCACGGCAGACGGACCCAACGGGAAGACTGAGCTCGGAGCCAGCGCCCTCAAATTGGCGGCCGACCTAGTGGACATCGATAGTCGGATGAAATAGGGCATTGGGGGGC
>NZ_JBPCKQ010000037.1:0-7517 GCF_051004135.1 Ornithinimicrobium sp.
GCGCCACCTGGCAGGCGTCCTGACCACGGGAGGAGGGATAGACCGCGAGCCGGCCCTGCTTGGTCAGCGCGGTGGCCTGGCCGTCGAACCGGCGGCCCAGCATCATGTCGCGCCAGACCGCGACCAGATCCTCGGCGGTCGGCAGGGCGTAGCCACGGGCCTCGGCATCCGGCCCCGGTGCTCCGTCGCCCAGGCGTCCCTCGGCGTCGATGAGCTGCACCGGCTGCGGGCACGGTAGGAGGTGGTCCACCCCGGTCATCATCGGCTCCTTGCTCGATAGCTGTCCCCCTATGGTCGCTCAACCAGGACAGAAGGACGTCTGCTGGATGCAATTGCGGATGTTTGACATGATCTTGTGGTGGCAGAGCGCAAATCGTCCAGTAGCACGTCGGCTGAGACGGGCCTGTCTGGACGATCGGCTGTGGATGCCACGGACCTGCGCATCGTCGCCGCCCTGCAGCGCGACGGGCGGATGTCGGTGCGTGCGCTGGCCCAGGAGGTGCACGTGTCCCGAGCCGGAGCATATGCCCGCCTCGAACGACTTCAGGAGCACGGTGTGATCACCGGCTTCACCGCGGTAGTGTCGCCGGAGAAGGTCGGCCTGGGCACCTCGGCATACGTCTCGGTCTCCATCGAGCAGAACTCCTGGCGGCAGGTCGCCGGCGCGATGCGGGCCTTGCCCGGCGTGGATCACGTGGCCCTCGTGGGGGCGGAGTTCGACGTGCTCGTGCAGGTGCGGACGCGAGACAACCACGAGCTGCGCAACGTCGTCCTTGAGCAGATCCAGGCGCTCCCCGGTGTCAAGGCGACCCGTACCTGGCTGATCTTCGAGGAGCTGAGCACCCGTGGCCGCATCCCCAAGACTGAATGATCGCGCAGGACCAGTGGATGGTTAATCCTTCAAGTAAGGAATTTCCCAATAATGCTGCAGATGGGCCTGCTGTTGGGGGTCCGGGACTAATCTTGTGGAACCAGGAGGCTTATTCAGAACGTGGTTCGGTAGAATTCGAGTGCGATAACGGTTGAGATTGTTTCGGAGAATGTTCGCAGTGGCTTGCGGTAGTCGGTGTGGAGGATTCGCCAGGTCTTGAGGTGGGCGATGCCGCGCTCGATCTGGGACCGGATTGAATTGACTTGAGTGTTGAACTGCTTCTGTGATTCGTGCAGTTTCCCGCCGGCTGGTTTACGGATCGGAGTGATCAATCCTAGGCCGATGTAGCCTTTGTCGCCCAGGTGATCTGGAAAAACGTCATCGTCTAAGATTCCAGACTCTCGCAAGGCTTTGCTGTCATGGGTCTTGCCGGGGGTGGGGTCGGAAATCCAGGCAAGCTGGCCGCTCAAGGTGCAAGCCACCTGGACGTTCATGCCGGTGGTGCGGTGCTTGCCGGACCACAGTTCGGGATGATCCGCCCATGACCAGCACGGCAGCAACGTTCCGTCGATGATCAGTTGAGCCTGCGGATCCAGGTCCTCGACCGTTGGCACCCAATGTTTGAGGACCGCACCGAGGATCGGGGTGTACTTGGTGATGGTCCGCGAGATCGTCGGTTGTGAGGCACCAAAGAACTCGGCTAGTTCCTGCTGGACATGGTTGCGCCGCAGGTAAGACAACGTGACGACAACCGACTTGAACAATCCAAGAGCCGGCTTACGACCGAGTTCCTTGATCGGCGGCCCACACTGTTCAGTAATCATCGCGCACAACGTGACGATCTCGTCCTTACTAAAACCCGTAGTATGATACACGTGACGGCCTGTTCTTCAGAGATTAGGTGTGGTAACCCAATTCTCTCGAAAAATAGGCCGTCGCCATTGACCGACACGCGGGACGGGTATACTAATTCAGTCCCAGTTGGGTTCGTTTTGAATAACCCTCCAGGTCAAGCGACCGGAGAGGAGTGGACGGTGGACCAGCTTCTCGCGGCGCAAGGGATGGTCGGCGGTGCCGTCCTCATCGGCGCGGGGGCGTGGTGTCGCCGTGGCCTTCGCCAGGCCAGTCGCGTCATCGAGCAAGCGCCCTACCCGCCGCGATCTGTGGGGTCCCCCGCGCCGGACCTTGCTGCGCGTGCGGCGGCCCTTCCCGCGTAGTGCGGGCGCTCACCGGGCGCGAACATGATCTCTCCTTAGATTTCCCAAGGAATCTTGGCTCTTCCATTACTTACGGCGGGGAAGAATAGAATCAAGAATTCACTTGATTGCGCTCCTATGCCGCCGTGGCTGATGCGCAGGCCGTCCTGGATGATTTCGTCGACGGAACCGGAACCGACGCGGAGATCGCTGCCGCTCAGGCCAGTCTGGACGCTGCCCAGGCCACCCAGGCGGACGCGGTCGCCGCGCTCGAAGCCGCGCAGGCCGACCTCGACGCGGCGTTGGCCGCCGACCAGGCCGTCGCCGACGCGCAGGCCGACCTCGACTCGGCACAGATCGCCGCCTACGCGGCGGACGTCGCCGTCGTCGGCGCGCAAGCCGACCTGGACGACCTGCTGGCCGCCCAGGCCGACGCAGACGCCGACGTGGACGCGGCCCAGGCAGCACTCGACGCCGCGGCGGACCTTGCTGCCGGGACCGACGCCGACGCGCTGGAGGTCGATGTCGATGCGGCTGCCGAGCTCGTGGAGGAGCTCACCGCCGAGCTCGACGACCTGCAGGCGCTGATCAACGACGGCCTGGACGAGGCGAACGCGGCGCTCGATGCTGCGCTTGGCGACATCGCCGACCTCGAGGCGGCGCTGGGCGACGACGTCGACGCGGGCGACCTGGACGCGGAGCTGGAGGCAGTGGTCCTCGCGTGTGCCGACGCCACTGACGCCACGGTCGTGGTCGACGGTGACACCATCGTCGTGGAGGGCAGCTCGGTCGTCATCGGCGGCTCCGGCGTGACCCCGCGGGCGGGAACCACGCCGGGCTCGGTCGTGACCCGCGGTCGAGTGTCACCCCGCGGTCGAGTGTCACCCCGCGGTCGGCTGCGCGCTCGTCCTACCAGTCGGCTCGTGTCGCGCGGGCCGTGCCGGGCGTGGCTCGCTACACCGGCTGACACACCCAGCACCACCGCCGTGGCCGGGGGAGCCAGCGATCCTGCAGTCCCGGCCACAGCTCCCCTGTTTCGTCCTGGAGGTTTGATGTCCCTGCACCACACTGTCCGTGCCCTCGCCTGCGCTGCGGTCCTGTTCCTCGGCGCGGGCTGCAGCTCGCCGGCCGGATCCGAGAACAGCAGCTCGTCGGCACCGGCCGGCGCTGTCGCCGACAGCGCCGGAGCCACGCAGTCCGGCCGCGGGACGTACGCCGCCAGGACCACGATGGGGGCACCGGAGCAGGAGAGCGGCTCCCTGGCGGCCACCGGCAAGGGCGCGGAGGTGTCCGTGCACGCCAAGCCGGACGGGGAGGTGGTCGAGACCTTCGAGAACCCGACGCCGACGGGGGTGCCGCTCACGTTTATGGTCGTTTCCACGAAGCAGGACTGGATGGAGGTGCAGCTGCCGGTCCGCCCCAATGGCCGGACCGCCTGGGTGTCGAAGAACGACGTCATGCTGACGGAGGTCTACTACTCGCTCAAGGTCAAGACCGCCGACAACACGCTGGAGCTCTATCGCTCCGACGACCTGGTCGAGAGCTTCCCCGTGGCCACCGGCACCGGTGGCACGCCCACCCCGACCGGCACCTACTACCTGACCGAGCTGATCGCTACGACCAACGAGGGGTACGGCCCGTTCGCCTACGGCATCTCGGCCTTCTCCGACGAGCTGAACAGCTTCGGCGGCGGGCCGGGCCAAGTGGGTCTGGACGGCACCGACGACGAGGACAGCATCGGCCAGGCGGTCAGTCATGGGTGCATCCGGATGACCAACGCGGCCATCACCAAGCTCTCCGCGCTGCTGCCCCTGGGAACCCCGATCGAGATCACCTGAGGGCCTCAGGTTCGTCCCTGGTCGGAGTCGTCAGCCGTCGTCATTGAGTCGAACATCTCGCGTAGCGGCGCGAGGTCCTGACTCGTGGATGCGACCCTGGATGCCTCGACGTTGCCTTCGCGAGTCACTCCCGACCAGTCCACGGACCAGCCGGCGTCCTGTGCGATCCGGTCCACGAATCCCTCGCGATCCAGGCCGCGCAAGAAGCCCTCGGCTCGAAGCTCCTTGAACACGTTCCCCGCGGCCCGATCGATGAGGCGCGCCGGCACGAAGGTCGACCCGCCTTTGGCCAGATCGACGGTGCGAATCTCGCCCGCCCATGCGTAGACGTCCTGGAACAGGTGGCGGTGCACACCGCGCAGTTCGGCCAGGTCGCCGGTACGCCGGACGGTGTAGGCATGGGCCAGCTCGATGAGCCGGAAGGATGAAAGGTCGCCCTCGGCTCGTGCCAGGGTGGCTTCGCTCTTGGCTCCGACCAGATTGCGAAGCACACCGCTTCGCGGGTCAAGGTACGGATCGACGAACGAGGTCATGTCCCCTGACCTGCTCAGGTACCTCTTGGATCTCCGAAGCCCGCCGTCAGCGACGGAGCCCGAAGCGCTCGCGAGTGCGCTCGCCGAACGTCCCAAGGTCGATCCGCCCCGCGGCATAGTCATCCGCGTCGGCCTCCCACTCCGGCGTCACGTCGAGCCCCTCCATCCGGACGCTGTGCACCGCTTCAGCCACCTGGCGAGCACGCTCGGCGGCGTCGGTGGACGTTGCGGAGTCCGTGCGTGCGTGGGTGCTCATGGTGTGCTCCTCCGTGGCTCGAGCTCCATACTATCGAGTCTGAGGTGGACGAGCCGGCGTCGTCCACAACCTCCGGGGCGCGGTCAGCGGATCCAGTGCTGCCCGGGCTCGGGGTGGGACAGGAAGTGCGTCATCGCCTGCGTGACGGCGTAGGCCCCGGTCTGCCCGAAGGCCAGCAGGTCGCCGGGGCCCAGGTCGACCGGCAGATCGGCGCTGCCGACCCGGTCCAGTGAGGTGCACAACGGCCCGGCCAGGGTGTATGTCGTGCGCTGGCCGTCGCGACCGGGTGCGGTGACCGGGAACGACTGCCCGGTCAGCAGGGGCCGCAGCAGGTGGTTGATGCCGCCCTCGAGCAGCGCGAACCGGGTGCCCCGGCTCTCCTTCACCCGGACCACCCGGGTCAGATAGACCCCGCACGGCCCGGACAGCCACCGCCCGGGCTCCAGCAGCAGCTCGCCGGTGAACCAGTCGTGCTCGGTCAGCAGCCGCTCCAGTCCGGCGCCGAGGGCGTGGATGTCCAGGGACGGCTCGTGCGCGGCGTAGCGGATGCCCAGTCCGCCGCCGAGGTCGATCAGCTCCAGGTCGACGCCGTGCTCGGTGCGCATCGCCCGGGCGATCCGCAGCGCCGTGCGGTGGTTGGCCAGTAGCACCCCGGGGTCGAGCTCGTTGCTGGCCGAGAAGACCTGCAGCCCGGTGATCGCCACCCGGTCGTAGGCCCGGGCAGCGGTCAGGAAGTCGGCCAGGTCCTCCTCGTCGACGCCGAACGCCGAGGGCCCGACCCCGCCGATGATGGCGCAGGACTCGCGGATCCCGGACGCGGGGTGGACCCGCACGCTGACCCGCAACGGCTCGGCTCCGGAGTCGGCGTGCAGGGCGTGCAGTCGCTGCACGTCCTCGATGCCGTCCACCTGCACCCGCGCCCCGGCATACACCGCGGCCTGCAGATCGCGCTGGGACTTGGCCGGCCCGGCGAACACCATGCCGCTGCCGGTGCCCCCGGCGGCGAGCACCGCCGACACCTCCCCGGCGGAGGCACAGTCGAACCACGCGCCCTGCGCGGCGAAGGTCTCCAGCAGCGGGATCCCCGGGTTGGACTTCACGGCATACGCCAGCCGGACCCGGCCGGGCAGTGCCTGCCGGAGGGCCTCCCAGCGATCCCGAGCCGCCCGCAGGTCGTAGACAAAGCACGGCGTGCCGTGCCGCCCGGCCGCGGCGACCAGATCTTCCTCCGTCAACGCGAACAGGTCCTGGGCCGACGTGGTCAACACGGCTCCTCCCACCAGGGCGCCAGTCGCGCCAGTCCTTCCAGCAGCTCGGCACGCGGTCCGCCGACGCTCAGCCGGACGTGGTCCCGGCCGGCCGGTCCGAATGCCGCTCCGGGCACCACGAGCACGCGCCCCTCGTCCCGGACCCGCCGCACGAAGCCCTCCGGGTCCGCGCGGGTCCAGGGGGGCAGCGGCAGCCAGTGGTAGAAGCCGGCCGTGACCGGCTGCGTCGGCCGCAGCACCTCCGGGCCGGCCGCGACCAACTCCCAGCGGCGCCGCAGCTCCTTGCGCGAGCCCGCCAGCACCGTCGCCGAGTCGCCCAGCAGCGCGGCCGCGGCGACCTGGCTGGGCCGGGCCGGGGCGGTGGTCATCGCGTTGTGCACCAGCCGCGCCGGGGCCAGCAGTTCCGCGGGTCCGCCGGCCCAGCCGACCCGCAGCCCGGGGGCGGCCCAGGCCTTGCTCACCGACTGCACCACGATCGCCCGGTCGCTGACCTCGCGCACCGACGGTTGCGGGGTGCCGTCTACGCGCAGCTCGCGGTAGACCTCGTCGCTGATCAGGGTGACGTCGCGGCGCTCGCAGGCCCGGGCGACCCGCTCCAGCTCAGGCGCGGTGGCGCAGCCGCCCGTCGGGTTGGCCGGGTGGTTGAGCACGACGACGGACACGTCGTGGTGCTGCTCCAGCAGGTCGAGCACGGCTCCGGCGTGGAGGGCACCGCCGGGACCGAGGGGGTATGCGGTGCTCTCGGCTCCCGCGAGGGTGGCCAGGGTGCGGTAGGCGGGGAACCCCGGGTCGGGCACCAGCACCCTGCTGCCCGCCGGCACGTGGGCCTGGAACAGCGCGAAGAGCGCGGCCTGGCTGCCGGCAGTGACCATCAGCTGGTCGGGCCGGACGGCATACCGCTCAGTCAGCGCCTCGACCAGCTCGGGTAGGCCCTCGTTGGGGCCGTAGCTGCACGTCATCGCCAGATCAGCCCAGTGGACCAGCGCCTGCGTCGCCGCGTCTGGCACCGGCCAGCCCGGCTCGCCGAGCGCGAGGGAGATCGTGCCCTGCGGGGCACCGCGGGCGATGCTGCGGATCGGCGAGGTGGTCAGGCCGGCCGCGCGTGCTGCCACGCTCATCGCAGCGCGTCCTCGAGGGTGGTGGCGGCGTCGGTGCCGGCGTCGCGATACTTCACGATCATCGGGGCGTAGAGGCTCAGGCCGCGGGACTGCGCGTAGTCACCGGTGGCGGGACGGCTGCCCGGGACCACCACGGCCCCAGCGGGCACCTCCCCGGTCACCACGCGATGGTGCACCAGGTCGTAGATGCGGGTGCCGCCGGTCAGGATGACCCCGGGGGCCAGCACGGCCCGGGTGCGCACGACCACTCCCTCGTAGACGCCGCACTGGGCGCCCACGAACGCGTCGTCCTCGATCACCACCGGCCGTGCGCCGACCGGCTCGAGCACCCCGCCGAGCTGCACGGCAGCCGACAGGTGGACGCGCTCGCCGACCTGCGCGCAGGAGCCGACCAGCACGTGACTGTCCACCATCGAGTCGGCACCGACGTAGCCGCC
>NZ_JBPCKQ010000038.1:0-3462 GCF_051004135.1 Ornithinimicrobium sp.
GCTCGTACCGGTACAGCACCGAGCGCCCGCAGGTCACCAGCACCAGCCCATCGCTGGCGTGCAGGCGCAGCACGCTCGGGTCGGGCATGGCCGCCAACACCGTCTGTTCCATCCCCACATACTACCACACATCTTATCGGATTTCCGATAACAACAGACACAGAAGAAGCCCTGATCACAGGGCATCAACATTCGCTACTTCAGGAGGTCTGAGCCCTCGGCGAAGGAGCATCGAATGGGGTTCTTGGACAAGGCGCGGGCGACGGCCACCGATCTCGCCGGCAAAGCCGACCACGCGATCAACCAGGCCACGTCGGGTGGCGGAGACCGCGACCAGCAGCGCACCTACACGATCTCGGAGTGTTGGCCTACCTGGAGGCTCAGGGGCGCCCGGTCGATGAGGAGGCCCGCAGCCGCGCGCTGAGTGGCCTGCGCGAGCTGGAGTCGCAGGGCCGGCTGGGCTCTTTGGCCCTGTCGAGCAGCCCGCCGCCTGCTCCCGGCGCCGGGTCGCCGCCACCTCCGCCCGGTGGCCACCCAGCTCCACCCCCACCACCCTCGGGGCGTAGCGCGCCGCCACCTCCGCCTCCCCCGCCGCCGAACGACTGAGGGCATTAGCGCGCGTTATCATTACTGGCATGTTCGATGCCGCTGGTTTACGTGTCATGCGGGCCATCTCGGAGGAGGGCAGCTTCACCGCTGCTGCCCATACCCTGGGCTACACCCAGCCCGCGGTCTCGCAGATGGTCCGCCGCCTGGAGCAGCGCTGCGGGACCACCCTGGTCGAGCGCAACGGCCGCAGCGTCCGACTGACCGAGGCCGGGTCGGTGCTGGCCCGGCATGCGGTGCAGGTGCTGGCTGCGCTGGACAACGCCGAGGCCGAGGTCGCGGCGATCGCCGGTATGCAGAGCGGCCGGGTGCGGCTGCAGGCCTTCCCCTCCTCCTCGGCCACCCTGGTCCCCCGCGCCCTGGCCAAAGTCAAGGAGCAGTACCCGGGGATCACCGTGCAGTTCTCCGAGGCCGAGCCGCCGGAGTCCCTCGCGGCGCTGCGGGACGGCACCTGCGACCTGGCGGTGGCCTTCACCTACGACGGCACCGACGCCGGCCGGGGTGAGGACGACCTGCAGGGCCTGGTCGTCCTCGACGTGCTCACCGACCCCGTGCTCGTCGCGTTGCCCGCCCAGCATCCGCTCGCCGCGTCCGACGTCGTGAGCCTGACCGATCTGGCGGACGAGCCCTGGATCGCGGGATGTCCCCGATGCAGGGGCCACCTGCTCTCGCTGGCCCACCAGGCCGGCTTCGCACCGGACGTGGCCTTCGAGACCGAGGACTACGTGGCCGTGCTCGGCCTCGTGGCCGCCGGGCTGGGGGTGGCTCTGATGCCTGCGCTGATCCTGCACTCGGTGTCCCACCCCGACGTTGTGACCCGGCAGGTGGCCCCGGTCTCGCAGCGGGCCGTGCAGATCGTCACGACCCCGGACCTGCAGCGGGTGCCCGCGATCAAGGCGACGATCGAGGCCTTGTGCAGCAGCGCCCGGGAGCTGCGCTCCGACCACGCCTGACCTCCGCGCCCCCCCACGCACCAAGCCGACCGAGCACTCATACCCCCCTGGTGTGGCGGCGACTCGGGTGGTGAGATGGCAGCATGACCGACTTCAAACAGGCCATCGTGGAGGAGTCCGAGCGCTTCGTGCAGGCGATCCGGCGGAGCGATCCCGAGGCCGAAGTCCCCACGTGCCCCGGCTGGACCTCGCAGGACCTCCTGTGGCACCTGACCGAGGTCCACGCCTTCTGGGCCGGGATCCTGCGCGACGGTGCGCAGACCGACGAGGACATGGAGGGTGTCGAGGCGCAGAATCCCGCGCGACCTGCCGACCAGGACACCACGATCACGGTGTTCCGCGACCAGACCTCGGCGCTGGTGGCCGAGCTCGACGAACGACAGGACGACGAGCCGGCCTGGTTCTGGCTGGAGACGGCCAAGACGGTGGGGTCCACGCGCCGCATGCAGGCGCACGAGGCGCTCATGCACCGCCTCGACGCCGAGCTGACCGCCGGCATCGACTCCGCCCCGGTGGACCCGGAGCTGGCAGCAGACGGGATCGCCCACGCCGTGGAGGTGATATGGGCGTGGTGGTCCACCCTCCCCGGCTTTGAGTTCAGACCGGTCGTCGGGGCAGTGGAGCTCATCGCCTCCGATCTGGACCGGACCTGGCTCCTGCAGCCCGGCCGCTGGGTCGGAGTCGGGCAGTCGGGCACGTCATACGACAAGCCTGGCGCCGTGCTCCGGGCCGGTGGCGAGGTGCGCGCGACCGTCTCCGGGACCGCCGAGCAGATCGACCGCTGGCTCTGGGGCCGCAGCGCCGAGCCCGACACGGCCGGTGACGAGACGAGCCTGGACGCCCTGCGTGCGGCTCAGTCACAGGGTATGCAGTAGCCGGTCCAGCCCGTGGTCTCGACACCAGTGACCGGTGCGGACGCCACCGCACAGTAGGCAGCGGGAGCAGTCTCTTACGGCAGGCGGTCGAGAGCCCGCAGGTACCGCTGCGTCATGAGGTGCTGGACGGCTCGGGTCGCCGGGCCACCGAGCTTGGCCAGCGTCGATGCCGGCTTGGAAACCGCGGTGATCGTGAACGTGATGCTGCCGTCGTCGAGTCGCTCGAGGAGGAACTGTTCTTCACCGCCCTCGGGGTGCCCGACGAGGGTGACGTAGGCAAAGCCCTTGCGCCGCGGTTCGTCGATCACCTCGACCACGCGACAGGGGATCCTCAATGACAGGAAACCAACCCCCCACCGCATCAGCACGACGGTCCCGGCCACCATGGGGATGTCCGAGGCTCGCACCCGTAAGCCTGCTTGCTCATGCACGCGCCACCGGACCAACGCCTCCCCGGCGGCCTCGAGGTCCTGACTTCTCAACACCACGGAGCGCTGGAGCCGGGTGAAGCCGGGCCACGTCTTAGGACGGGCTGCGCCCGTCGGGTCGTACGAGCGCGGTCGGCCGCTCAATCGGGCGACCTGCTCATCATCGAGACGACGCACCGACATGGTCACATCATCACCCACCTCGCATGCCTCAACATGGTGGCTGGGCGTCCGTGCCGACGTTCGCAGCCTTGGGCCACCGTGCGACGCTGTCTTCGTGGGTCGTTACCCCAAGATCGCGATGCTCGATCCCTTCCGGGAGGGCGTCTGGGCCTTGCGACGCCACGAGATGGTTCTCGGCCATGTGGCCACCGTGGTCGAGCCCGTCTGGATGCCCTTTCGCAGGACGGAGCGTGTCTGGCTCCTGGTGACCTGGCTCGATGGCGTCACCGAGCGGATCGAGGAGGACTACGAGCCGTGGACCTTCGTCACGGAGTTGCTCAACGGCCAGTTCGAGTGGGAGGGCATGGGCGGCAACAGTCCCCGCCTGGGCCACTACCGCGCACACCCGCTGGTGGATCCTGAGCGAACGGCACTGTG
>NZ_JBPCKQ010000039.1:0-3986 GCF_051004135.1 Ornithinimicrobium sp.
CCCTGGAACTCCTGCGGGTCACGGGCGAACCGGGAAAGGGCGCCCACGACGTTGGCGGCCTGCGCCGGCAGGGGCGCGCGTTCGCGGGCCTGCTCGAGCATCCGGGTGACCTTGTTGACGTCGACGACGTCGAGCTCCAGTGCTCGGGCGCAGGCCGCGTCGACCGCCTCAGCCCCGTAGCTGCGGGCCAGGCCCAGGAGCCGGTAGACGGTCCGCATCGACGTCCACGGCAGCGGGACATCGAGCAGCCGGACGGCGTAGACACCCACGCTCGGCCCGAGGGCCGCGGCCTTGCTGGTCAGGGACGCGACGTCGCGCAGGGCGTAGTCCCGGCGCTCGACCGGGTAGTCGGCTGGGTCGGTCGAGCGGCCGCCGGGCTTGACCCGAGGGTGGGTCTTGATGAGCTGCCCACGGCTGAAGACCTTGACCAGGTGGGAGTCTGCCCGCACCTGGACGCGCTGCCCGATCAGCTCACCCGGCACGGAGTAGAGCCCGCGGGCGACCTCGACATGCAGATCCCGAGCAACCTTCGGGGTCGAGAACAGCGGCCGGTCATAGCCCTGCGTCGGCGCCGGCAGGAGCAACGGCTGCTCGTGGGCGGTGAAGTCCTCGGCCGGGCGTTGCGCGGTCGTGCCGTGCAGGCGCATCCCGGCCGTGGTGCGGCACCACAGCCCGACCCGCGTCTGGGCGTGCGCGAGGTCGGTGAACTCCTCACCGCGCCAGAAGTTCTCCCGGACGTACTGCACGGTCCGCTCAACCCGAGGCTTGTCCTTGGGCGAGCGGACCCTGGCCGGGTCGGTGCCGAACCCGCGGGCCGCGACGTAGTCCAGCCAGCCGACCGTGAACGTCGGGTTGATCGGGTCCGCGCTAGCGGGAGTTTCCTAGCTAGCTTGATCTTGGTTGTATTACCGCAGGTCAGGACTGTGTTGATCTTGTTTCGGTGTATGACCTAAGTCCGTGGAGCCCATCGGGTGAGGTCGAAGATCTCGGTGAGCTTGTCTTGGCTATCGGTGGTTTCGGTGAGCATCCGGCGGGCCTTGGGGCGGCCGCCGGTGGAGGGGTAGATCAGCACGGTCTCGGCGATGCCGGCCAGTTGGTCGAGCAGGTCGCGGACCGAGGCGTGCAGGCCGGCGCGCTTGGCCTCGCGGCGCATCAGGTGGGCGATCTGCAAGGCCAGGACGCAGGTGAAGGTGTGCACCCGGATGTTGTGCTCGGTCCAGTGGTGCATCGGGGAGAACGACACGACGCGGGGGTCTTTGAGCTGGCGGAAGCTGAACTCGGCGTCGGACTGGGAGCGGTAGCCGGCGACCACCTCAGCGACCGACCAGTCCTCACGGTTGGTGACCAGGATCCGTTTGCCGAACACCTCGATCTCCAGCGCGTCCTGAGCCTTGGTGTCGACGGTGACGGTGAGCCGATGTTCGGCTGGTGTGCTGCCGGTGAGCTCGTAGTTCAGGACCCGGCGGAGCCACGGGTCGGCGGTGATCGCGGCGATCTCGGCGGTGACTTTGGCTCTGGACCGGCGGGTCTTGCCGCGGGCCAGCACCTCGGACAGGTCGGTGAGCTTGCCGACGGCCTTGGCCAGGGTCTGGGCGAACCCGGCCCGCTGGGCGGCGTGCAGGGTCGGTGAGTGGGTCAGGATCACGCGCCGCTCGGTGCCGAACACGACCCGGCGGGTCTGCACCGCGCTCAGGCCGGCGAAGCGGTCGGCGTCGACCAGGGCCCGGTCGGTGTCGGGCCGGGCGAGCAGGTCGGGGCAGTCCGAGGGCGGGATGGAACCGATGAACGCCAGGCCGGCGTCGATCAGGTGGGTGAAGTTCGCGACCGAGTTCTGCCCGGCGTCGAACACCACCGTCACCTCCGCCGCGGTGGGCGCGCCGACCCGGGTCGCCAGCGCGGCGTGCCGGGCGCTGAGCAGGTCGATCATGGTGGCGAACTGGGTGACGTCGGGCCGGTTGCCGGGGTAGGCGTGGCTGACCAGCGGCACGCCGCCGTCACGGGTGACGACCAGGCCGAGCCCGACCAGGCGCAGGTCGCAGCGCTTCTGCTTGGCCTTGCCGCGCTGCGCGATCGGCGCCGCCTCGTTGCCGCTGTCGATGTAGGTCGCGAAGTTGGTCATGTCCAGCGCCAACGCCGAGATGTCCAGCTCGAAGGTCTCGATCATGCGCAGTGCCAGCTGCTGCTCGATGTCGGCGAGTTGGGCCACGGTGACGGCGTGCATCGCGTCCCAGAACCTGCGGTGGTCCAGTACGGCGGCCGGAATCCGGGTGAAGCGGTCGCCCGCGGTGGTCTTCCACCAGTCGGCGAACGCCAGCTTCGAGCGCGGTGCCACCACCCTGTTCAGCGCCGCCAGGGTCAGGTAGCTGCCCACCGAGGCGCCCGCGTCGACGCGCCTGGTCCCGACCACGGTGTCGATCAGCTCGATCACCCCGAGCCGGTCCAGCACGCCCCACACCGCCGCGACGTCACCGAATTTCAGATGTCGGGAGCGGGCCGGCAGCACCGCCCGCTCCTGAGCCTGCAGGAGAGCCTCGATGTCGGCCGCGGACCCCAGGTAGCGCTCCGAGATCATCTTGGGCTTGCCGTCCACCCGGGCCATCTCACGCAGGTACCAGTACGGCTTCCCGTTGATCACCTTCTTGTAGAGGCTGGCCACAGTTTAGGTCATACACTATCCGGCAGCTGATCATTGCTCGACACGCCGAGAAACCCCAGGTCAGCCCGGGTGCCGCACCCGGATCACCTGACCAAGATCCAACTAGCCAGGAAACTCCCGCTAGGCATGGGCAACGCCATCGAGATCGACCTGCTGAGCAAGCGCTACCGGCTCGGCGACACGGTCACGGCCGACACCGTCCGGGCCGCCACGGCGGCGGTGCGAGGCTGGCTTGCCCGGTCACCGCGGGCCGAGGACGAGCCGACGGACGTCTGGGCGCTGCGCGACGTGAGCGTAGACATCCCCGAGGGGACGAGCCTGGGGATCGTCGGACGCAACGGAGCCGGCAAGAGCACGCTGCTAAAGGTCCTCGCGCGCATCACCGAGCCGACCGGAGGGGTAAGCCGCACACGGGGCACCGTCGGCTCCCTTCTCGAAGTCGGGACCGGCTTCCACCCCGAGCTCTCGGGACGCGAGAACGTCTTCCTCAACGCGGCCATCCTGGGTATGCCCAAGTCCGTGGTCGCCCGGCGCCTGGACGACATCGTCGACTTCTCGGGCATCGGTCGGTTCCTCGACACGCCCGTCAAGCGCTACTCCTCCGGGATGTACCTGCGTCTGGCCTTCGCCGTCGCGGCGCACGTCGATGCCGACATCCTGCTCGTGGACGAGGTGCTCGCCGTCGGAGACGCGGAGTTCCAGCGGCGTTGCCTGGGCGCGATGGAGGAGATCGAGCGCTCCGGACGCACCGTCGTCTTCATCAGCCACAACCTCGACGCGGTGACGCGGCTGTGCTCCACCACGCTGTGGCTCGACGCCGGCCGGGTGCGGGCCGTCGGCCGGACCGCAGAGGTCGTCCACGACTACCTGGTGGAGGCGACGCCCGACGCGGGCAACCGGACCTTCGCCCCCGACCCGGACGCCGCCGTGGCGCTGACCTCGCTCGACCTGCGCAGCACCACCCGCGCGTCGGCCGGACGGATCCGGCGGGAGGACCCGTACGTCGTCGATGTCGGCCTAGTCGTGCGCGACCACGTACCCGGGCTGGACCTGGCCGTCAGCGTCGAGACGCTGACCGGCGGACGGCTGCTCGACGAGGCGCTGTCCGACACTCGCTCGTCCGTCGGGCGGCCGCTCGGTGCACCCGGGCACTACCGGGTGTCGCTGACCCTGCCGGCGTTGCTGATGCCCGGCGAGTACCTGGTCAACGTGTGGGTCGGCACGACGTACGAGACGCTCGTGTGGGAGCACGCGGCTGCGCGGCTGCGGCTCGAGGGCAGCCACCAGGCACGCCCGGACCGTCTGATCGCCACTCAGGGCCGCTGGGACG
>NZ_JBPCKQ010000040.1:0-12531 GCF_051004135.1 Ornithinimicrobium sp.
GCCTTGACCACCGCGGCCAGATCCGACACCGCAGCACGGGTCAACCCCGGGCACCGCGCCGCGACCCAGTCATGCACGCTCAACCCGGTGTCCAGGTGCAACCCCCGCGAGTGCCCCTCGACCAGCATGGCCAGCACGCACCGTTGGGCTTGGGCGTGCGCCCGGTCCAACACCGCCAAACCCGAAGCGATCTCGGCCTCGGTGCACCGCACGGTCTGTTGCACCGACTCGGCCAGCACCCCGATCGCTCGCGTCACCGGCGCCCACCGAGCCTCAACAGCACCGGCCTGCTCGGCATGACCAGCTTCGCCATGCCCGGTCGGCTCGCCCCAGCCCGTCACCGCCGCCATGTCACACCTCCCGAGTCAAGATCATCTGGTCGCTACCGCCTGGTCGTTTCCATCTGTTCTCAACCTAGGACAGAGGTCCGACACACCCCCCACCGTTCGTTGTCTGAGACCGTGGAGGCATGGCCGAGGAAAATGCGGAGGGGCCTCGCGAGCTCCTGGCGGGCTGGTTCGCGGCCCAAGCCCGCAGCTGTGCCGAGCTGGGTTCGCCGCTCTACGCCGCGGTGCTGCCCCACGTCGCGCAGGACGTGAGGTCCGGCCGTTATGACGTGCTGCTCGCCCCGATGGAGCGTTGGCGGTTCGGCCACGCGCTGCCCCTGCGATTGCTCGGCGCCGCCCATGCGTTGGCGCTGCGCGGGGACGCCCCCCGGCTCGCGACGGCATACCCCTCCTGCGGTGGTCGCTGCGAGCCCTTGCCCGATGCGCGGCTGCTCGCCGACGAGCTGGGACAGGCCCTGAGCGCCCACCCCGTGGTCACGACGGACTACCTCGCCCGTGCCGTGCAGACCAACGAGCCCGGCCGAGCGAGCGCGCTCGTGCTCGGCCTGTCGGCCCTGGCCGAGCAGGTCGCCACCGTTCCTGATCAGAGCAACTCCCGTGTCGATGATGCGGAGACCGGGATCGCGTTGGTCGAGATCGGCTGCTCGGCGGGTCTGAACCTGCGGCTCGACCGCTTCGGGTATGCCGACGGCTCGCGAGCGGTCGGCGGCGACCCGGACTCGATCGTCCAGCTGTCCCCCGACTGGCACAGGCACGCACCGGCCCTGCACCCGTGGCGGGTCGACGCACGGTGGGGCCTCGACCCGCACCCGATCGACCCCCGCGACGAGGCGATGGCCCTGCGGCTGCGCAGCTATCTGTGGCCGGATCAGAGCGAGCGGCGGGAGCGCCTCGACGCCGCCATCGAGGTGTCCCGGACCGTCCCGGCAAGGCTGATCCAGACCGACGACACCGCCGCTGACCTGCCAACCCTGCTGGCGACGCTGACCGGGCAGCGGCCGGTGCTGGTCTTCCAGTCCATCGTCTGGCAGTACATCCCGGTAGCGGCCCGCAACGCCATCACCCACGCGATCGAGGACGCGGGGCGACGCGCCACGGTATTCGCACCGCTGATGCGGCTCAGCTTCGAGCCTGACCCGCTGAGGGGAGACCGAGCCGCCGTGCAGCTGCGCACCTGGCCCGGCGGTTCGGGGCCGCTGCTTGCCCATGCCGACTTGCACGGCCGCTGGGTCGAGGTCCTGCCGGAGCCCGTCAGATTCTCCGACAAGTCTTAGGATCGAGCCATGGAGGGGATGCCCGTCGTGGCCCGCGCCGGTCGACCTGAGACGGACCAGCGCGGCGGGCTGCATGTCGGCCACACAGCGCGTGTCCAGCACGATGATGCGAGACGTCAGGTTGCTGGAGGCCGGCAAAGTCGCCGTCAAAAAGAGACGATGCTGCCCTTCGACGACATCGAGCGGATCTCCAGCGGACACATGGTGCGCCCTATCTGCGGACGGGATACACCGAACGGCTGCGGTGGGTGCGGCTCTACTCGTGCCGGCCCTCTACGTGGTGCTCGTCATCGCCTACCTCGCGCTGCCTCGCTGAAGAGACCACCGTGGACGCGTCAGCCGCCCAACGGTCCGGAGAGTACATCGGGGAATGACCATCTTGCTTGCCGAGGACCTACTGCTCCTGTGCACAGATGACGCATCCGGCTCCAGGACGATCCAGCGCCAGCGGTTGGATGGGTTGGCGATCGCCCTGATCCTCGAGCTGCGGCTGCTCGGCGCGGTGCACCTCGAGCCGGGCGACGGGGGGGCCTCGCTCCGGTCGGCTGCACCGCGTACCAACCGTGCATGTGCAGGATGAGCTCCTGGACCGGGCCGCCCGGGCCACCGCCGGCCGGGGGACCACCGCGTGCTGGACTCGAGGCGCACGCTGCGCGGGCGGCGCTACCCTCAGATCGATGCTCACCGCGAGTATGCGGTGCGCACGGGGCTGCGGGAGGTGCTCACTCGACAGCGTCCACCGGATGAGCGGGAGACCGTGCTGATCACGCTCGTAGCAGGTATGCAGCTGGCGCCCGAGATCCTCCCCGACATGCCTGCCGACGTCGCCATAGCCGCCGAGCGACTGGCCCGCGAGTGCCCCGTGAGCACCGCGTGGGCATTGAGCCAGTACGACGCCGTCCGCACCGGTCTGAGCCCGATCTACGACTCCTTCGACGCCCTGGGCTTCGTCGGAGACCTTGTCTCGACCATCGACCTGCTGCCCTGAGCACAGCGCTAGGGTGCCTGACATGGCCACCGGCGACACGACATACAGCAAGATCCTGCTCGACGAGTCCGAGCTGCCGACGCAGTGGTACAACCTGGTCGCCGATCTGCCGGAGCCGCCGCCACCGGCCCTGCACCCGGGCACGCACGAGCCGGCCGGGCCGGACGACTTCGCGCCGCTGTTCCCGACGGCGCTCATCGAGCAGGAGGTCACGACGCAGCGGTATGTCGACATCCCCGGCGGGGTGCTCGACGTCTACCGGCTGTGGAGACCGAGCCCGCTGTTTCGGGCGCGGCGTCTCGAGGCGCTGCTGGACACCCCCGCGCGGATCTACTACAAGTACGAGGGGGTCAGCCCGGCCGGGTCGCACAAGCCCAACACCGCGGTGCCGCAGGCCTACTACAACCACCAGGAGGGCATCACCAAGCTGACCACCGAGACCGGGGCGGGCCAGTGGGGCAGCGCGTTGGCCTTCGCGACGGCGCAGTACGGCATGGAGTGCGAGGTGTGGCAGGTCGCGGCGTCCTACCGCGCCAAGCCGCACCGCCGGACGATGATGCAGATCTGGGGTGCCACGGTGCACTCCAGCCCCTCGGAGGTCACCGACTACGGCCGCTCGCTGCTGGCGCAGGACCCCGACCAGCCGGGGTCGCTCGGCATCGCCATCTCCGAGGCGGTCAGCATGGCGGTGGCCGACCCCTTGACGCGCTACGCCCTGGGCTCGGTGCTGAACCACGTGCTGCTGCATCAGACGATCATCGGCGAGGAGGCGCTGCTGCAGCTGGCCAAGGTCGGCGAGACTCCCGACCTGCTGGTCGGCTGCACCGGTGGCGGGTCCAACTTCGGCGGCCTGTCCTTCCCGTTCCTGCGCGAGAAGCTGGCCGGCCGGATGAGTCCGACTATCCGCTGCGTCGAGCCCGCCGCGTGTCCGACCCTGACCAAGGGCGAGTACCGCTACGACTTCGGAGACACCGCGGGGCTGACCCCGCTGATGAAGATGCATACCCTGGGGCACGACTTCATCCCCGAGCCGATCCACGCCGGCGGGCTGCGCTACCACGGGATGAGCCCGCTGGTCTCGCATCTGCACGAGCAGGGCATGGTCGAGGCGATCTCGGTCCCGCAGACCGAGTGCTTTGCGGCGGCGCTGCAGTTCGCCAAGGCCGAGGGGATCGTTCCGGCCCCCGAGCCGACCCATGCTCTGGCCGCCGCCATCCGCGAGGCGCTCGTGTGCAAGGAGTCCGGGCAGGAGAAGGTGATCCTGACCGCACTGTGCGGCCATGGCCACCTGGACCTTGCCTCATACGAGCAGTATCTCAGCGGTCAGATGGTCGACTACGACCTGCCCGACGAGCAGATATCTGCTGCACTGCAGGGCGTGCCCATCCTCGACTGAGCAGCGTTCGTGATTGGACGGTGACGGACATTACACGTGTCGAAGTGGACAACCCCCACCCATCAACCGGCACAATGAATGAATGCCATCGGTAGTTCATCGCTTGTTCACGCGCGGTCGCGGTCTCGGTCTGGCCGTCACGGTCGCCTTGACCACGGGTGGACTCGCTGTGCTCGGTGCGCTGCTCCTCGGGTTGCCGTTGCGCGACCCGGACGGATTTCTCGGACCGAGCTGGCTCCGCCTTCCGGCCATTCTGGGGCTGTTCATCGTGGCCGACATCGTGCCGCGCACCCTCATCCGAGCTCGCGGACTGACCAACCTGCGCCCGGCCCTGCGCCACGTCATCGCCCATCGATGGCCCTGGGAGCGGCTCGTCGTCGTCCTGGTGGCGCTCGCCAGCTTCTACGTCACCTATGTCGGCTACCGCAACCTCAAGAGCTTCCTGCCGATGGTGCGCGCGCAGTCCGAGGATCTTGCTCTGATGTATTCGGACGACGTGCTGGCCTTCGGTCACCACCCCGGTGACCTGCTGCACGAAGTGCTGGGCACGGGGGTCTCGGCGCACGTCCTGTCCTTTGTCTACATCTCCTTCCTGCTGTTCGTGCCGATCTCCCTGGCTGCGGCACTGGTCTGGTCGCGCGACGTGACGCTGGGCCTCTGGTACACCACGGCGTTGTGCCTGAACTGGTCGCTCGGCACCGCCAGCTACTACATGATCCCGGCCTCCGGCCCGTTCGCCGAGTTCCGCTGGCGGTTCTACGACCTGCCCGAGACCGGGGTGAGCGCATTGCAGTCCGGCATGTTGCGCGCCCGGTCCAACGTGCTCGCCGACCCCCTGTCGACCATGTCGGTCTCCAGCATCGCGGCGTTCGCCTCGCTGCATACCTCGATCGTCTTCACCGCGGCCCTCATCGTGCACCTGGCGGGCTTCCCCAAGGTGGTGCGCTGGACGATGTGGGTCTTCTTCGTGCTGACCGTCGTCTCGACCATCTACTTCGGGTGGCACTACATCGTCGACGACGTCGCCGGCCTCGTGATCGGTGGACTCTCGGTCTGGCTCGGCTGGCTGGGCACTCGCAAGGCCAGTGACTCGCTGTCCCGCACCCAGGCACAGGTCTCCACCGAGCAGCTCGTCCCCCACTGAGGACTCCCGCACCTGGGTATGCGGTCTCCGGGCGCCGGTGAGCCGTGGGCCACCGCGTCGGGCAGCCGGGAGCCCGCACCGATGAATGCGACATAGGTGTCGCTGTAGCGGCCACAACGTCACCATCATCCTGCTTGGGCGCTGCGATGAGACTGATTTTGACAATGGTTATCATTTTGTCCGAGACTGTGGGCCATGACCTCAACGCGCCTCGCTGCCCTTGCCGCCCTGCCCGTCGCCGCTCTGGTCCTCTCGAGCTGCGGTGGTTCGGATGATTCCGGTGCCGCCGCGGACGGGCAAGAGGGGATGGACGTGGTGGTGAGCTTCTACCCGTTGGAGTTCGCGACCAACCGGATCGTCGGAGACCTGGCCACCGTGCAGACGTTGACCTCAACGGGCGTCGACCCGCACGATGCCGAGCTGAGCCCGCAGAGCGTGGCCGGTGTGCAGGAGGCGGACCTGGTCATCTACTCCTCCGGCCTCCAGCCCGGCGTCGACGACGCCGTCGAGGGCCAGGCGAGCGACCACTCCTTCGACGTCAACAGCGCCGCGGATCTGATCGAGACCAGCAGCGAGGACGAGCACGAGCACGACACCGAGGAGGCCCACACCGAGGAGGAGGGGAGCCACAGCGAGGACGAGCACGGCCACGGTGCCACCGATCCGCACTTCTGGCTCGACCCCGAGCGGATGGCCGGCGTCTCGCAGGCGATCGCCGACCGGCTGGGGCAGGCCGATCCCGACAACGCCGAGGCATACCGGGCCAACGCCGACGAGCTGGTCGCCGAGCTGACCACGCTGAAGGCGGAGTACGACACGGGGCTGGCGTCGTGCACCCAGGAGGACATGATCACGACCCATGCGGCTTTCGGCTACATCGCCGAGCCCTACGGGTTCCATCAGATCGGCATCACCGGACTGGAGCCGGACTCCGAGCCGTCGGCGGCGCGCCTGGCGCAGGTCAGCGAGATCGTGGAGGAGGTCGACGCCACGACCGTCTACTCCGAGGTCCTGCCCGGCTCCGACATCGCCGAGACCGTCGCCAACGAGACCGGGGCAAAGGTCCAGGTCCTGGACCCCGTCGAAGGAGTCACCGACTCCTCCCCCGGCGAGGACTACATTGAGATCATGCGCGCCAACCTGGACGCCCTGCGCGAAGGTCAAGGCTGCTCGTGACCGCCGACGTCCTACCGGTCGTGTCGGCGCGCTCGGCTGCCTTCGGGTATGCCGGGCACGCCGTCGTGTCCGACCTCACCTTCGAGATGGCCTCCGGTGAGGTGCTGGCACTGCTGGGTCCCAACGGGTCGGGGAAGTCGACCCTGGTCCGGGGTCTGCTCGGGCTCAACGAGCACCTGGCCGGCGAGCTCGAGGTGCTCGGAGCGCCGGTGACCAGACGCTCGGACCGCAGCCGGCTGGGCTACGTCCCGCAACGGCATACCCTGTCCGGCTCGGTGCGCTCCACCGTGCGTGAGGTGGTCTCGACGGGTCGGCTGCCGCACCGCCCCTGGTGGCGGCCACCCAACCGTCGCGACGCTGAGCTCGTCAACGCTGCCCTGTCGACCGTGGACCTGGCCGACCGGGCCAGGACCGACGTCGCCACCCTCTCGGGAGGCCAGCAGCGGCGGGTCCTCATCGCGCGGGCGCTGGTCAGCGAGCCCACCCTGCTGATCATGGACGAGCCGACCGCCGGGGTGGACCACGCCTCTCAGGAGGGACTGCTTCAGGTGCTGCGCCGGCTGGTGGACACCGGCGTCACGATGCTGGTGGTCACGCACGAGCTGGCCGCTCTGCAGGGCATCGTGGACCACATCGTCGAGATGGACGCAGGCCAGGTGACGTTCGACGGCACCCCGGCCGGCTACGCCTCCCACGTGGAGTCGGTGGCGCACCAGACGCACCGTGGTGGCGGGGACCACCACGACGAGGTGGACAGCCGTCGGCACCACCTGATGCGGGGCCCCTACGACACCGGGTCGACGACCTCGACCCAGGTGCGCTGATGGCCGATCTGCTTGCGCTGGACTTCATGCGCTATGCCCTGCTGGCCGCCTTCTTCGTCGGGCTGTCCGCGCCGCTGGTCGGCATCTTCCTGGTCCAGCGACGGCTCTCGTTGATCGGCGACGGCATGGGGCACGTGGCTCTGGCGGGAGTGGCAATCGGTGTCCTGCTGGACCAGCAGCCCCTGCTCACCGCCCTGGTGGCCGCGCTGGCGGCCGGCATCGGGATCGAGCTGATCCGGATGCGGGGGCGCACCAGCGGTGACGTCGCCCTGGCCATCATGTTCTACGGCGGGATCGCCGCCGGCGTGGTGATCATCAACAAGGTCGACGGCAGCCAGACCTCCAACCTGACCGGCTACCTGTTCGGCGCGATCACCACCACCACGCCTGCGGACCTCGTGGTCTTCGGCGTGCTGTCGGCGGCGATCGTCGTGGTCACGACCGTGCTGCGGCAGCGCTTCTTCGCGGTCGCCGGTGACGAGGAGTATGCCCGGGCGAGCGGTCTGCCCGTCGTCGCTCTCAACCTGCTGCTGGCCGCGCTGACCGCCATCACCGTCGTCGTGGCCATGCGCGTCGTGGGACTGCTGCTGATCAGTGCGCTGATGATCGTGCCCAACGCCGCGGCCCAGCAGGTGGCCACGAGCTTCCGCACGGCGATCTGGTGGGCGTCGGGCTTCGGAGTGCTCGCGGCCGTCGGTGGGGTCGTGACCTCGTTCTATGCCGACACCGCGACCGGGGGAACGATCGTGCTCCTGGCGATCGGCATGTTCCTGGTCGTCGTGGTGGGGCGGGTTGCGCTGAGCCCCCTGGCGGCCCGGCGGCACCGGATGGCTGAACGGCATACTCATGAGCACGGAGCGGACTGTGGGCACCCCGCGGTGCCGCACAAGGACCATGTCGACTACCTGCACGACGGCCATCGGCACGCCGCACACGGTGGCCACTACGACGAGCACCACGACGACGCCGTCGATGAGCAGACCCAGACCGCCGAACGGAGCAGCCGATGAGCCCCTCGACTCGACGCCCCACCCGCCAACAGGCGGCAGTCACCGCCCGGCTCGGGGAGATCGAGGACTTCACCTCGGCCCAGGACCTGCACGCCCGGATGCGCGGGGCAGGCGAGAGTGTCGGGCTGGCCACCGTCTACCGCACCCTCACGGCCCTGGCTGCGGCCGGCGAGGTCGACGTGCTGCGCACCGACGACGGCGAGGCTGCCTACCGGATGTGCAGCACCGGGCACCACCACCACCTGGTATGCCGTGACTGTGGCCGCACGGTGGAGGTCGAGGGACCGACGGTGGAGCAGTGGACCGAGCGGGTCGCCGCTGAGCACGGTTTCCGCGACGTGGCGCACACCTTGGAGATCTTCGGCACCTGCTCCGACCACTGACCGGCAGCCCGCGCCCGCAGCAGACCGCACCGATGAATGTGACGAAGCTGACGCCACAGCGTCAGGAGCGTCACATTCATCCGCTCAGCCGAGGCCGATGCGCCTCCGGGTCACGCGTCGGTGGCTTTGCGCTGAGGCGACGGCGGGGCATGGCCCTTTGACGCGAAAGTCCCGCTGACCCGCCGGCGGCTGATCCGCCACCTCCCCTCGGAGCGGATGTAGTCGTCCACGTAGGTGCCGCCCCCGTGCCACCAGGTGCCGTCGCGGCTGTGGATGGCCACCCGCACGTCCGCCTCTCCGGACGCGACATCGGGGTCCTGCGCATCGAAGGTCACCACGTGGTTGGACGTCCAGTGCTGCATCTGGCTGAACCACTCCCACTGCTGGGCCACGGCGCCACAGATCGCGTCGACCCCGGCGAACTCCTGTTCGTCGGAGACGACCCACACGCCGTCCGGTGCCCACACGTCGGCGAATCGCCTCCGGTCTCGCTTGTCCGCCCCGTGGCAGTACTCGTGAGCCAGGCGCCGGATCGCCGCCTCGCTCTCCACCCGGTCGAGCCGTGCCTCGATGTCCACACGCTCAGGGTAGGGGCCCCCGCATAGGCTGCGCAGACGGGCCGGATCGACTCGACCGCATGGATCGCACCGTCCGCCGTCATCACCGGGGACGTGACGATCGGCGCTCACTCGCGGGTGCTGCACGGCACCGTGCTCAACGCCGACCTCGGGCCGACCACCCGCTGCGCGTCGGCGACGCCGTCTTGGTCGGCCCGCATACCCACCTCAACGGCACGACGGTCGAGGACGAGGTGTTCATCGCCACCGGGGCGTCGATGTTCCCCGGCTCGCGCGCCGGACAAGGTTGCGAGCTGTGGGCGGTGCAGGAGCCACTGGACTTCCCCGGCACGGTGTATGGCGTGGCACGCGGCACATCGATGCGCGAGATCATACGCCGTCAGTGCGCTGCCTACGGGCCGTCTGCGGGTCAGCCGTAGCCCGGCCCCGTCCACCAGCGCCCAGGCGCCGGGGAGCAGGTTGCAGCGGCCACCGTGAGCTGTGCTCAGATGGCGTATGACCTGCGCGGGCACCATGCGGCTGCCGGACGTTGAGGCCTCCGTCCGGGGTCAGGGGTGAGCGCGTCCACGAGCCCGCAGCAGCGTCCCCGGGCCGCCCGCCGGAGACGGATCCGGTTGTTCATCGTCATCGCCGCGCTCCTCATCATGCTCACGGTGGGCGGACAACAGCTCGCCGTGTGGTCGGGTGCTCCTGCTTCGGCCAAAGACTGTGTCGTGCGCGTGGCCCCGACCCCCGCCCCGGACGTCACGCCGCCACGCCCGACCGGCACCACTGGCGCTGCATACGCCGGGACGCTTGCTCAGCGCGGCGGCACGGTCAACGACGCCAGCTGTCTGAACCGCACCCAGGTGTATGGCGTGGTCCGCCCGACCAGCGTCGCCGACGTCCGACAGGCGCTTGCCTTCGCCGAGCAGCACGACCTCGTGGTCTCGATCGCGGGCACCCGGCACGCGATGGGCGGGCAGGCCGCCTACCCCGGCGCCCTGGTGCTCGACATGCGCGGGATGGCCCGCGTGAGCGTCGACGAAGGACGCCGGACCGCCACGGTGCAGGCAGGCGCCCCCTGGCACGAGGTGCTCGAGGCCGTCCACCCGGTGGGATTGTCGGTGGCGACGATGCCGAGCATCGACGTGCTCAGCGTCGGCGGCACGGTGTCGGTCAACGCGCACGGCCTGGACTTCCGCACCGGCAGCCTGTCCTCCACGATCCGCTCGATGCGGGTGATGCTCGCCGATGGCACGGTGCACCGGGTCAGCCGCGAGCAGGAGCCGGAGCTGTTCCGCTCGGTGATCGGTGGCTACGGGCTGTTCGGCGTCGTGCTCGAGGTGGAGCTGGATCTGGTCGACAGCGAGGTCTATCGGCTGCGTAGTGACGTCGTCGACTACCGCTCGTTCCCCGAGTTCTTCGCGAACGACGTGGCCGGTGACGACTCGGCCAGGCTCAGCTACACGCACCTGTCGACCTCGCCGGAGAACCTGCTCGAGGAGGCGATTGTCTACACCTACCGCCGAGTCAGCGCCGAGGAGCCGATCCCCCCGCTGAAAGCCCGCAGCTCGGATCGGGTGGGTCGCCTCGTGATCAACCTCGCGCGCACGGGGGACCTCGGCCAGCGGATGAAGTGGAGCGCACAGCGCGACCTGCTCCCCCGAGTGCGCGGCTGCACTCGGGCCCGCAACGAGGCGCTGCGGGAGACCGAGGCGTGCATGATCGCCCGCAACCAGGCGATGTACGAGAGCCTGGAGCTCCTGGAGAACCAGCTGCCCCAGTACACCGACGTCCTGCATGAGTACTTCCTGCCCTACGACCGGCTCGTGCCGTTCATCGACGAGCTCCGCGCCGAGCTCGGCACACACGAGGCTCAGCTGCTCAACGCCTCCATCCGGGTCGTGCACGCCGAGGACATCGCGCTCGACTACGCACAGGGCGACCGGTTCTCCCTGGTGCTCTACCTGAGCCAGGACGTCAGCGACGCCGGCAACGCCGACATGGCCGATCTGACCCGCGAGCTGGTGGGCGCCGCGCTCGATCACGGGGGCACCTTCTACCTGCCGTACCAGCAGCACTACACCCGCGCCCAGGTCGCACAGGCCTACCCCGGGCTGGATGACTTCTTCGCTGCCAAGCGTCGATATGACCCCGCGCTGCGATTTCAGAACAGCCTGTTCGCCCGCTACTCGTGAGCTCCTCAGGGCGCTCGGCGCACCAACGTCTCCAGACCATCGGGACGCAGCGGTATGCCGTGCGCGCCGGCAAGCGAGCGCCAGACGCCGACGTCCGTGGGGGCGTCGGCCACCGGCCACCGGGCGTCGTCGAGGAAGCGCTCGTCCCGGAAGGAGGCCTCGTGGACGACGATCCACTCGTGCCCGGGTGCGTCGTTGAAGGTGAACAGGTTCTCCCACACGGCCAGTCGCGGCCCCACGTCAATCACGGTGTCGAACTCCTCGGCGAACTCGCGGTGCAACGCCTCGCGGGAAGTCTCGCCGAACTCGATGCCCCCGCCGCACGGTCGGTGCCGCACTCGCCCGGCACGGTCGGCGAACTAGCCGACGAAGATGGCCGGTCGGTGGGGGTGGACGATCAGGGCGACGACCACGACCCGGATCCGCGGCGGCGGCCGGTAGTCGGTCGGGGTGGCCTCGGCGCACTCACCCAGGACCGCCGGGTCCTGTCCCGATCCGGTCACGATCCGGCCAGCGCCCGGACCACCCGGCTCGGGGAGGGACGGCCCAGCTGCTCTGCCATCCACACACTGGTCTGCACCAACGCACGCAGGTCGGCCCCGTGCTCGATGCCCAAGCCGTCAAGCGCCCACACAAGGTCCTCGGTGGCCAGGTTGCCGGTGGCCGACTTGGCGTAGGGGCAGCCGCCGAGTCCCCCCGTGGAGGCGTCGACGACCGTGACCCCACGAGCCAGGGCGGCCATCGTGTTGGCCAGCGCCTGGCCGTAGGTGTCGTGGAAGTGCACCCCGATCTGGTCACTGCCGACGCCCGCCTCGTCCAGCGCGTCGAGCAGGCGCTCCACGTGTCCCGGTGTGCCGACCCCGATGGTGTCACCGATCGAAAGCTGGTCACAGCCCAGGTCCATCAGCCGGGAGCAGACCTCGACGACCTGGGCCATCGACACCGGTCCCTCCCACGGGTCGCCGAAGCACATCGAGACGTAGGCGCGCACCCAGGCGCCGTCATCCAGGGCTCTGCGGACCACCGGCTCGAACATGGCGATCGACTCGGCGACGCTGCGGTTGAGATTCTTGCGGGCGAAGGTCTCGGTGGCGCTGCCGAACACCGCGACCGACGACACTCCGGCCTCCAGGGCCCGGTCCAGTCCACGCTCGTTGGGCACCAGCAGCGGTCGGCGGCGGCCCAGCCACGCAGGGGCGAGAAACTCGATGGGTTCCGCGGCGTCTCCAAA
>NZ_JBPCKQ010000041.1:0-6716 GCF_051004135.1 Ornithinimicrobium sp.
GCACCGACCGGGTGCCCGAGCGCAGCCACCGGGCGACCGGCTCGGCACCCGCGGCCAGCAGCACCGGGTAGAGCCCGCAGACGTAGTCGGGCTTGCCCCCCAGGAGCAGGACCAGCCCCACCAGTACGACGAAGGCCACGGCGATCGGACACCATACCCGCAGCTCGGGATTGCGGACCAGCCGCCACCAGCCGAGCGCGCCCAGACCGGCACCAACACCGGCGAGATCAGGACGAGCTGGAAGGGCAGCACGAGCCGCCGAGGCTCACTGGTGCCCGCATCAGTGGTCCCGAGAGGGCAGGAGTCAGCGGTAGGGAGCTGGTGCCACCATCTGCTCGTGGTGGTCAAGAAGCTGCACC
The DNA here is from genome assembly GCF_051004135.1 of Ornithinimicrobium sp. Classification (GTDB taxonomy): domain Bacteria; phylum Actinomycetota; class Actinomycetes; order Actinomycetales; family Dermatophilaceae; genus Ornithinicoccus. Next base: position 360 of record NZ_JBPCKQ010000041.1, read on the forward strand.
AGATCTGAGCGCGTTGGCCGCCGCAAGTTCGCCGGCTGACCAAGCGCTGCCCGCCGACGACGCGTCAGTCCGGCGGTTGCTGCAGCTGCGGGTTGGTGTGCGCCGGGTCACCGTCGTGGCCGGTGGCGCCGTTCGGGTCGGTGCGGGTCAGCGTGTCGTGCTGCCCGGGGCGCCGGTCGTCGCGGGTCGGTATGTCGTCGGTCACGTCGTCGGGATCCAGCAGCGCCTCCAGCAGCGCCCCGCCGAGCCGGCGGAAGGTGCGACGTGGCCGGCGACGATCCAGCACGGCCACCTCCAGCTGGTCGGCACCGAGGGTGCGCTCCTTGTCCGCGCCCGCGCTCGCCAGCAGCTCCCGTGCCAGCGCGAGCACCTGGGCCAACGACATACCTTCGGTCCACCGCTCGCGCAGCCCGGTGGCCAAGGAGTCACTCGCCCCGCCCATCGCCACGAAGCCGGGCTCGTCGCTGACCGACCCGTCATAGGTGAGTCGGTAGATCTGGTCCTGCTCGGCGTCCCGGCCGACCTGGGCGACGGTGATCTCGATCTCGTAGGGCTTGGACTCCTGGGTGAACACCGTGCCGAGGGTCTGGGCGTAGGCGTTGGCCAGGCCGCGGGCACTGACGTCGCTGCGGTCGTAGGAGTAGCCGCGCAGGTCGGCATACCGGATGCCGGCGACCCGCAGGTTCTCGAACTCGTTGTACTTGCCGACAGCGGCGAAGCCGATCCGGTCGTAGATCTCGGAGACCTTGTGCAGCGTGCGCGACGGGTTCTCGCCGACGAAGGCGATGCCGGTGGCGTAGCTGGCCACGATCACCGAGCGGCCGCGGGCGATGCCCTTGCGGGCGTAGTCGGCCCGGTCCTTCATCAGCTGCTCGGGCGAGACATACATGCCGAAGCTCATCGGGCACCTCCCGGGTTGTCACGGCGGGCCTCGACGATGGCGCGCACCGCCCGCTCAAGATCGTCCTCCGCGACGAAGGCCACCCCCGTGTTGGACACGGTCGCGCAGGTGGGCCACAGCTGCCGGCCCAGGTCCGGCCCGCCGGTGGCCGAGTCGTCGTCGGCGGCGTCGTAGAGCGCCTCGAGGGCCACCGAGACCGCCTGGTCGCGGCCCATGCCGGGGCGCCACAGCTTCTTCAGCGCCCCACGGGAGAAGAACGAGCCGGAGCCGATGCTGTGGTGGCGCGCCTCCGGGTAGCACCCCCCGGTCACGTCGTAGGAGAAGATCCGGCCGGTCCCGGTGTCGAGGTCGTAGCCGACGAACAACGGCAGCACCGACAGGCCGCGGAAGGCGTTGCCCAGGTTGCCGCGGATCATCGTGGCCAGCCGGTTTGCCTTGCCCTCCAGCGAGAGCAGCGTGCCCTCGATCTTCTCGTAGTGCTCCAGCTCGACCTGCAGCAGCGTCACCATCTCCAGGGCGACCCCGGCGGTGCCGGCGATGCCGACAGCGGAGTACTCGTCGGCGGCGAAGACCTTGTCCATCTCGCGGTGTGCGATCAGGTTGCCCATGATGGCCCGGCGGTCGCCGGCGAGCAGCACCCCCCCGTCGTAGGCGAGGGCGACGATCGTGGTGCCGTGCGGGGAATCGAGATCTCCTTGCGGCGGAGTCATCGGCGCTGCGGCGCCGGGGATCAGCTGGGGTGCCTGGGCGCTCAGGAACTCCACGAAGGAGGTGCCGCCCACACTGCGGTATGCCGTGGGCAACCGGCCGTGACCGTCGTCACCGGCGGCGCTCACTGGCCCCCCTTCTGCACGAACGTGTGCACGAACTCCTGCGCGTTGGTCTCCAGCACGCCGTCGATCTCGTCGAGCAGGTCATCGAGCCCCTCGTCCCGCGCGCCCTCCTGCGCCTGCGGCGCCGCGGGGGGTGGCGCGGCCTCCGGCTCCTGGTCGTCACGACGGTTGGTGGGTCGTTGCTGCTCCTGTCCGGCCATGCCCCCATCCTGACAGACGGGACCGCTCAGGCGGGCGCGCTCTCCATCTCCGCAAGCAGGCTCAACGCGTCCGCATGCCGGTCCAGCAGGGCCTCGGTGTCCTTCTGGGTGCCGTGCAGCGGCTCGGGCAGGGCCACCCGGCGCAGCCCGCGCGCCGGGTCGGCGAAGACCACGGAGTCCCACGATGCGGCCCGCACCTGCGCGGCATACCGCCGCACGCACTCCCCGCGGAACCAGGCGCGGGTGTCCGGCGGGGGGTGCTTGACCGCATCGGCGACCTGCTCCGGGGTCAATAGGCAGGTCAGCCGTCCGCTGTCACGCAGCCGGGCGGCCAGACCACGCCGGGGGTCCAGGTCGCTGTACTGGATGTCGACCAAGCGCAGCCGCGGGTCGTCCCAGGCCAGGCCGTCGCGGTCGCGGTAGCCACGCAGCAGCGCCAGCTTGGCGACCCAGTCGACCCGGTCGGCGGCCCGCATCGGGTCGGTGCGCAGCACCTCGAGCAGGCTCTCCCAGTGGTGCAGCACCTCGCGGGTGTCGTGGTCAGCCACCCAGCCCGTCGGCTCGTCGAGCAGAGCGTCCCGGACAGCATCGAGGTATGCCTCCAGCAGGTCCAGGCCGCGCATCGAGCGGCCGTCGCGCAACGGCACGACCGCCTGGAGGGAGGGGTCGCGGGACACGGTGCGCACCGCGGCGACCGGGTCGGCCAGCTCCAGGCGGGGGGCCCGCCCCGTCTCGATGAGACGCAGCACCAGGCTGGTCGTGCCGACCTTGAGCAACGTGCCGACATCCGCCAGCGTCGCATCGCCGCTGATCAGGTGCAGCCGGCGGTGCTGATCAGCCCGGGCGTGCGGCTCGTCGCGGGTGTTGACCAGAGGCCGTTTGAGGGTGGTCTCCAGGCCGACCTCGGTCTCGATGTAGTCGGCGCGGGCCCCGATCTGGTAGCCGGGGAGCTGGGACATGGTTCCGAGTCCGACCCGCCCGGCGCCGCAGAGGATCTGTCGGGCCACCAGGAACGGCAGCAGGCCGCGCACCAGCTCCGGGAACGGCACCGACCGCGGCACCAGGTAGTTGTCGTGGGTGCCGTAGGAGGCACCCTTGCCGTCGACGTTGTTCTTGTAGAGCCGCAGCGACTGGCCCTGGTCCTGCAGCGCGCCCAGGGCCTGGACCATGACCTCCTCCCCCGCCCGGTCCCACAGGACCGCGTCGCGCGGGGTGGTCACCTCGGGTGCGGAGTACTCGGGGTGGGCGTGGTCGACGTAGAGCCGGGCCCCGTTGGAGAGCACCGAGTTGGCGATGCTGGGATCCCCCTCGTCGGTGAGCTGGCTGATGTCGGCCAAAGCCCGGGCCATCTCATAGCCCCGCGCGTCTCGCAACGGGGTCTCGTCGGCGTAGTCCCAGCCGGCGCCCAGCGGCAGTGCCCGGGTCACCCCCGCCCGCACGGCATACCCGCGCACGACCAGCCCGGACAGCTGGATCGGATCAGCAGCGGGGTCACCGGGCCGGGTGATGCCGTACTCCGTCTCGATCCCCATCACTCGGCGCACGGTCATACGACAAGCCTAAGTCGGTGGTGGGGAGATCCCGTCCAGCAGCCCCTGCACGATCGCGCCGTACTCGGTGACGACCCGGTCCCGGTCCGTGCCGTCGGGGTCCAGCAGCCGGAAGGACCGGGCTCCGGCAGCCAGGCCGAGCATGGTGCAGGCGAGCAGGTCGGCCCGGCAGTGGCTGTCCGCGCTCATCGGGTCGCCGCCGACCGTTGCCGCGGTATGCCGGTGCTCAGGTCGATGTCCAGGGTCGCCGAGACCGCACCGATCTGGACGGCGCGGGAGCGGGTGCGGCCGGTGGCGGTCTCGATGACGGTCAGCACGTAGCGCCCCGGTGGGGGCAGCCCCAACTCGTAGTGGCCGTCCGGGTCCGGGGCGGTCGTGCCCGCATAGTCCCCCGGAGTGCCGGATGAGCGAGAGCAGGGCAGGGCAGCACCGAGCGGTTCACCCTCATCGGTGACCCAGCCGGTCAGCTGCAGCCTGCGGTTCATCCTGATCCGGTCAGGCTTTGCTGCAGGGACACCAGGGTGCCGCACAGCGCCAGCACCGTGACGATCAGGCCGGTCGATCGCGGGGCACGCTCTTCGGCAGCGGGGGCTGCGACGACATCGGTCTCGGGGGCACTGCTGGACACGGGGTCCTCTCGACTCTGGGCTTCGTGGGTGGCAGCGCATCGACCGCACCTGCCCGAGACGGGATGACCAGTGTCGTGAACGCTTGTTCACATCCGCGGTCCCGCTGACCGTTGTGCGCACTCGGCTGACCGTTGTGCGCTCCACCGTGCGCTGCGCAAGGCGAGATGGAGCGCACTACGGGTGGTGGGTGCATGATCGCGGGGTGCGCCCAGCCTCCGCCTCCCCACTTCTGGACGTCGTCACGGTCCTCGCATTCGCGACGGTCGGCCGGGCCACTCACGCCGAGGGACTGAGTGTGCTCGGGGTTTTGCAGACCGCCTGGCCCTTCGCCGTGGGTCTGCTGCTGGGGTGGTCCGTCGCCCTCGCGGTGACGTCCGCGCGGCGGGCGGTGCACCTGGGCAGTCTGCGTGCGGGAGCCGTGGTCTGGGCTTGCACGGTGCCGACCGGTATGGCGTTGCGCACACTGACCGATCAGGGCACGGCGACCGCATTCGTCGTCGTGGCCGCGGTGACCCTCGCGGCCGGCCTGCTCGGCTGGCGGCTCCTGGCCCGCCGACTGCGGGTCCGCCGACTGCGAACATAGGCCGGCGCCGTCAGCGAGATCGACCTGCACGAACGCGCGCGAACAACTGCGGCGCCGAGTGGGTTCGCGCGCATTCCTGCATCTCAAACTCGAGGGAGCGGTCGCTCCCGGGAGGGAGCTGTGGGTCAGAGGTACTGGCCGGGGGTGCCGCGGTCCAAGGTGCGGCCGGGCTCGACGCCGTCCTTGCCCGAGACCAGGGTGCGGATGTAGACGATCCGCTCCCCCTTGCGCCCCGAGATCCGGGCCCAGTCGTCGGGATTGGTGGTGTTGGGCAGGTCCTCGTTCTCCTTGAACTCATCGACGCAGGCCTGCAGCAGGTGCTCGATGCGCAGCCCGCGCGAGTCGTCCGTGAGCAGGTCCTTGATCGCCATCTTCTTGGCCCGGTCGACGATGTTGTGGATCATCGCGCCGGAGTTGAAGTCCTTGAAGTAGAGAACCTCCTTGTCGCCACCGGCGTAGGTGATCTCCAGAAACATGTTGTCCTCGATGGGGGCGTACATCCGCTCCACCGACGCGGCGATCATCGCCTCGAGGGTCGCTTCCCGGTCGCCGTCGTGCGCGGCCAGGTCGTCGGCGTGCAGCGGCACGTCGACGGTGAGGTACTTGCCGAAGATGTCCCGGGCGCTCTCGGCGTCGGGGCGCTCGATCTTGATCTTCACGTCGAGCCGACCGGGCCGCAGGATGGCCGGGTCGATCATGTCCTCGCGGTTGGAGGCGCCGATCACGATGACGTTGTCGAGCCGCTCCACCCCGTCGATCTCGGCGAGCAGCTGCGGCACGATCGTGGTCTCCACGTCGGAGGAGACGCCGGAGCCGCGGGTGCGGAACAGCGACTCCACCTCGTCGAAGAACACCACCACGGGCGTGCCGTCGGTCGACTTCTCGCGGGCCCGCTGGAAGATCAGCCGGATGTGGCGCTCGGTCTCCCCGACATACTTGTTGAGCAGCTCGGGGCCCTTGATGTTGAGGAAGTAGCTCTGCGGGGTCGCCCGCCCGGTGCGCTCGGCGGCCTTGCGGGCCAGCGACGCCGCGACCGCCTTGGCGATCAGGGTCTTGCCGCAGCCGGGCGGACCGTAGAGCAGCACCCCCTTGGGCGGGCGCAGCTGGTGCTGGGCGTAGAGGTCCTTGTGCAGGAACGGCAGCTCGACGGCGTCCTGAATCTGCTCGATCTGGCGGCCCATGCCGCCGATGTCGGCGTAGGAGATGTCGGGGACCTCCTCCAGCACCAGCTCGGAGACCTCGGGCTGAGCGATCCGCTCGTAGGCGAAGCCGCTGCGGGCCTCCATCAGCATGGTGTCGCCGGCCCGGAAGGCAACGCCGTGCAGCGAGCCGGCGGGACGACATACCCGCTCTTCCTCGCCGCGCACCAAAACCATCACCCGGTCCTCGCCAAGCCGCTCCTTGACGGTGACCACCTCCCCGACCTGCTCGTATGCCGCCACGGCCACGATCGTCTGCGCGTCGGTGAGCAACACCTCACGACCCGGCAGCAGCTCAGCGTCGGCCACCTCGGACAGGCGGCGCACCCGAACCTGGCGCCCGGAGGAGGATACGTCCACGGGTGCGTCGTCGTGCCGGCCCAGCACCAGGGCGAAGTTGAGCGGCGGGCTGCCTGCGGCGTCGAGATCGTGGCGCAGCGACACGATGCGCTCGCGGGCCTC
>NZ_JBPCKQ010000042.1:0-14633 GCF_051004135.1 Ornithinimicrobium sp.
ATCTGTGAACGGGTGGTCGCTGACGGGCTGGACCCAGGCCGCCTTGACGGGTTGGTCTCGATCGGCGTCGATGAGGTGAGCTGGAAACGCCACCACCACTACCTGACGTTGATCACCGATCACACCAGCAAGAAGATCGTGTGGGGCGCCGAAGGCAAGGACGCCGCCACGATGGATCGCTTCTTCGCCGAGCTCGGTGCGCAGCGCGCCGACCAGTTGCAGGCGGTCAGCATGGACATGGGTGCCGCGTTCAACAAGAGCACCAGCCAGCACGCGACCAACGCGGTGCGCTGCATCGACCCGTTCCACGCTGTCGCCCTGGTGACCGAGGCCCTGGACGTGGAACGTCGCAAGGCCTGGAACGAACTGAGAGCCCTGCCGGACCAGGGCGCGGCCAAGACATTCAAGGGCGCCCGTTGGGTGCTGCTCAAACGCCCCGAGAACCTGAGCGAGGACCAGCAGTCCACCCTGCGCAAGCTCCGCCGCCGTGGCGGGGCGTTCTGGCGGGCATACAGCCTCAAAGATGCCTTCCGCGCCATATTCTCGGGCGACCTCGACGAGCAACAGACCGCAACCGTCTTGGACCGATGGTGCGCCAAGGCCAGCAGGTCCCGACTTCCGGCTTTCGTCAAGGTCGCCAAGACCATCCGCAAGCACCGCGACGGCATCCTCGCCGCGGTGCGCCTAGGCATCAACAACGCCAGGGCCGAGGGCCTGAATAACCACGTCCGCTTGATCATCCGCCGCGCCTACGGCTTCCACTCCGCACGCGCAGCACTGGCCCTGGTCATGCTCTCTTGCGGCCCAATCAGACTCCATCTACCCCACGACCCCAGACCGGCCTGACCCACATCTATGCCGGGAGACCCACATAAAGTAGGTAGTCGGCGCGTCCGTGCCCGGACTTCATGGTCACCTCCCGGCAAGCCACACCCTGGGCGGCGAAGAGGTTGAGGTCCTGTCTGACCTGCACCGCCCAGCCCGCGGCAACGAGCTGGCGGTCGATGAGCACGCGCGCCCGTTGCTCCGCCGCCAGCCTCTGTCCGGGATCCCCGTTGTCCATCACCCACCAGGCTATGCGCTTTCCCGTGATGGCGTGCGGAAGCTCCTCCTCGGTGACCGCCCGGAACGGCTTCTGCGTGCTGTCCATGTACCTGGTTTTAGAGTTCTTTAGAGATTTAAGCTCCCTCAGCGCCATCAGCGCGATCCACCGCGACCACCCTCTGCGCCGTTGCGCCGTTGCGCGAGCGGCAGCAAAGGCACCCCGTCCGGGCAAACCGCGGTGCATCCGCTGCCGCTCGCATGCCGCGATCAGCCGACCACGGCCGGGATGTCCGCGATCAGGTGTGGGCGCGCAGGTAGCGACCGAAGTGCGGCACGGTGAACGCGATCCGGCCCCGCTCCCCCGAGTAGATCAGCCCCTTCTTCAGCAGCGCGTCGCGGGCCGGCGACAGCGACTGCGGCTTGCGGTCCAGATGTGCCGCGAGCGCCGAGGTGGGCACCGACTCCGCCTCTTCCTGCGCGGCCTCGCCCGTGGGCTGCGCACCCAGGTCGGCCATCGCCTGCAGGTACTCCCGCTCACCCGGCGTCGCCCGCTCGTAGCGTGACCCGAAGAACCCGACGGCTAGCTCGGCCTCGGCCTCCGGGGCGCCCACCCGCACGTCCTCGACGCCGATCGGAGACCCGGGCGCCAGGTCCCAGACAGCCTTGCCGTAGGCCTGGATGAAGTAGGGGTAGCCGCCGGTCGCGGCATACATCGCGGCGAGCGCGTCGTCCGTGAAGTCGGCGTCCTCCTCCTGCGCCGGAGTGCGCAGCGCCCGGGCGGCCTGCTCGGGGTCCAACCGGTCGATGCGGGAGTAGCGGAACAGCCGCTCGGAGTAGGACTTGCTCGCTGACAGCACCGCCGGCAGGTGTGGCAGCCCCGCTCCGACCACGACCAAAGGCAGCCCGGCCTGACCCAGCTCGTGGCACGCCGCGCACAGCGCCGAGACGTCCTGCGGCCCCAGGTCCTGCATCTCGTCGATGAAGACTGCGACCCCCTTGCCGACGTCGGCGGCCAGCCCGCCCACGTCGGTCAGCAGCTCGACCAGGTCGATCTCGATGTCGCCCGAGTCTGCCCGACCCGCGACGGCGGGGGCGTCGATGCCGGGGTTCCACCGCTCGCGCAGCTTGGCGCCCGGCGTCTCACGCTGGGCGAACGCCTTGATCACGCCCAGCACGTGGTCCAGCTCCTCCCCCCGCGGGTGCCCCAGCTCGCGCACCGCCATGTGGAGCGCGGCCGCCATCGGGCGGCGCAGCGCCTGGTCGGGGCGGGCCTCCAGCTTGCCGGTGCCCCACTTGCCCCGGACCGCGGTTGAGCGCATCGCGTTGAGCAGCACCGTCTTGCCCACCCCGCGCAGGCCGGTCAGGATCATCGACCGCTCCGGCCGTCCGCGGGCGATGCGCTCCAGCACCACCTGGAAGCCCGCGAGCTGCTCGTCGCGCCCGGCGAGCTCGGGCGGGCGCTGCCCGGCGCCGGGGGCGTAGGGGTTCCTGATCGGGTCCACGATCGGACTGTATGTCGTTGTCTAGCCTTGAGCGCAGAGGCGCGCAGAGAACACGATCGAGCCGGTGCGCGCTCCAGTTGCCGCCGCCTTCGCACACCTGCTTCGATGCGTTGACTGGTGCCCTCTCGCGCACACTGGTGCCTTGCGCGCGCAGGGCACCAGTGTGCGACATCGTGCATGAGTGCGGCTCAGGGACAGGAGCCCGGGCGAAGGGAGCCGATGCAGGACGCGCAGATCCATAGACTCCGCGTATGACGGATGACCGGGTGCCCGGTGTGCCGATCGGCCGGCGCGTGGTGGTGCGCTATCTGATCGAGGACGGCGCACGAGCGACGGATGCTCTCGGCATCCTGGTCGCGCAGGACGAGGGTGGCCTGGACATCGAGACCAAGCACGGGGTGGTGCGGGTGCCCCGGGGCTCGGTCGTCGCGACCAAGCTGGTGCCGCCTGCCCCACCGCGCCGTCGGCATACCCGCAGGTCTGGCTGACGACAGGACGACCGCACAGGGTGTAGAAAGGGCACAAGCGGCCGCCCTACGGAAGGGAGGAGGGGCCATGGCGCTCCCTGCTCCGGCTGACACCGGCAGTGACCCCGTCGTCTCGCGGCTGGCCGAGTCGATGCGGCAACAGTTGGGCCCTGACCAGGTGATCACCGACCTGACCCGGCTCCGCACCTACGAGTGCGACGGCATCACCGGCTACCGCGTCGTGCCCGCCCTGGTCGTCCTGCCCGAGACGACAGAGCAGGTGGCAGCAGTGGTCACCGCCTGCGCCGAGGACAAGATCCCGTATGTCGCACGGGGGGCCGGCACGGGCCTTTCCGGTGGGGCGCTGCCGGTCGCCGACGGCATCGTGATCGGGATGGCCCGGATGCGCAGCGTGCTGGGCATCGACCTGCCCAACCAGCGGATGACCGTGCAGCCGGGAGTGACCAACGCCGACGTCTCCAAGGCGGTGGCCGCGCACAACCTCTACTTCGCGCCCGACCCCTCCAGCCAGACCGTGTGCACGATCAGCGGCAACATCGCCGAGAACTCCGGGGGCGCGCACTGTCTGAAGTACGGCTTCACCACCAACCACGTCTACGCGATGACCCTGGTGCTGCCCGACGGATCAGTCGTGCAGGTGGGCGGTGCCGGGCTCGAGGGCGTGGGGCCCGACCTGCGCGGCGCGGTGATCGGCTCCGAGGGCACCCTGGCCATCGCCACCGAGATCACCGTGCGACTGTTGCGCACGCCCGAGACGGTGCACACCCTGGTGGCGGACTTCGACACGGCCGAGGCCGCCGGAGAGGCAGTCAGCGGCATCATCGCCGCCGGCATCATCCCGGCGGCCGTCGAGATGCTCGACACACTGGCGATCGAGGCGTGTGAGCAGGCGGTTCACGCCGGCTACTCCCTCGGCGCGGCGGCCGCCCTGGTGGTGGAGCTGGACGGTCCGGAGGCGGAGTGCGCGGAGAGCTTCGCCCAGGTGGAGGCCATCTGCCAGCAGGCCGGCACCACGCACATCCGGGTCGCCGACGACCCGGCCGAGCGAGCGCTGATCTGGACGGGCCGCAAGGCCGCGTTCGCCGCGATGGGGCGGATCAGCCCCGACTACTTCGTGCAGGACGGCGTCATCCCGCGGACCCGGCTCGGCGAGGTGCTCGGCCGGATGCAGGAGATGGCCGACGAGGCGGGGCTGCGGGTGGCCAACGTCTTCCACGCCGGCGACGGCAACCTGCACCCCCTGGTGCTCTACGACAGCGCCGCACCCGGTGAGTCCGAGCGGGGGGAGCACCTGTCGACCGCCATCGCCGAGCTGTGCGTCGAGATGGGCGGCTCGATCACCGGCGAGCACGGGGTCGGCACCGACAAGGCCTGCTCGATGCCCAAGATGTTCTCCGAGGACGACCTGGCCACCATGCTGCGGCTGCGCTCGGCCTTCGACCCCGACGGCATCAGCAACCCCGGCAAGATCTTCCCCACGCCTCGGCTCTGCGGTGAGCGCCCCGGTCCCTACCGGGTGCATCCGCTGGAGGCGGCCGGCGTGATCGAGCGGATGTGAGCACCATGGACACCTCTGCGGGCGACACCCTGCAGCACGCCGACGCCGAGGGCGACCGGGTGGAGCGCCCGGCCTCGCTCGCCGAGACCGCCGAGCTGCTCCGGCGGACCGGTGGCTCGGTCCTCGTGCGGGGCGGTGGCACCAAGCTCGACTGGGCCGGGCGGGTGCCCGACCCCGACCTCGTGCTGGACACCACCGAGCTGCACGGCGTGCTGACCCACAACCCCGCCGACATGACCGCCTCGGTCCGCGCGGGCACCACGCTGGAGTCGCTGCAGCAGCACCTGGCGCAAGACGGGCAGTGGCTGGCGCTCGACCCACCCACCGCCGGTCACGGAGCGACGATCGGTGGGCTGCTGGCGGCCGGGGACTCCGGCCCGTCCCGGTTGCGCTACGGCGGCATCCGCGACCTGGTCATCGGGGTCACCCTGGTCCTGGCGGACGGCACGATCGCCCGCTCCGGCGGCCACGTCATCAAGAACGTCGCGGGCTACGACCTGGCCAAGCTGATGCACGGGTCACTGGGCTCCCTCGCGCTGGTCGCCGAGGTCGTCATGCGCCTGCACCCCCGGCCCCCGTCGTCGCTGACCGTGTCCGGCGGAGCCGATGCCCGGCAGGCCACGGCCGCGGCCCTGGCGCTGATGGCAGGCCCGCTGGAGCCGGTCGCCGTGGAATGGACCTCCGCACGCGTGGGGTCCGACGACGCCGGACGGCTGTTCGTGCGGGTCGACGGCAGCCCGGAGTATGCCGAGTCCGCCGCCGCACGCGTCGTGTCGCTGCTCGCCGAGTCGGGGGTGCGAGCCGCGCCCTTGGACGAAACGGCCGCGACCGCTGCCTGGAGAGGCCAGGCGGATGCGGTGGTGGGATCTGCCGAGGAGACCGTGCTGCGTGTCTGCGGCCTGCCCAGTGACCTGGCCGACCTGGCCGACACCGCATACCGGCTGGCCGAGCAGTCGTCGCTGGACCTGCAGATCGCCTCGAGCGCCGCCCTGGGCATGCACACCTTGCGCGTCGCGGGCGACCCGCAGGCTCAGGCCCCGTGGGTGACCGGCGTGCGTGCGCACGCCCTGGGCCGGGGTGCGAGCGTGCTGCTGCGGCAGCGTCCCCGAGAGCTGGACGACGTGGTCGACGCGCTCGGTCCGCCACCCTCGACAGCGCCGCTGCTGGGCCGGGTCAAGGCGGCCTTCGACCCCACCGGCCGGTTCGCCCCCGGACGCTTCCGCGGCTGGTACTGACACCGCATACCCGACTTTGCCCCACCGCAGACGGACAGGAGCCGACGTGAGCGACCAGCAGACCGAGCAGGACAGGGCACCACAGGCCCACACCAGTGGTGGGCGCGGCAGCGGCGCGATGACCGAGGGGTTGAGCCAGGCCCGGGCCGAGACGGGCGAGGACCCTTCCGCCGGCTCGTTCAGCGTCTTTGACGAGCTCCGCAAGCCCAGCGGCGAGCTGATCGACGACTGCGTGCACTGCGGCTTCTGCCTGCCGACCTGCCCGACCTACCTGCTGGAGGGCAACGAGACCAACAGCCCGCGCGGGCGGATCTACCTGATGAAGATGGGCAACGCCGGCGAGGTGCCCATGGACGAGGAGTTCGTCGGCAACTTCGACGCCTGCCTGGGGTGCATGGCGTGCGTCACCGCGTGCCCGTCGGGAGTCAAGTACGACCAGCTGATCGAGGCGGTGCGCCCCCAGATCGAGCGCAACTGGGCGCGCACGCCGGCCGACCGGCTGTTCCGGACGCTGATCTTCAGCCTGTTCCCCTACCCCGCCCGACTGCGACCGGCGGCGTTCTTCGGCACGATCTACCAACGCCTGGGGATGAGCAGGCTGCTGAAGCGCAGCGGTCTGGCCGCTCGGCTGCCGGCCCGGCTGAGGGCGATGGAGGCGCTGCTGCCGTCGCTGTCGATGCGCAGTGTGGTGGCCCGCCAGCCCGCCTTCACCCCCGCGATCGGCGTGCGCCGGGCCCGGGTCGGGATGCTCTCGGGGTGTGTGCAACGGGTCTTCTTCGGCGACGTCAACGCGGCGGCGACCCGGGTGCTGGCGGCCGAGGGCTGCGACGTCGTGGCACCCAGGGAGCAGCGATGCTGCGGCGCGCTGTCCAGTCACGCCGGGCGGGAGGAGGAGGCCATCGTGCGGGCGCGGCGGCTGATCGACACCTTCGAGGCCAGCGGCGTGGACTACGTGGTCTCCAACGTGGCCGGTTGCGGGTCGGCGATGAAGGAGTATGCCGTGCTGCTGCGGGACGACCCGGCATACGCCGATCGCGCCGCGACCTTCGCCGGCAAGGTCCGCGACATCAGCGAGCTGCTGGCACAGCTGGGGCCGCGGGCGCAGCGACACCCGATCGACGCGCGGGTCGCCTACCACGACGCCTGCCACCTGCGGCACGCGCAGGGGATCGTGCACGAGCCGCGAGCCGTCCTCGGCGAGATCCCGCAGCTGAGGGTGACTGACATCCCGGAGCCCGAGATCTGCTGTGGCTCGGCGGGGATCTACAACCTGGTCCAGCCCGAGCCCGCGGAGCGCCTCGGCCGCCGCAAGGTCGAGCACATCGCCTCCACCAAACCCGACGCGGTGGTCACCTCCAACGCCGGCTGCCTGCTGCAGATCCGGCGCTACCTCGATGAGGGGGTCCTGTTGTTCCACCCGATCCAGCTCGTGGATGCCTCCATCCGAGGGGTGGACCCCATCCACCACCAGCAGTAATATCCACGCCCAGGCTCTACGGAAGAGGTATTGGACCGATGGACAGTCTTGCAGCTCTCAGCTTCTTCGCCCTGTCCCCCATCATCGTCGTGGGCATCCTGCTGGTCGGGCTGCGCTGGCCGGCCAAGACGGCCATGCCGGTCGGCTTCGTGGTGGTGGTGCTGGTGGCCCTGCTCGTCTGGGACATGACGCCGGTTGCCGTCGCAGCCGCCAGCATCCAGGGACTGATCATCGCGATCACCCTGCTCTACATCGTCTTCGGCGCGCTGCTGCTGCTGGAGACCCTGTTCAAGAGCGGGGCGATGTCCACGATCCGAGCGGGCTTCACCACCATCAGCCCGGACCGTCGGGTGCAGGCCATCATCATCGGCTGGCTGTTCGGCAGCTTCATCGAGGGCGCCTCGGGCTTCGGGACACCGGCCGCCGTGGTCGCGCCGCTGCTGCTGGCGCTGGGCTTCCCGGCCATGGGCGCGGTCATGGTAGGCCTGATCATCCAGAGCACCCCGGTCAGCTTCGGCGCCGTCGGCACGCCGATGCTGGTCGGCGTCACCCAGGGCCTGGCCGGCGGATCCGGGGTCGACGCGCGGGTGGAGCTCCTCGGCGTGTCCTTCCCGGCCTACGTCGAGGGGATCGCGCTCAACGTGGCCATCATCCACGCCCTGGTCGGCACTCTGATCCCGCTGTTCCTCGCCTGCATGCTGACCGGCTTCTTCGGTGAGCACAAGCGCTTCGCCGACGGCCTCAAAGTCTGGAAGTTCGCACTGTTCGCCTCGTTCGCGATGACGGTCCCCTACGTCCTGGTCGCGGCCCTGCTCGGACCGGAGTTCCCCTCCCTGCTCGGTGGTGCCATCGGTCTGGCCATCGTGATGTTCACCTCCAGCCGTGGCTTCCTGATGCCCAAGGAGACCTGGGACTTCGCCCCGCGCAACACCTGGGACGCCCGATGGATGGGCAACATCTCCCCGGACACCGACGAAGTGAGCGGCAAGGCGATGCCCATCTGGCTGGCCTGGACGCCCTACGCCCTGGTGGCGCTGCTGCTGGTCTTCACCCGCGTGGTCGAGCCAGTCACCACGTTCCTCACCGAGACCACCGCGATCCCCATCGACAACATCCTCGGCACCAGCATCAGCCAGACGGTCCAGCCGCTCTACCTGCCCGGCTTCGTGTTCATCGTGGTGTGCGTCATGACCTACGGCCTGCACCGGATGAGCGGGCCGAAGATCGCCGAGACCTGGAAGGTCGCCGGCGGTCAACTACTCGGAGCGGGCGTAGCGCTGCTCTTCGCGCTCCCCCTGGTGCGGGTGTTCATCAACTCCGGCGTCGACTTCAACGACTCGGGATTCTCGAGTATGCCACTCACGCTGGCTGAAGGCGCCTCCAGCCTCGCCGGCGGTGGCTGGCCGATCGCCGCACCGTGGATCGGCGCTCTCGGTGCCTTCGTCGCCGGCAGCAACACGGTCAGCAACCTGACCTTCTCGCTGTTCCAGTTCTCCACCGCCGAGCAGATCGGCGCCAGCCCCGAGGTGGTCGTGGCCACCCAGGCGGTCGGCGGGGCGGCCGGCAACATGATCACCATCCACAACGTCGTGGCGGCCTCGGCCACCGTCGGCCTGCTGGGTCGTGAGGGCGACCTGATCCGCAAGACGATCATCCCGACCGTCTACTACTGTCTGGCCGCTGGCGCCATCGCCTTCGTGTGGATCAACGGCTTCGGGCTCAACGCCGGGTCGATCCTGCTGGTGCTGCTGGTGCTGGTGCTCGCGGCGTTGATGTGGCAGCTGAGCCGCACACCCGAACGCCCACGCACCACCGCGACCGAGGCGCCGGGCAACTCAGGCTGAGCGACGCCTCGGCGGACGCAGATCACGTGAGCCACGACGGCCAGATCACGCACCTGACCGATCCAGCCGCCCGTCCCCACGCAACCCCGTCGGCCAAATCGCGCACCTGACCGATCCAGCCGACGGCGAGCTCAGATGACCTGGGGCTCTTTGTCGTTCTCGGAGACCATCGGCTTGTCGGCCTTCGCCCAGGCGCGCATGCCACCGTCGACGTTGACAGCGTCGAAGCCCTCGCGCTGTAGCCACTCCACCGCCTTGCTGGAGCGACCACCGCTGCGGCAGATCACCGGGATCTGCTCACCGTGTGGGACGTTGCCCAGGCTGGTGGGTAGGTTGGCCAGCGGGGAGAGGACGGCGCCGGGCGCGTGCCCTGCCTGCCACTCGTCGGACTCGCGGACGTCCAGGATCGTGGCGTCGTCGGCCACCTCGGAGACGTCGATCGTGGGGACGTCGGGCTGCTCGGAGTCGGAGCCAGTGGATTCACTCATGCGGTGATCCTCGCAGTGATCGCCACAGAACGAAAGCCGGAGCCGCGAGGCGGAAACGGGCGCTGATCCCTCGACGAGGGCTCACCCGCCCACGCACCAGATACACAGCCTGTCGACTACTTGAGCAGCCGCGACATCCGCCGGTCCGCGAGGGGCTTGCCGCCGGTCTGACAGGTGGGGCAGTACTGCAACGCCGTGTCGGCGAAGGACACCTCGCGCACGGTGTCGCCGCACACGGGGCAGGGCTGGCCGGCGCGACCGTGCACCGACATCCCGGCCCGCTTGGCGTCTTTGAGCTCCTTGGCCGGCTTGCCGCTGGCCACCCCCACGGCCCCGATCAGCACCCGGCGCAGCTCGGCATACAGGGTGTCGACCTGCTCGGTGCTCAGGTTGGCGGCCAGCGTGTAGGGCGAGAGCCGGGCAGCGTGCAGGATCTCGTCGGAGTAGGCGTTGCCGACGCCGGCGATGACACTCTGGTCGCGCAGCACCCCCTTGATCTGGGTGCGCCGGCCGGCGAGGATCTGGCCCAGCGACTCCCGGGTGAAGCCGTCGCTGAGCGGATCCGGACCCAGGCTCGCGACCCCGGGAACCTCGCCGGCCTGACCCACGACATACGTGGCGAGCCCCTTGCGGGTGCCGGCCTCGGTGAGGTCGAAACCAGACCCGTCGTCGAGGCGGACCCGCAACGCGATGGGCGACTTGCCCGGCCGCACCCGGGTCGTCGACAGCGCGTCGGACCAGCGCAGCCACCCGGCGCGGGCCAGGTGAAAGACCAGGTGCGTGCCGTCGACGTCGAGATCGACGAACTTGCCGTGCCGGGTCACGGCGTCGATCGGCCGGCCCACCAGGGTGTCCGGGCCGGGGTCGAAGGTCTTGAGCACGGCGATGGAGCCGAGCTCGACGTCGGTGACCACCCGGCCGGTCGTCCGCTCGGCCAGGAAGTCGACCAGGGCCTGGACCTCGGGCAGCTCGGGCACGGCTACTCCGAAGCGCCCCGGTCGGCCGTCGGCACCCACGACGCGGGGTGCAGCCGGCCCATCCGCTGACGGGCACTCTGGATCAGGGTGTGCAGCGTGAAGCCGTCCGGCGCACGAAGCATCGGGGTGCTGCCGTAGCTCTTGCCGAGCAGCTCATCGGTGGCGATCGGCAGCCCGTGTGAGAGCACCTGCTGGCCCGGCGTCAGCTGCCGGATGGCGATGACCTCGACCCGGTCGGGGTGTGCCTCGGCGAAGTCGCCGTAGATCGCGGGGTCGTGCTGACCGTCGTCGCCGACCAGGATCCACCGCGTGTCGGCGTACTCCTGCGTGAGCCGGGCGAGCTGCTGTCGCTTGTGCTCCTGACCGCTGCGGAACCACCCGGTGTTGGTCGGCCCCCAGTCGGTGAGCAGCAGCGGTCCCGCGGGGAAGCCGTGGCGGCGCATGAAGCGGGTCAGGGTCGGCGCGGTGTTCCAAGCGCCGGTGGACAGGTAAAAGATCGGCGTCCCCGGCTGCTGGTCCAGCAGCGAGCGATACATCGTCGCCATGCCGGGCACCTCCTCGCGGGCCTGCTCCGAGCGCACGAAGGTGTTGAAGGCCGCGATCATCGGGCGAGGCAGATGGGTCATCATGACCGTGTCATCGATGTCGCTGACCACGCCGATCGGGGTATGCGGATCGACCACCTGGACCTTGGTCTCGACCGTGTCTCCGCTGAGCTCGGTCAGCGTGGCGTTGTGCCAGCCGGGCGACAGCCCGTGCCCCGAGACCACCACGTCGATGTAGCCGCCGCGGTCGGTGCGGGCAACCAGGGTGGCCGCGCCGAGCTCGATCCGCACTGCGGTGTTGGCGGCCGGTGCGGTCAGGAACGCCCGCCAACCCCGCTTCTGCAGGTCGGCCTCCTCGACCTCCTGCCGGGTCGTCCCTGGCTCGGCGTGCGCCGACCAGCCGTAGTCCTCGCCTTCGCGGCTGAGCAGCACGCGGGCCATGATCCGGGCCTGGCCAGGGGTGCCGTAGCCGGTGTAGCCGATGATGCGCTCCCGCCAACCGCGGGCGCGCAACACCGACTCGATGCTGCCGAAGAAGGCGTTCTCGATAACGGCAGCGATATGGGGCCGAGCCATGCCCTAGAGCCTAGCCGTGACCACCGACGCCGGGCGCGGTGAACAGCCCCGGTCCTCGATCGGTGGTCTCGTGCTCAGTCGCGCTCGGTCCACGGCACCGTGTAGCCCGCACGCAGATCGAGCGCCAGCGGCGGCGGGGTGCCGGCGATCCCTTCGTCGGTGGCCGCCCAGGTCGGGCCGTCGACGACGCCGGTGGGCTCCAGACCTGCCTCTGCCTGGGCGTCGAGCACCGCCTGCTGGGTCATCGGCCCGAAGATGCCATCGGCCTCGAGGTCGAGCTGTGCCTGCAGGGTGGCCACATCGGGCCCCTCGGCACCGACCTCCAGGACCCGGTCGCGGTAGGGCAGCGTCGGGTAGTCCTGCATCTCCAGCACCCGCCACAGGGCCGAGCCGGTCTGCTCCTGCGCGGTGAGCAGCGGGTGCTCGGTGGTGAAGTCCAGCACTGCTGCCGCCGTCTTGGGTCCGAAGACGCCGTCGGCCTCCAGCCCGAGCGCCTGCTGCAAGATCTTGACGGCGGGTCCGGTCGACCCGTCGGCCAGGACGCTGCGCAGGTATGGCGTGTAGACGGTGGTCATCTCGTCGGCCACCGGCACCGCCAGGGCCTCGGCCGGCAGCTCGGGCAGCGGCTCTCCCTGCGCGGCGAGGTAGGTCAGCTGGTCCAACACGCCGGTCTGCGGCACTCCCGCCTTGGTCTGCCAGACCAGCAGCGCCTCGCGGGTCGGCGCGTCCAGCTCGCCGGTCGGGGGCACCTCCAGCCGTGCCTGCATCATGTCCAGACCGGCACCGGTGCCGCCGGGCAGCACGTCGGCATACCCACCGTTCGGTTCGGCAACCACACCCTCGGCCGCGCACGGCTCGGTGCGCGGGCCCTGCGGGATGGCGGCGTAGGCGCCGGCCACCGTCGCACACGGGCCGACGTCGTTGGTGGTGAGCGCGACACCGGTCCACCACGAGGTGCGCATCATCGCGCCGTCCCAGGTGAAGGAGAAGTGGACGTGGTCGGTGTGCGCCGACTGTCCGGCATACCCCTGCCACCCCTGGCCGTTGGGCCGCCAGGAGTGGGAGTTCCAGATGATCGACTGGATGCCGAAGCGCTTGGCCATCTCGCCGTCGTTGGCGCTCAACCACCTGACCGCCGCGTCGCCGATCCGGCGGTCTGCCGGGTCCGAGGCGTTGAGTGCCCAGTCGACGGCGCGGCCGTCGTAGTGCTCGGACCTCTGCTCGATGCAGGAGCGGGACGTCGAGTGACCCGGCCGGCCGTAGTGCTCGCCGATGACATTCATGAACGCCTCGAGCCCAGGCTTGTCCACCGGGTCGCACAGCATGTTGCGCTGCAGGGGGTCGACGACGTCGACCTCCTCCGGAAGGCTCTCGTTGACCGGCGCCTCGGGCACCGGGAACTCGGCCGTCGGGGCCAGCCACTCCGGGGTGGACGGTCCGGTGGCGCGACCGCCGTACCCGTTGCCGCCCGACTTCTTGCCCGACCCCTCCCCGGTCTGCTCGCCGGAGGAGCCCTCGGAGCCGGAACCCTCGGAGCTCTGCTCGCCGGCATCCCCCGAGCCCTGACCGGACTCGTCAGTGCCTTGACCCTCGGAGCCGGTGCCCTGGTCCCCCTGCGAGCTGCTGCCGGTGCCCTCGCCGCCGCCCTCCTGGGCCCACGCAGACAGGGGCGTGAGGCACAAGGCAAGCGCCAGCCCGACGGAGGAGGTGGCAACCTTCAAGCGGGTCGGGTCGATCAGGCTCTTGGCCGGGACGCGGTGCCGGCCCCCCGTCGCGCTGTCACGAGCGCGACCATCGTTGCTCATTTCAGTTTTCCCCTTTTTGGACGTTCACGAAGTCTTTGAGAATGTTACGTGAGGATCTGCGATCGCGCCAGACGCCGTGACCGGACCGTGACCTGGGCCTTCACCGATGGGCCGGACGGGTCAGTCGGCGGCGTCGATCTTGTCGAACTGGGTCTGCACGATCTGCTCGACGTCGCCCTCCTCGACCCCGGTGGAGGACACTGCCACCAGGGTGCTTGCCTCCGTGCGCCCGCCGACGGTGAGCCTCAGCTCCTGGTCACCGAAGGCGATGACGATGTTGGTGCCGTCCAGGTTGTCGAGCTCGGTGAACTCCAGGGTGGTGGTGACCCCGGACTCCTCCAGCCTCAGCTCCTCGCACTCCTGGTTGACCGTCGCCAGGGCGTCCAGCGGTGAGGTGCCGTCCGTGGTCGCCACCACCAGCTCGGCCTCCGTGGGCAGCAGGCCGGAGGACTCGCCGCTGAAGGTCACCGACGACTGGGCGACGACGCCTTCGTCGGACAGCCCGGTCGCCTCGAGGGCCTCCCGGCAGGCGTCGGGGACGTCCTGACCCTCGATCAGGGCGGCCAGCGAGTCGTCCGTCGAGGCCGTCGACTCCGCGCCGTCCTCGGTGGGCTCCCGCTCGGTCACCTCGCCGCGGGTGAACCCCTCGAGCGGGAACTCCTCCTGGGTGAGCAGCACGTCGGCGGTCTGGTCCTGCCTGAGCTCGCTGTCACTGCAGGCCGACATCCCGGTCGCGCAGACGGCGAGAAGGAGAAGGGGGACGACGGGACGGCGCACGGCATACTCCGTTCATCGGTGCCGAGGAGACCGTTTCTCCTCGAGCTCGACTGGGCGCCGGGGTCCCCGCGAGACCTGAGCAGCCTAGCGTGACCGCGCCTCACCCCTTCTCGGCACCGGCGTTGGCGCCTTGGGTGAAGTAGCGCTGGAGGGCGATGAACACCAGGGCCGTCGGGATGGTCATCAACAGCGCCGCCACCATGCTCACCGGGTACTGGTTGCCTGAGCCACGACCACCGCTGAGCAGTCCGGCCACACCTCGGGTCAGTGTGTAGTAGTCCGGGTTGTTGGTGGCGATGATGAAGTGACCCAGCTCG
>NZ_JBPCKQ010000043.1:0-3498 GCF_051004135.1 Ornithinimicrobium sp.
CTTCTGGGGGGCAGGGCTGAAGCCCTGCGCTACACTACACGCCCGATGACCGACGTGATGTACTTACAGAACCATGAAACACGTGATGAAACTGTCGAGCTTGGTGGTGTTCGCAATTCTGGTCTCGGTGGCCGGTGTGTACGCGCAGGAGTGGCGCGGGATGGGACGCGTGGGCGGCTTCGTCCTCGACGAAGAGACGGGGCAGCCGCTGGAGGGGGTCGTCGTGAAAGCGACGCTGCCGACCGCCGGTGACCGCGGTCCCGGCGAGACCAAATCGAAGAAGAACGGCGAGTGGGCCGTCGGCGGCGTCGCGCGCGGCGAGTGGGCCGTCGACTTCAGCAAGGACGGCTACGAGACCCGCCGCATCAGCATCGGGATCACCGAGATGGGGCGGATCCCGCCGATGGAGATCAAGCTGAAGAAGAAGGCGGCGCCGGTCGCCGACCCGAACGATGAGATCAAGGAGCAGCTCACGCAGGCGGCGGCGATGATGAACGCGAAGCAGTACGCCGACGCGCGGAAGATCTACGAGGACCTGTCGGCGAAGCACCCGGAGGTCAAGCAGTTCCGTCCGCTGATCGCGCGCACCTATTACGCCGAGGGGAACAAGAAGGCCGCGATTGAGCACCTGCGGAAGGCGGCGGCGGAGGATCCCGACAACCTCGAGGTGAAGCTGCTGCTCGGCAACACGCTGATGGAGGAAGGGCAGGCCGATGAGGCGCGCCAGATCCTCGCGTCGCTCGACGAGTCGAAGGTGACGGACCCGGCGATGTTCCTCAACGCCGGGATCGCACTGGTGAACGAACGGAAACACGCGGACGCCATCGTCTGGTTCGACAAGGCCGTCGCGCGCTTCCCGCAGCACGCCGACGGCTACTACTACCGCGGCATCGCCAACCTGTCGCTGGCGAAGACCGCCGAGGCGAAGGCCGACCTCGAAAAGTACGTCTCGATGGCGCCAGCCGATGCCCCCGAGCTGAAGACCGCGAAACAGATCCTCGCCACGATCAAGTAGGCGAGGATGGTAAATGGTAAATGGAAAATGGTAGAGCGCTCGTAGCCGAGCTCTTTACCATTTCCCATCTCCCATTCACCATTGCGCGCGCGCAAGCGCGCGCTATCTCGACCACTCCAGCCGTTGCAGGCCGTCGCTCGCGGCATTGACGTAGGGGCCGCCGATCCGGATGCACGCCTGGTAGTGCTTGATGCCCTTGAGTCGGTCGCTTTCGTCGACGACCCAGCGTCGCTGGCTGGTGACGTAGCGGCGGCTGCGGGTGAAGCGCAGCTCGTAGGCGCGGCCGAGATTGAGATGCGCGAGCGAATCCTCCGGAGCGGCGGCCGTGGCCCTGCTGAAGGCGGCGATCGCTTCGTCGAGTGCCCCGCGGCGGAAGTGGATGACGCCGATGGCGTTGTGCACTTCGGGGTCGTTCGGCCAGCGCTGCTCGGCGTCGCGCAGCACTCCCAGCGCGCTGGTGAGGTCGGAGAGCGACGCGTGCTTTGCGGCCAGGTCGATGTAGACGGGTTCGAATGCCGGCGCGGCCTGGCGCACACGTTCCCAGGATGCGATCGCCTCCCGCGGACGCCCGAGCCCTCCTTGGGCCAGCCCCAGCGTATAGAGGATCCAGGGCCGTACTCCGGGCTGCGCCGCGGCCTTCGTGAGCGGACCGACGGCCGCTTCGATGTCGCCGCGCTGGTAGGCAGCCCACCCTTCCGCGGCGAGCTTTGATGCGGTGGCGGTTTCGCCGCCGGACAACTCGCGGACGCGCTCGTGCGCGTCCGGGCGCATCCGCAGGGCGGCGCCGGCCGGCTCCGTGTCGTCAACAGTCGTCCGTGTGCCGGTGACGGGTGTGGCCGGCTTGATGGTGTCCGGCAGTCCGAGCACGGGCGTGGGCCACTCCGGCGGGGCGGGCGGTCCGAGGGGCGGTGTCGGAACGGAATCCGCGGTATTCGCGTCAGGCGTCTTGACCTGCTGCGGCAGCGTCATCCGCGACGGTTCGAGCGCGAGATACCCTTTGCGCGCGCGCACGCGCAGGCCGTCGCGTTTGACCCGTACCTGCACCGCCCGGAACTTGCCGTCCCAGGTGGTGTTGGACGGTTGAAACCCGATTACGTAGTAGCGGTTCGCGTCGGCGGCGATCGTTTCGAGCGCCCGGCCGATGTTGTTCTCGTTGCGGATCATCAGGCCGCCGGTGTCGATCGCCAGGCTGTTCGGCGCGTCCGCGACGGAGTCGAACTTCGTCGCCGGACCCGCCGAATCCTCGACCTGGAATTGATCGGCCATTCCGGCGTTGCCCCGGTTGAGACCGCGCACGTCGATCGCGTAGACGCGTGCGCCGGCGCGGCCGACCTGCCCGACGATAGAGCGAAGAGTGGTTCCGATTTCCTGGGCCGCGAAACCGTCGCTCAGAAAGACGACCGTCTTCGGACCCGGCATTCTGGCGAGGCCGCCGGCCAATCCATTCAGGGCCGACAGCGACTGGAGCGAGGCGCGCTGGATGCCGCCGGCCATCCGCTGCCCCTTCTTGCGGACCATCTGTTCCGCCACCAGGCACTGCTCCGGCTCGTCGCTGCAGGCACGCTGGGCCGCGCGCTGCAGCGGTTCACGCTCGCCGCGCGCGACCAGCAGGGCTTCTTCCTCGTTGAGCAGGCGGGGCCATTCACGCGTCAACTCGATCATCCGGTTGCGTGCGTCGCCGAGCGGTTTGACCTGCGCGACGGCGTTCAACAGCTCCTCGCGCACGCTGGTCAGGCGGTTGTTGATCATCTTGTCGCCGGCCAGGATGCCGCCGACATCGCCATCCCGGAACCGGTCGCGGATGAAGTCTTCAACCGCCTTGTGCGAGCGGTCGTAGCCGGCGCCGGCCGTCAGGTGATTGAGATCGAAGAAGAAGATCCAGGTCTGGCGCGGGCGCGGGCCCTCGGATGGAGGCCGGACGAGGTCGGCGCCCGGTTTCACCGCGCTGCCCACGCCGCCGGGATCGTCCACGAAGAAGAACGTCTGCAACTGCTGCGGCGCGTCGTCCTCGATCACCTCGAAGTCATCGCGAGTCAGGCCGGTGACGAACCGGCCGTCCCGGTCGAACACCCGCACGTCGATCTCAACGACCTGAGTCCCGGACCGGAAGGTCGGCGGCCGCTGCGGTTCCTGCTGCGCCGCCACCGCCGTCACCAGGAGCATCAGGACCAGCAGTGACGGAACGTCTTTAAGCATGTCGCCCACGTCGCCCGACCTGAAGGTCGGGCCTACGGGATGACGGCATAGCCCGCACCTCGTGTCTCGAACCCAACTCCGCACCCCTCACCGCACCGCACCGCACCGCACCGCACCGCATTCCGCGTCCCGTCCTGCACCCGCACCCCGCACCCCGCAGCACCAGCACCCTGCAGCACCTGCAGCACCCAGTCCGCAGCACCAGCACCATGCAGCACATGCAGCACCCAGTCCGCAGCACCTGAAGCACCTGTAGTACCCTGCAGCACCCAGGACCCGCAGTACGC
>NZ_JBPCKQ010000044.1:0-2906 GCF_051004135.1 Ornithinimicrobium sp.
AGGATGAACCACACCGCGAAAGATGCAGCCTCAGGTGCGCGAGGTCGCTACGCTTGATCGGTGGCGAACCGAAAGTAGGTGGGGATGCTCCGGGATCTGCCCTGCCGCGCTAGCGGCTTACTTGAACAAGGCGCTGCACCCGACCTCTTACAGCCTGCGCTTTGGTCGTTCCTCCCGTCGCTTCGGCTTCCAGCGGCGGGTGAGCTTGGTCGTTAGGTCCTCCAGCAGCTCCGGTCGAGCCCAGCATCAGGCGACGCAGTTCCGATTGGTTGCGTGCTGGGGGAGAGCGCTTGCCAGGGCGAGTGGAGCAGAAGCTGCATGCTCACCCATGCCTGCGCTGCGGAGACTCTGAGATCGGAGGTGCACGATGTGGCGTGTTGTTGCTTTGGCACTTTTTCTCGCTAGCTGTACAGGCGAAGCCCCGATGCTCGCGCCTGCGGATACCGAGGCTGCGCGCGTCAAGATCACTGCGGTAGGCCCGGTCGCTTACTTGACGGATCTCGTCCTTGTGCCGGTCGCGCTACAGAACGAGGGCGGACCGGGCTTCTACAAGGTGCGCTTCTACGGCGCTCAAAGCCAGGTGAATGCCCCCCCGGACTGGGAGGTCGAGACCGAGCTTGTGGGGGTTGTGGAACGCGGCTACCGGGCATCGGTGAACTTTCACGTGAGAGGAACCGGGGCGAGCCCCTTGGTGGGGATCAGCGTGTTCTCCCGCGGGTTGAACTCGGAGCATTTCACACGGTGGCACGTCCATGTCACGAACTGAATGGAGGGTGCGCTCGTGCTGGCCTAACAGGCGCTTGCAAGGGACGAAACCGCGGGCATGATTGTGAGCGGAACGCAGGCGGTGGAGCCCCGCGGTTCCGCCCCTGAAGCTTCATCGTTAGCCCTCCTCATTCCCACCCTCGTGCATGTTGCCGGCTCCGAAGTTATTTTCCGGTGTGAACCCGAGCCGGAGTGTCGTGTTATGAGCAGACCGTTGGAGCAGTTGGAGGCCGAAGCCTTGAATCTCCCCGCTTCCGAGCGGGCGAGACTCGCGCGGCGGTTGTTGGTCAGCCTCGATGATGAGGATGCCGAGGATCCGCAGGAGGTCGAACGAGCCTGGGGGGAGGAGATCCGCCGCCGCTTGGAAGCGTACCACGCAGGTACGGTCCAGACGATCCCGGCCTCGGAGGTTCTCGCCAAAGCACGGGCGCGGTTGCGGTGATTGAGATCCCGTTTCTTCCGGAGGCTGAGGAAGAGTTCCTGGAGTGGGTCGATCGATACGAAGGCGAAGTGCGCGGTTTGGGTGGGGAGTTCATCGAGGAAGTGGAACGGGCACTGGAGCGGATCGCCACCTTTCCGGAGCACGGAAGTCCGCATCTGGTGAACACGCGGCGTGTGGTGCTGCAGCGGTTCCCCTTCTCGGTGGTCTACGACATCCTGCCGGAAGGCGCCTTGGTAGTAGCCGTGGCACACCACCGGCGCCGGCCTGGCTACTGGCGGGAACGGATCTGACCCGTTCACTTCGGTGCAATAGCGTAAATGCAGACATACAAACCACTTACGTCGCTTCGGCTTGGGCTGATAATCGGATGCAGGCGACACAGGGCGCCCCGTATTTTCGTGCGAGGGCAAGGCTTCCGCAGCCGCCCTGCGCGCCTGATCCTCGGCGTTAGCCCTCGATCCGGCCTTTCGTGCGTGGCGAGCTTCCTCTTGACGTGACGACCCCAGACATGAACCGTTGTGCTGTACATGTTCACCGGAGGCTGAATGTCCATCGAGACCACCTACACCCATGCTCGCGCTCACTTCGCCGAGCTTTGTGATGCCGCGGCCGAGGACCGGGAGGTCGTCATCATTCGCCGTCGCAATGCGGAGGACGTGGCGCTGATTGCCGCCGACGAACTCTCCAGCTTGATCGAGACCGCGCACCTGCTGCGGTCGCCGAAGAACGCCGAACGCTTGCTCACCGCCCTGGCGCGAGCCCGCAGCGGTACGGAGGTCTCGCAGAGTGTGGAGGCGCTTCGTCAGGAGCTCGGGCTTGGCGAAGAAGCGCGGTAAGCCAGCCGAGCCGCGGCGGCGTGAGGCGGTCTTTCATCTGGAATTTCGCGAGGATCTGCGGCACTGGGTGGAGGCCGATCGGAAGTTGGCGCTGCGCGTGCTCGACCTGGTGGAGGCGGTGCTTCGGGAGCCGTTCGTTGGTGTCGGAAAGCCGGAACCACTGCGGTACCTCGGCTCGGATGTGTGGTCGCGGCGGATCTCGCAGGAGCACCGGCTGGTGTACCTGGTGAGCAGCGAACGAGTTGACTTTCTTCAGGCTCGCTACCACTACTGAAGGTGTCCGCCGAATGGCCGGGGCTAACAAGTCGTATATTTGGGCTCCTCCCGGAGGTCTGTCCAGGGGCACTGAAGAGACCGAGTGCTGACCGTGGCGGAGGGGCACGGTTGCAGTCGTATATCCGGCCTCTTCTGTGGAGCGCCTGAAGCGTCCGGGCCATGGTGGATCATTCGCGCACCGAGAGCCAATCGCTGCAAGTGTTCTCTTGAGGAACGCACTCGTTACCGGCTTTTCCCCGGCGGCGGACCGACCGCTCTCCCATCATCTGCGTACTGTCTCTGCTCGCACTCTCTTGATCAGCGTCTTCCGTATTGGTTTCCCGATCTCCATTGGTCTCTCAATCTCCCGACATGCGGCGCCATGCTGTGGCGCGGGGGCAGCCTTGCATCGGCACTGCATGCCGGTGAACTTGTGACGCCAAGGATGCCACGGCTGATTCCCCGTCATTCGTTCAGGATCGCACTCGTTCATGCACTCTCGCGCTGCGCATCTGATCTCCTCGCTCGGGCTGGCTCCGCACCCGGAGGGCGGCCACTTCCGCGAGGTCTACCGCTCCGCCGCTCGCGTGCAGCCGCTCGATGCGCGC
>NZ_JBPCKQ010000045.1:0-3573 GCF_051004135.1 Ornithinimicrobium sp.
CTGCGCACCCGCGGACGGGTCACCGGCAGCCGCCGCCCGCCCAACGTGACGGTCCCGTTCTCGGTGCCGTGCCGCTTGGCGGTGCGGCCGGCGTCGTCGCGGCCCTTCGCACCGGCAAGCTCGGTGACCTCCGTGCCCATCAACTCGGCCATCATCTCCAACCCCACCGCGGTCGAGGCCGCGAGCAGCCCCTCACGCATGTGCTCGGCTTATGCCGAGCTCCGGATTATGCCGAGGTGGGGGCAACGCCGCTGGTGAGCCGGGTATTCGCACCCGGGTGCTCGGCATAATCCGGTGAGCCGGGGCTTGCGGCTGCGGTCAGAGGCCGTCGAGGAATGCCAGCAGGGTGTCGGGCGCGCGGTAGCGCCCGGCTGTGGTGCCGGGCGGTACGACGCGGGCGAGGGCTCGTTCTTTGATGGTCATGTCGGCGTGGAGGTAGACCTGTGTGGTTTCGGGAGATTCGTGACCCATCCAGAGCGCGATCACCGAGGTGTCGACTCCGGCGTGGAGCAGGGCCATCGCCGCGGAGTGCCGCAGGGCGTGTGGGGTGACCTTCTTCGTGGTGATCGAGGGGCAGGTTGCGCCGGCTGTGGCTGCGTGTTTGGCGACCAGATGTGCGATCGCGTCGCGGCTGAGCCGTCGGCCGGTCTGGGTGGGAAACAGCGGGTCGTCAGCCTGGCCGCCGCGTTCGGTCGTCCATACCTCCAAGATGTCGGCGGTCTGGCGGGTCAGCGGGGTGGCCCGGTCTTTGCGGCCCTTTCCGCGGCAGCGGACGTGCGCGCCGGCGCCCAGGTGCACGTCCTGATCGTTGAGGCCGGTCAACTCGGACACGCGCAGCCCGGTCTGGCACGCGAGGACGAGCAGGGCGTGGTCGCGGCGACCGTGCCAGGTGGCCAGCTCGGGCGCGGCCAGCAGCGCGTCGATCTCCGTGGCGGTCAAGTAGCAGATGATGGCCCGGTCGCCGCGTTTGGGTGGGATTGAGAGCACCCGGGAGATGAGCTCGGCGTGTTCGGGTGCGTGCAGGGCGGCGTAGCGGAACAGGGAGTGCACCGCGGCCAGGCGGGCGTTGCGGGTGCTGACGGCGTTGCCGCGCGCGGTTTCCAGGTGCTGCAGGAACGCGCCGATCATCGGGGCGTCCAGGTCAGCGATGTCCAGCTCGGCGGGGTGGGTGCCGGTCGTCTCCCACACGAAGTTCAGCAGCAGCTTGAACGTGTCACTGTAGGCGGCGATCGTGTGGTGGCTGGCTTGTCGCTGCAACGCCAGCCTGTCGGTGAAGAACGCCTCCAGGACGGGAGCGAGCCGGCTCATGGCGACTGCCTGTCGGTGTGTTGTTCGAGACGGTCTGCGGCCAAGGTGAGCAGCTCCGGGACCGCCTGCAGGTACCAGTAGGTCGACTTGGGGTCGACGTGGCCGAGCCAGGTGGACAGCAGCGGCAGGCGGGCCTGGACGTCGCCGCCGTCGTGGTACCAGTCCAGCAGGGTTCGGACCGTGAAGGAGTGGCGCAGATCGTGCAGCCGGGGGCGATGTTGACCTGGACGCGCCGAGATCCCGGCGGCGGCTACGAGACTGGCGAAGGTGTGTTGCACGTTGCCGGCGTCAAGGCGGGTGCCGCGGGTGGAGACCAGAAAGCTCGGCGTCCGCGCCGCCGGGCACAGCCGGTCGCGACACCGCTGGTAGTAGCGCAGCGCGGCGACGGTGCTGGGATGCAGGAACACCAGCCGGGACTTGCCGAACTTCGAGTCGGCGACCGTGAGCACCCCGGTGTCCAAATCGACGTCAGCGCGGTCGAGGCGGCAGATCTCGCTGACGCGCATGCCGGTGACCGCCAGCAGGCCGAGGAAGGTCTGCCAGGTGGCCGCCCGCAGCGGTGGGGCCAGCCTGCCCGCCGTCCGCATCAGCGCGGCGATCTCCTCCGGTGCATACAGGTGTGGTGTGACCCGCCGGTAGTGGTGGGCCAGCACATCGGCGGGTGGGATCTCGGTCGCCGGATCCAGGGTCTCGAGATGGCGGGCGAAGATCCGCACCACCATCAGCCGGCGGCTCCAATAGACCTGGTCGGTGCCGCCTCGCGGCGGGTGGGTGGCCCAGGCCACCGCCAGCTCGGTGGTGACGCGCTCGGCGTGGCGGGCCTCGCAGTAGTCGACGAAGCTCAACAGCTGCCGTCCCTGGCTGGTCAGCTTGAACCCCAGCGCGCGTCGCATCGCCAGATAATCTTCGGCCGCGGTCCGCAACGCGCTCATGCCCCATCTCCCGGCCACGGACGAGCCAGCACACCAAGCGCCCGCTGGTCGACCTTCGCGTACGTCGCCGTAGCCAGCTGGCTGCGATGCCGCAGGACCTGCCCGACCTCTGCCAGCGGCGCGCCGGCGCGGAGCATGTCGGTGGCCAGGGTGTGGCGCAGCCGATGCGCGCCCAGCCGGGCGAGTCCGGCCCGCTGGCAGGCGCGAGCGACGATCTGGCGCACCGCGGCCGGCGACAGCTGCCGATAGGGGACGCGGACGGTGACCAACACCGTCGCCGCGTCACACCTGGGTCGGCCGCCGGTCACGTAGGCGGCCAGCGCCTCTCCGACCGGGACCGGAAGCGGGAGCCGCTCGATCCGGTTGCCCTTGCCGCGGACCGCCACCTCGCCGCCGCGCCAGTCGATGTCGTCGAGCTCGAGCGCGGCCGCTTCAACGCCGCGCAAGCCCAACCGCGCCAGCACCGTCAACAGCGCGTAGTCACGTCGTCCCACAACCATGCCCAGATCGCAGCTGTCCAACAGCAGCTGCACCTGGCCGTCATCCAGGCCGCGAGGCAGCGACGCCAGCCGCCAGCTCGCCACCGAGGGCACCGCCGCGGCCAGCGCGACGGGCACATGGCCCGCCACGTGGAGGAAGCGCAGCAGCGACCGGATCGCGGTCACCGCCGCCTGCGCCGTGGCGGGGTTGCGGTCCCGGCAGTGGCGCAGCATGAACGAAGTGACCTGCCCTGCGTCCAGACCCGCCAACGCCGCCTCCAGCGGCTCCGGCAGTCCAACGAGGAACGGGCGCGCCTGCGTGACATAACAGCGCACCGACTCTGCGGCCAGGGCCCGTTCTGCGATCAGCCAGGCACCGAACTCGCCCAGCACCACCTCGACTGGCGCGGCGTCGGCCATGCTGTCAGCGCCGGGGACGACACCGGCGCCGCGCAGAAACCTCACCACCGGGCCGACGCCGGACAGCTCCGGCCGAAGGCTCGCCATCACCGCCGGTGTCAGCGCGCTCGGCGGAACCCCTGACTCCTCGAGCCAACCGCTCAACCGCGCCATCGCTCGCACCAGGCCACGCGCCGACCTCGGCGCATAACCCGCCCGCGCCAGCTCTGCGCGAAACCCGGCTTCGAACGACGCCAACGGACCGGTCACCGCAAGGCGGACCGACTCACCTGCACCCATGATCTTCTCCTGTCTGGAAGGGTCTGTTCACCCCCACCCAGACGGAGAAGCCAGCGGATCACCAGTCCCGGATTATGCCGAGCACCCGGAGGCGAATACCCGGCTCACCAGCGGCGTTGCCCCCACCTCGGCATAATCCGGAGCTCGGCATAAGC
>NZ_JBPCKQ010000046.1:0-4185 GCF_051004135.1 Ornithinimicrobium sp.
CCCGCAGCCGCGGCCTGGTGTTCCTGCGCGTCTTGCAGCTCGCGGTCGCCCACGACCCCGTCCGCTACCGCCAGCTAATCAAGCGCCCCCGGCCCCGCCCGGTCCCGCCACGGCCGCCTGGCGCCACGGGACACCCGCCCAGCATCGACCGTCCCCGCGCTGACCACCCTTGGCGACGACCTCACCAGCACAAGTCCGGTTAAGTGGAGAGCCCTATCCGAGGTTATGGGCACAGCCATGCTGTTGCTCTTCGGTTGTGGTGTGGTCGCCAACGCGATCCTGCCGAAGACCAAGGGATTCAACGGCGGCTGGCTGTTGATCAACTTCGGCTGGGGCTTGGGTGTCTTCGCCGGCGTGTTCGTCGCGTTCAAGTCCGGCGGGCACATCAACCCCGCGGTCACCGTCGGGCTGATCGCCAACGGCGCGGAGGAGTTCGCGCCCGGGGTGGAGGTGTCCTTCGTCAACACGTTGATCTACTTCGCTGCCCAGATGCTCGGCGCCTTCATCGGCGCCGTGCTGACGTGGCTGGCCTACAAGGACCACTTCGCCCAGGATGCCGACCCGGCGGTCAAGCTGGGCGTCTTCTCCACCGGGCCGGAGCTGCGCAACTACACTTGGAACTTCGTCACCGAGGTGATCGGCACCTTCGTGCTGGTGCTGGTGGTGCTGCTCTTCGGCAAGACGCCCACGGAGATCGGTCCGTTGGCCGTTGCACTGCTGGTCGTCGGCATCGGCATCAGCCTGGGCGGTCCGACCGGCTATGCGATCAACCCCGCGCGTGACCTCGGTCCGCGCATCGCGCACGCCCTGCTGCCCATCCCCGGCAAGGGCAGCAGTGACTGGGCCTACTCGTGGGTTCCCGTCGCTGCTCCGCTGGTCGGCGGCATCCTCGCCGGGCTGGAGGCCGCCGCCTACGTCTGATCCCGCCGGGTATGCCGGCTGCCGGGCCTGGCCGCACGGCATACTCGAGACCAACCCCGAGCCAGGTGCCAACAGCGCAAGACACCGACTGCACAAGACACCGACTGCACGAGACCCAAACCGCACAATGACGTGGAGGAAAGAGCATGGCTGACTACGTACTGTCCATCGACCAGGGCACGACGAGCACCCGGGCGATCCTGTTCACCAAGCAGGGCACCATCCACTCGCAGGGTCAGCTCGAGCACGAGCAGATCTTCCCGCGGGCGGGCTGGGTCGAGCACGACCCGGCCGAGATCTGGAACAACACCCGTGAGGTGATCGGCACGGCGATCGGCAAGGGCAACGCCAGCCCGAGCGACATCGCGGCCATCGGCATCACCAACCAGCGCGAGACCGCGGTGGTCTGGGACAAGACCACCGGCAAGGCGGTCTACAACGCCATCGTCTGGCAGGACACCCGCACCGACAAGATCGTCGCCCAGCTGGGCGGCGACGAGGGGCCGGAGAAGTACAAGTCGGTCTGTGGTCTCCCCTTGGCGACCTACTTCGCCGGACCCAAGGTCAAGTGGATCCTCGACAACGTCGACGGGGCCCGCGAGAAGGCTGAGGCCGGCGACCTGCTCTTCGGCACCACCGACTCGTGGGTGCTGTGGAACCTCACCGGCGGCGTCGACGGCGGAGTGCACGTCACCGATGTGACCAACGCCTCGCGCACCATGCTGATGGACCTGCAGACGCTGAGCTGGGACGAGGGCATCGCCGCCGACATGGGCATCCCCATGTCGATGCTGCCCGAGATCAAGTCGTGCTCGGAGGTCTACGGCCACAGCACCAAGCTCGGCACGCCCATCGCCGGCATCCTCGGTGACCAGCAGGCGGCGACCTTCGGGCAGGCGTGCTTCGAGAAGGGCATGTCCAAGAACACCTACGGCACGGGCAACTTCATGCTGCTCAACACCGGCACCGAGATCGTGCCCAGCGAGAACGGTCTGCTGACCACGGTCTGCTACAAGATCGGTGACCAGGAGGCGATCTACGCCCTGGAGGGCTCGATCGCCGTCACCGGGTCCCTGGTGCAGTGGCTGCGGGACAACATCGGCATGATCAGCGACGCGCCCCAGATCGAGGACCTGGCCAAGAAGGTCGACGACAACGGCGGGTGCTATGTCGTGCCCGCCTTCTCCGGTCTGTTCGCGCCGTACTGGAAGGACGATGCGCGCGGCGCCATCGTGGGCCTCACCCGCTTCGTCAACAAGCACCACATTGCCCGGGCCGCCCTGGAGTCCACGGCGTTCCAGACCCGTGAGGTGGCGGACGCGATGAACGCCGACTCCGGGGTCGACCTGGCCGAGCTACACGTGGACGGCGGCATGGTCGCCAACGAGACGTTGATGCAGTTCCAGGCCGACATCCTGGGCGTCGACGTCGTGCGTCCCGAGGTCGCGGAGACCACGGCGCTGGGCGCGGCCTACGCTGCCGGTATCGCGGTCGGCTTCTGGGACGGCGAGCAGGACGTGATCGACAACTGGAACGAGGGCAAGCGGTGGTCTCCTTCGATGCGCGACGGCGAGCGTGAGCGCCTCTACCGCAACTGGAAGAAGGCGGTCACGAAGACCTTCGACTGGGTCGACGACGACACCGAGGCCGACGAGGAGTCCGCCCAGGACGGTGCTGACGACTGAGCTGGCACGCCATGTGACCCCGAAGCCGATGAGCCCGGACCTGCCCCCGCTGGTCCGGGCTCATCCTCGTCTGCCCTTCGTCAGACGACAGGCTCCTCATGGTCGCCGTGCAGCAGCTGCGGCCGAGCCAGCTCGGTGTTGTCCAGCACCCAGGTCGCCTGCTGGACGGGAGCCTGCTCGAGGTAGAAGCGCTGCGCCCCGACGTATCGGGCGTGCGCCGGGTGCTCGGGGTCCACGTCGCCGTCATGGCGCCGGCCGGGGAACCGCGCCTGGCCCCGCGGCACGGACACCTCGAAGGGCACGTGAACGAACAGGCTGGCGTCCCAGCGCGCGACCAGCTCGGGACGGTGCAGGAACACTCCGTCGACGAGCAGAACGGCGTCGTCGTCAGCCTCGACCGGGTCGGGGCTGACCGGGTGACCGGTGGACACATCATGCGCGGCGGCAACGATCTCCCGCCCGGCGCGGAACGGCTCGAGCACCAGGCGCGCGAACGCTGGGTAGTCGAAGGCGTCGCGGTAGTAGGTCTGCGCCGTGCGTCCGCGCGCATACCGCTGGGCCGTGGGGTGGTGGAAGCCGTCCATCGAGACTCCGAGCACCTGGCGGCCCGCCACGAGCGGCGCCAAGGCCACGAGCTCACCGACCAGGTGGGACTTGCCGGCACCGTCCACCCCGTCCACGGCGATCACGGCCCGCTCCGCCGGCCGCACCGCGAGCATCAGCCCCAGCAGGTCCACCAGGACGAGCTGCCGCACCGGCACGAACCCTGGATACGCCACTGCCCGATGCTCTCGCAGGTCAGCCGACGGTGACCGAGGGTGCACTCGCTGCGGGCTGACCGTCGGCGTCGAGGGGCTCCTCCATCTCCTCGGCGATCCGCATCGCCTCCTCGATCAGCGTCTCCACGATCTGGCTCTCCGGCACCGTCTTGATGACCTCGCCCTTGACGAAGATCTGCCCCTTGCCGTTGCCGGAAGCCACGCCCAGGTCTGCCTCGCGCGCCTCCCCCGGTCCGTTGACCACGCAGCCCATGACAGCCACCCGCAGCGGGACCTCCATGCCCTCGAGCCCGGCAGTGACCTCGTCGGCCAGGGTGTAGACGTCGACCTGGGCCCGCCCGCACGAGGGGCAGGAGACGATCTCCAGCTTGCGCGGACGCAGGTTGAGACTCTGCAGGATCTGGTTGCCGACCTTGACCTCCTCGACCGGCGGCGCCGAGAGGGAGACCCGGATCGTGTCGCCGATGCCCTTGGCCAGCAACGTCCCGAAGGCCACGGACGACTTGATCGTGCCCTGGAAGGCCGGGCTGGCCTCGGTGACGCCGAGGTGCAGCGGCCAGTCGCCGCGTTCGGACAGCATCTCGTAGGCCTGCACCATGATGACCGGGTCGTTGTGCTTGACCGAGATCTTGAAGTCATGGAAGTCGTGCTCCTCGAACAGCGAGGCCTCCCAGACCGCCGACTCCACGAGTGCTTCCGGCGTCGCCTTGCCGTACTTGGCCATCACCCGGGGGTCTAGCGAGCCGGCGTTGACGCCGATCCGGATGGAGACACCGGCGTCCTTGGCGGCCGCCGCGATC
>NZ_JBPCKQ010000047.1:0-9379 GCF_051004135.1 Ornithinimicrobium sp.
ATCCCCTCGCGCAGGGCCCAGGGGCAGATCGTCAGCTACTCCAGACCCAGCGCGTTGACGGTCGCCTCGGCGATCAAAGCGCCGGTGGCGATCTGGCCCGCGCGGGTCGCCGAAACCCCTTCCAGACAGGCGATGTCGACCGATGCCATCCGCTGCAGGAATGCCGCCACCTGCCGCAGGCCCGGCGCGGTGAGCGTCCGGATCGCCCGCGGTCCGGCGCTGGACGGCGCGGCGCCGGTCAGCCGGGCCAGCGTCCTGAAGGTCTTGGAGGTGGCCACCACCTGATCGAACGGACCGGCCGCCTTGATCTTCTTGGCGGCGCTGGACAGCTTGCCGGCCAACAACTTCTTCAACTCCTCGACCTGGTCGGCGGTCGGCGGATCGCTCGGAGTCCACTGCCGGTGCAGCCGGCCGGCACCCAGCGGCAGCGACAACGCGACCTCGGGTTCTTCGTCATGGCCGGCGGCGATCTCCAGCGAGCCTCCGCCGATGTCCAGCATCAGCAGGTTTCCGGCGCTCCAGCCGTACCACCGGCGGGCGGCCAGGAATGTGAGCCGGGCTTCCTCCGGACCGGTCAGCACCTGCAGATCCACCCCGGTGAGGTTGCGGATCGAGTCCAGCACCTCACCGGAGTTGGTGGCGTCCCGGACGGCGGAAGTGGCGAACGCCAGCAATTCCTTGCAGCCGTGTCTGGCCGCGGCCTGCGCCGATTCGCCGATGGTCGTCAGCAACGAGTCGTGCCCCTGCTCGGTCAGTGCACCGGTCGAATCCAGGTGTCCGGCCAGCTTCAACGCCGACTTCTGCGACAACGCCGGCGTCGGATGACCACCCCGATGCGCATCGACGACCAGCAGGTGCACGGTGTTCGAACCCACGTCCAGCACGCCCAATCGCATGGGCCAACCCTAAGCCTCGAGCTTGTAGCCCAAACCGCGGACGGTGATCAGGAAGCGCGGGGCAGCCGGATCGGGTTCCACCTTCGCTCGCAGCCGCTTCACGTGCACATCCAGCGTCTTGGTGTCGCCGACGTAGTCGCTGCCCCAGACCCGGTCGATCAGCTGGCCCCGGGTGAGCACCCGCCCGGCGTTGCGCAGCAGCATCTCCAGCAGCTCGAACTCGCGCAGCGGCAAGGAGACCGGCTCGCCGGCCACGGTGACGCGGTGCCGATCGACATCCATCCGCACCGGACCCGCCTCGAGCACCGCCGGCAGCAGGTCCTCGGGCTCGGACTGCCGGCGCAGCACCGCCTTGATCCGGGCCAGCAGCTCGCGCCCCGAGTAGGGTTTGGTCACGTAGTCGTCCGCGCCCATCTCCAGGCCGACCACCTTGTCCACCTCGCTGTCCTTGGCGGTCAGCATGATGACCGGGAAGGGGGAGCGGGCCAGCAGAGCACGGCAGACGTCCAGCCCGCCCATGCCGGGCAGCATCAGGTCGAGCAGGACCAGGTCGGCGCCGGCGCGGTCGAACTCTGCGATCCCCTCGGTGCCCGTGGCGGCGATGGCGACCTCGAAGCCCTCCTTCTCCAACAGGTAGGACAGCGGGTCGGTCAGGGACTCCTCGTCCTCGACCATCAGGATCCGGGTCATCGTGCTACCTCTCGTGAATCGCCGGCCGCTCGGGCATCCGCTCGTGACTGGGCTTCGGCGCGGTCGGGCTGCCAGGTGTCGGTCTGCCGATGCCGGCTGCGGTCGTCCCGCAA
This sequence comes from Ornithinimicrobium sp., assembly GCF_051004135.1. Classification (GTDB taxonomy): domain Bacteria; phylum Actinomycetota; class Actinomycetes; order Actinomycetales; family Dermatophilaceae; genus Ornithinicoccus. The sequence goes on from NZ_JBPCKQ010000047.1 coordinate 1,700, forward strand.
GGGCGTGGCGTTGCCCGGCTCGGTCAGCGGAGTGGGCCGGCGGTGCGGCGGGGGTGCGGCCGCACCGACCTCGGCGGTCTCGTCCACCAGGCCGGGCAGCCGGATGGTGAAGGTCGAGCCCTGGCCCTCCTGACTCCATACCGTGATCTCCCCGCCGTGGTTGACGCAGACGTGCTTGACGATCGACAGGCCCAGCCCGGTTCCCCCGGTTGCTCGGGAACGGGCCGGATCGACGCGGTAGAACCGCTCGAAGATGCGCTCCTGGTCACGGACCGGGATCCCCTGGCCCTGGTCGGTCACCGCCACCTCCACCACGTCGTGGGCGCGCCGAGTGACCACGGAGATGCGAGTGCCCTCCTCGGAGTAGGCGATGGCGTTGGCCACGAGGTTGCGGATGGACGTGGTCATCAGCTCCGGGTCGCCGTAGGCCCGCAGATCGGTCCGCGGCGAGGCCACCTGAGCGCTCACCCGGCGCGCTCCCGCGATCAGCTTGGTCTGCTCGACGGCCTCGGCAGCGCACGCGGCGACGTCGATCACGACGAGGTCGGCCTGCAGATCGGTGGCCTGCAGCCGCGACAGGTCGACGATCTCGCTGACCAGCCTGGACAGGCGCAGCGCCTCGACCTTCATCCGGCGCGTGAAGCGGCGCACGGCGACCGGGTCGTCCGCCGCGTCCTCCACCGCCTCGGCGAGCAACGACAGACCGCTCACGGGCGTCTTGAGCTCGTGGCTGACGTTGACCACGAAGTCGCGGCGGACCTCCTCCACCCGCCGGGCCTGGGTGCGGTCCTCGATCAGGACCAGGGCCAGGTCGCGGCGGACACGGGCGACCCGAACCCCGATCAGGAGCCGGCCGGAGCCGAACGGGCCGCGGCTCAGGTCGATCTCGGTCTCACGGATCGTGCCGTCGGCCAGCACGCGGCTCAACAGGTGGCGCACCTCGTGGTGGGTGACCTGCGCGTTGCGCACCAGCCCGAAGCCGGTGGCCGAGGGTCTGGTGTCGGTGAGCACGCGGCCGGAGGCGTCGGCGACGAAGCCCCCGCTGCGCAGGGCGCTCAGCACCTCCACCACCCCGGTGGGGAGCTCGTCGACCTCCGGAGCTGGCGCCGGAGTCGCGGCGGCCGCCGACCGTCGCAGCAGCACCACCGAGACGCCTCCCAGCAGGACGCCCAGCAGCAGGCCGAGCGCCAGGGCACTCCATGGACTCATGTCAACAGACTAGAACGACTTTGCCCGCAACCCTCGCCTCGCCCCGGACCGGCGCCCGCGGGTAGCCCAATGTTCACCTCTCATCGGCATCTCGTTCACACTGGCCTGCAACGGTTCGCCTCACGACACGGAAGGGGAGCGCCATGCGCACTGCATTTCACGAGGAGCTGAACTTCATCTCCGATCAGCTGGTCGAGATGACCCGGCTGACCGCATCGGCGCTCAACCGCGCGACGCAGGCGTTGATGGACGCCGACCTCGAGCTCGCCGAGAGCGTGATCACCGCCGACGAGTACATCGACGCGATCCGGCGGGACCTGGACAACCGGGCCGTCGACACACTGGCCCGGCAGCAGCCGGTCGCCACCGACCTGCGCATCCTGGTGACCTCGATGCGGATGAGCTCGGACTTGGAGCGGATGGGCGACCTGGCCCGGCACGTCGCCAAGGTCACCCGGCTGCGCTATCCCCAGACGGCCATCCCGGCTTCCCTGCGGGCGACGTTCTCGCAGATGGCCCATGTGGCCGAGCAGATGGTGATCAAGACGGGGTCGATCATCGCCAACCAGGACCTGGCCGGGGCGGCGCGGCTGAAAGACGACGACGACCAGATGGACCAGCTGCACCGGGAGGTCTTCCGGATCCTGCTCGCGCAGGACTGGAGCTCGGGCACCGAGGCCGCGGTCGACGCCACCCTGCTCAGCCGCTACTACGAGCGCTTCGGCGACCACGCGGTCTCGGTCGCCCACCGGGTGGTCTATCTGGTGACCGGTGAGTGGCACGACGAGCTCAACCTCGACGAGGCTCTCGAGCTGCGCACCGCGGACAGTGCGCGCGACACCGCACCCGTGCGCGACTGAGCGTTACTTGGCCGGTGGGCCGCGGTCGATCCAGGCCGTCGTGCCGACGGCGCCCGCGGGTCAGCCGGTGGCGTCGAGCGTCTCGCCGTAGATGTCGTAGGGCGACTCGGGCGCCAGCACCGGCACCGGGGTGGAGACGACTTCACCGGCCGAGGTGCTCACCCGCAGCGTGAGCGTCTCGCCGGCGAGGGATGTGACCTGGGGGATCATCACCGGCTCGCTGCCGCCCTGGCCGGCGTCCTCGCCCGGCCCGCCGTCCAGGCGCACCGCATCACCGGCACCGACCTCGACGCCGGGTGAGAGCGGCTGGGGTGCGCCGTCGACGGTCATCGACACCTCCACCGTCATGGGCTCCCGGCCCGTGTTGACGGCATACCCCGACACCACTCCGGGGGCCCCTGCGCCCTCGCTGACCACCAGAAGGTCGGCGATCTCGAGGTTGCCGGCGTTGATCAGCACCCCGTCCGCCGGGGAGTAGATGTGGGTGGTCTGCACCGGGGAGCTCATCTGGCAGGCACTGACACCGAGGCCGAGCGCCAAGGCTGCGACGGCGGTACCCACGTGACGGAGCGTGCTGCGGCTGGCCTGTGGTGAGGTCACCCCCGTAGCCTACCGGGTGCGGACCAGGCGCGCCCACAGGGCGCTGACCTGCACAGATACCATGGCTGTCATTTAGTGATCCAGGCCACTCGTGGTAGCCTGGAGTTCCGCGAAAGGGGCCAACCGAAGATGACGTTCAAGGTCGGCGAGACCGTGGTGTATCCGCATCACGGAGCTGCACTCATCCAGGAAATGAAGACCCGCACCATCAAGGGCGAGGAGAAGCTGTATCTCAAGCTCAAGGTCGCGCAAGGCGACCTGACCATCGAGGTGCCGGCAGAGAACTGCGACCTGGTCGGCGTGCGTGACGTGGTCGGCAAGGAGGGCCTGGACAAGGTCTTCGCCGTGCTGCGTGCCGAGCACACCGAGGAGCCGACCAACTGGTCGCGGCGCTACAAGGCCAACCTCGAGAAGCTCGCCTCCGGTGACGTGGTCAAGGTGGCCGAGGTCGTCCGCGACCTGTGGCGCCGGGACAAGGACCGTGGTCTGTCGACCGGAGAGAAGCGGCTGCTCAACAAGGCCCGCCAGATCCTGGTCTCGGAGCTGGCTCTGGCCGAGAAGACCAATGAGGACAAGGCCGAGGCCACCCTCGATGAGGTCCTCGCCTCCTGAGCACAGGCGTCATCCTGGTCGCTGCCGGCCAAGGCGTGCGCCTGGGGTCGGGTCGACCCAAGGCACTGGTGCCGCTGGGCGGCAAGGCGATCGTCCAACACGCACTTCAGCGGGTGCTCGGGTGTCCTGAGGTCGACGAGGTCATCGTTGTCGTGCCTGCTGGTCACGCCGCCGAGTTCACCGAGCTCGTGCTGTCGCCTCCGCCAGCTCATGTCGTGCTGCATGTCGTCGACGGTGGCGACCAGCGGTCCGACTCGGTGGCCAGGGGCCTGGCTGCGCTCGGTGATCGTGTCGACCTCGTCCTCGTGCACGACGCCGCCAGAGCGTTGACGCCGAGCAGCGTCTTCGCGCGGGTGATCGCGCTGCTCCGCGCCGGGCACGAGGCGGTGGTGCCGGTCATGCCGGTGACCGACACCATCAAGCAGGTTGGGCCGGTTCGATCCGACGGGCTTGCCGACGTCGTGCGCACGATCGACCGCACGTCGCTGCGGGCGGTGCAGACACCCCAGGGATTCCGTCGGCCCGTCCTGGAGCGGGCGCACGAGGCTGCCATCGGTGCCGTCACGGACGACGCCGCCCTCGTTGAGCAACATGGTGAGAGCGTGACGACGGTGCCCGGAGATGTCCGTGCGATGAAGATCACCACCCCGCACGACCTCGCGGCCGCGAGCCAGTGGCTTGGTGAGGGTGCCCGGTGAGCGGCACGCCCTTCCGGGTGGGTATCGGCACCGACGTGCACCGGTATGCCGAGGATGACCGGCCGCTGCACCTGGCCTGCCTGGCCTGGCCGGGCGAGCGGGGGATCGAGGGGCACTCCGACGGCGACGTCGCGGCCCATGCGGCGTGCGACGCGCTGCTGTCGGCCGCCGGACTGGGTGACGTGGGCAGTGTGTTCGGCACGGACCGGCCCGAGATGTCCGGCGCCTCAGGGGCGCGGATGCTTGCCGAGGTCGTGGAGCAGCTCAGCGGCGCAGGCTGGGCGATCGGCAACGTGTCCGTGCAGATCATCGGCAACCGGCCGAAGGTCAGTCCCCGCCGCGCCGAGGCAGCCGCGGCGATGTCGGCGGCGCTGTCCGGGGCTCCGGTCTCGGTGAGCGCCACCACCACCGACGGGCTCGGCCTGACCGGCCGCAGTGAGGGCATCGCGGCGATCGCCACCGCCCTGCTGACCCACACCCCACACCCCTGACCGCTTCGCTCTCACCCTGAGCAGGGTTGTCCGATGGGCTCGGGGCAAGAGCCGGCGCGCTGCGCGCTGAGGGTTGCCCAGGTCAGCACAAGGTCCAGGTTAGGGGGATTCGGGTGGGCCGCGGCGCACGGCATACGGTGGGCCCTGTCACCCGAGGTCGAGGAGGACCCAGCATGCCGAGCACCGTCCGGGGCGTCATCGCCCGCAGCAAGGGAGCAGACGTCGAGATCGTCGACGTGGTCGTCCCCGATCCCGGCGCCGGCGAGGCCGTGGTCTCGATCGAGGCGTGCGGTGTGTGTCACACCGACCTGCACTATCGCGAGGGCGGGATCAACGACGAGTTCCCGTTCCTGCTCGGCCACGAAGCGGCAGGCACCGTCGAGGCGGTCGGCGAGGGAGTCACCGAGGTGGCGCCCGGAGACTTCGTGGTCCTGAACTGGCGGGCCGTATGCGGTCAGTGCCGGGCCTGCGCCAAGGGTGAGCCGTGGTACTGCTTCGCCACCCACAACGCCACCCAGAAGATGACGTTGAGCGACGGCACGGAGCTGTCGCCGGCGTTGGGGATCGGAGCGTTCGTCGAGAAGACCCTCGTCGCGGCAGGACAGTGCACCAAGGTCGACAGTGCGGCTGCGGCCGAGGCGGCCGGGCTGCTGGGGTGCGGGGTGATGGCCGGCTTCGGCGCGGCGGTCAACACCGGCGGCGTCACCCGCGGGGACTCCGTGGCCGTGATCGGCTGTGGCGGTGTCGGCAACGCCGCGATCGCCGGCGCCGCCCTGGCCGGCGCCACGACCGTGATCGCGGTGGACCTCGACGACCGCAAGCTGGCGACGGCCCGGGGATTCGGGGCCACGCACACGGTCAACTCCGGTGAGCGCGACGCGGTCGAGGCGATCCAGGAGCTCACCGGGGGCCACGGCGCCGACGTTGTCGTCGAGGCCGTCGGCCGGCCGGAGACCTACCGGCAGGCGTTCTACGCCCGCGACCTGGCCGGGACGGTGGTGCTGGTCGGCGTGCCGACACCGGACATGATGGTGGAGCTGCCGTTGCTCGACATCTTCGGTCGTGGTGGTGCGCTGAAGTCGAGCTGGTACGGCGACTGCCTGCCCTCCCGCGACTTCCCGATGCTGATCGACCTCTACCGCCAGGGCAAGTTCGACCTCGACGCGTTCGTCAGCGAGCGGATCGGCCTCGACGAGGTCGAGAGCGCGTTCGAGAGGATGCACCGCGGCGATGTGCTGCGCTCGGTGGTGGTGATGAAGTGAGCGAGCCCACCAGCCCTTCGGCTGTCATCGACCACACCGTCACCTCCGGCACGTTCAGCCTCGACGGCGGCACCTGGGAGGTCGACAACAACGTCTGGGTGCTGGGTGACGGCACCGAGTGCGTGGTCATCGACGCCCCGCACGACGCCGCCGCCATCGTGGAGCAGGTGGCCGGGCGCTCGGTGCGTGCGATCCTGCTCACCCACGCCCATGACGACCACGTCGACTCGGCCCTCGAGCTGGCCGACCAGACCGGCGCCCCGACATACCTGCATCCGGAGGACCGGATGCTGTGGGACCGGGTCCACGACCGGGCCCCGGACCACGAGCTGGCCGATGGTCAGACGTTCGACGTCGCCGGCGTCACGTTGCACGTGCTGCACACGCCGGGGCACTCCCCGGGGGCCTGCTGCTTCCATGTGCCGGAGCTGGGCATCGTCTTCACCGGTGACACGCTCTTCGCCGGGGGTCCTGGGGCGACCGGTCGGTCGTTCAGCGACTTCGACACGATCGTGGCCTCGATCACGGATCGGCTGCTCAGCCTGCCCGCCGACACCGAGGTCCGCACCGGTCACGGAGACTCGACCAGCATCGGCGCGGAGGCCCCGCACCGTCAGGAGTGGCTCGACCAGCACCAAGGGTGAGCTGTGCGACCGCTCCTACGCGCTGGCCAGTCGACGGGGGAGGTCGGCCGCGAGCAGATCGAGGTCAGCTGCTCGCGGCTCCAACGGCGGCGATGACCGTCACGCTGGCCGCGACGGCCGCTTGAGCACCGGCCACCACCGGCCAGGACACCTGGGGGAAGACCCACATCGCCCGTCGCTCCTGCCGGCTGACGAGTCCGTGCTCGGCGAGCCGGTGGTAGACGGCGGTCGGCAGGTCCTTGCCGACCTTGGGCAGGACGGTCTTGGGCTTCTTGCCCACTCGGGCGGTGAACTCGCGAAGCACCAGATCCAGCAGAGGGTCATCGGTCGGCGAGGCATCGGTAAGTGGAGTCGGCCGCGCTCGTCCACGGTGACCCTTCCATCTTGTGCCAGCTCGCACAGGAAGGCGCCGGCCACTCCGACGTCGTGGATGCTCGATGCGACCGGCCGTCCGTCCGGGCGGGTGGTGACCAGCAGGGACTCCTCGGCGATCAACATGGCTCCACGGTAGGCCGAAGGGGCCCGGAGGCATCGGCTGCAAGGAGGAGATCCGAGCGTAAGAACCAAACGACCCCGCGACGGGAGCACGACGGCCGCCGCCGTCAGGGTGACTTGGCGAGTTCGTGATCCGGGTCGGTGTCGCCGTCGAGGTCTGCGCGCAGGCCCTCGGCCCACATCAGCTCAGTCTCGGCGAAGGCGATGCCGCGGTCCAGCGTGGACAGTCGCAGTCGGTCCTCGAAGGGCAGCTCGTCCAGGCAGAACTGCTGACCCGATGTCGGCGGCGATCTTCTGCAGCTCGGCCAAGTGCTGGACGTGGCATCGATGTGATTGTCGATGAGCCGACCGATGATGGCCGGCTCGAGTCTTCCGGCGAAGAAGAGCCGGAGGAGGAATGGCTCACGCAGCGGGTAGCGCTCCTCAGGTGAGACCAGCCACTCGTCCAGCACGACCTTGCCCTGCATGGTCAGCCGGTAGGTCGGATCCTCATCGGGGTCCGACCCTGACGTGAAATCCCGCCGCACCAGGCCGGTCTCCACACTGCGGCCCAGGACACGCTTGAAATCGCCCTCATCGGTCGTCCAGAAGTGCCCGACGCTCCACCGGAACAGCCAGGAGCTCGGCACGCCTCTTCGGGCCCATAGACAGGAACCCGAGCACTGCGTGGTGCAAGGACATGGAGGCTTATTCAAGATGGCTGAGGGAGGCAAGAACCTCACCCGCATAACTCGGCGTGCCTAAAGAGGTGACGGCCCGCCATCCGAGAGAATTGGGTTACCACACTCAATACTCGAAGAACGGGCCGT
>NZ_JBPCKQ010000048.1:0-13409 GCF_051004135.1 Ornithinimicrobium sp.
CGATCCGGCATGTGGGGCCGACCGCGGCGCGGGCGCTGGCCACCGAGTTCGGCTCGATGGACGCGATCCGTGCCGCCGACGTCGACACCTTAGCCGCGACCGACGGGGTCGGCCCGATCATCGCCGACGCGGTCACCGAGTGGTTCGAGGTCGACTGGCACCGGGGCATCGTCGCGCAGTGGGCTCGCGACGGGGTGCGGATGGCCGACGAGCGCGACGCCTCGATCGAGCGCACGTTGGAGGGCCTGACGGTGGTGGTGACCGGGTCGCTGGAGGGCTTCAGCCGGGACGAGTCCAAGGAAGCCATCGTCTCCCGCGGCGGCAAGGCCGCCGGGTCGGTGTCCAAGAAGACCGACTACGTGGTGGTGGGCGCCAACGCCGGCACCAAGGCCGCCAAGGCGGAGGACCTGGGGGTGCCGGTGCTGGACGAGGCGGGGTTCGTGCGCCTGCTGGAGACCGGCCCGCCCAAGACGTGAGCCCGGAGCCTCGGGCGCGAGAGACCTTCGACCAGCGTCATACGGAATGTGCGCCTGAACGCGCATTCCGTATGACGCTACGTCTCGCGTGAGGCCGGGGACTCGGCGCAGAGTACATGAGTCTCGTCTGCTGGTAGACCAGCCTCGTCGGCGCACGTTCGGCGTCATGGACGTCCACGTGCCCGACGAGGTGTGGTTCGACCCGCTGCCGGAGGATGAGCTGGTCCGGTGGGAGTGAGCTAGTGGGAGTGACCCACCTGCTGGACACCCATGTTTTCCTGTGGCTCGTCGCCGAGCCCGACCGAGTCGATCGCGCGGTCATCGATCGCCTTGCCGACCGCCAGGTCACTCTGCTGGTCTCGGCGGCGTCGGCCTGGGAGGCGGCCACGAAGCAACGGTTGGGCAAGCTGGGGTTGCAGGCCGTGGTGGCGACATGGAACCAGCGGGTCCACGACATCGGTGCGGAGCCGCTCGACATCACGCCCGATGACGTGCTCCTCGCGGGCTCGATGCAGTGGGACCACCGCGACCCGTTCGACCGCCTGCTCGTGAGTCAGGCCCTGCGCCTCAACGCCGTCCTGGTCACGGTCGACGGCACCATCCTCGCCTTCCCAGGCATCCGCACTCTCACCTGGTAGCCCTGCAGAGCCCAACGGCATGCAGAAGGTGCGCCAGGGCGCAACAACCGCATGCCACAAGGCGGAGAAGACGTCCGGCACCTCCGCAGGGATGGGACACTAGGGGCCTGATGCAGCGCTACTTGTGGATTTTCGTGGCGGTCGCCGGCCTGTGGGCCACCGTAACCTTCGCCGCGGACGGTCAGTGGTGGGTGGCGCTGCCCTACGCCGTGATCGCGGGCGCTCTGGCCTGGTGGATCAGTCCCTACAAGGGTGGACGCACCACCCGTCATCGAGAGGTCGTGGCCATGTCCGAGCAGGATCGTCCCGTCGTCATCTACTGGCGCCCCGGCTGCGGCTTCTGCGCCCGGTTGCGCTCCACGCTCGGCGACCGCGCCGAGGACGCGCAGTGGGTCAACATCTGGCAGGACAAGGAGGCGGCGGCCTTCGTGCGCAGTGTCAACGACGGCAACGAGGTCGTCCCGACGGTGGTGCTGGAGGGCATACCGGTCACCAACCCCAACCCCCAGGTGGTGCTCGACAAGCTCGCCGCCTGAGCATCGGTCGCGCATAGACTGAGCGATATGTCTGCTCTGTCCCGCGACGACGTCGCACACGTGGCCATGCTCGCCCGCATCGGGCTCTCCGAGACCGAGCTGGACCGCCTGGCCGGTCAGCTCGAGCAGATCGTCGGCTGGGTGGGGCAGGTCAACGAGGTCGCGGCCGCCGACGTGCCGCCGATGTCGCACCCGCTGCCGCTGACCAACGTCACCCGGCCCGACGAGGTGCGGGCCAGCCTGGGTGCCGACCAGGCGCTGGCCGGTGCTCCCGAGATGGACCAGCAGCGGTTCTCCGTGCCCCGCATCCTGGACGAGGAGGTCTGAGCCGTATGTCGTCCGCTGACCTGACCTCGCTCACCGCCGCCGCGATGGCCGACGCGCTCGCCGCCGGGGAGATCACTGCAGAGGCGCTGACTCAGGCGCACCTGGATCGGATCGAACGGCTGAACCCCCTGCTCAACGCGTTCCTGCACGTCGACGCCGACGGGGCGCTGACCACCGCGCGCGAGGTCGATGCGGCCCGTGCCGCGGGGGAGGAGTTGCACCGGCTGGCCGGGGTGCCGATCGCGGTCAAGGACATCGCCTGCACGCAAGGGCTGCCGACGACGGCGGGCTCGAGCATGCTGGAGGGTTGGATCCCTCCCTATGACGCCACCATCGTGGCGCGGCTCAGGGCCGCCCGGATGCCGATTCTGGGCAAGACCAACATGGACGAGTTCGCGATGGGCTCCTCGACCGAGCACTCCGCCTACGGCCCGACCCGCAACCCGTGGGACACCGACCGCATCCCCGGCGGGTCCGGCGGCGGCAGCTCCGCGGCGGTTGCCGCATACCTCGCCCCGCTGGCGATCGGCTCGGACACCGGCGGGTCGATCCGCCAGCCCGCCGCGGTCACCGGTACGGTGGGAGCCAAGCCGACGTATGGCGGGGTGTCCCGCTACGGCATCATCGCGCTGGCCAGCTCGCTGGACCAGATCGGACCGTGCACCCGCACCGTCGAGGATGCGGCGCTGCTGCACGAGGTGCTCGGCGGGCACGACCCGATGGACTCCACCTCGATTGATGGCCCGGTCCCGCCGGTGCTGGAGTCTAGCGCCACCCGTGACCTGACCGGGCTACGCGTCGGCATCGTCCGCGAGATCTCGGGTGAGGGCTTCCAGGCCGGGGTTCAGGCCCGCTTCGACGAGGCGGTCGAGCATCTCACCGCCCTCGGCGCCGAGATCGTCGAGGTCTCCTGCCCGCACTTCACCTACGCCATGGCGGCCTACTACCTGATCCTGCCCAGCGAGGCCTCCTCCAACCTGGCCCGTTACGACGCCATGCGCTACGGCCTGCGCGTCGGCCCCGACGGTGTCCAGGCGCCCAGTGCCGAGCAGGTGATGGGCGCCAGTCGCGACGCCGGCTTCGGCGACGAGGTCAAGCGCCGCATCATCCTCGGGACCTACGCCCTGTCCAGCGGCTACTACGACGCCTACTACGGTCAGGCGCAGAAGGTCCGCACCTTGATTGCGCGCGACTTCGCGGCGGCCTTCGAGCAGGCCGACGTGCTGGTCAGCCCCACCGCGCCGTCCACCGCGTTCAAGATCGGGGAGAAGAGCGAGGACCCGATGGCCATGTATCTCAACGACATCGCGACCATCCCGGCCAACCTCGCCGGTGTGCCCGGCATGTCGGTGCCCGTCGGTCTGGCGCAGGAGGACGGGCTGCCCGTCGGTCTGCAGATCCTGGCCCCGGCCACGCAGGACCAGCGGATGTATGCCGTGGGTGCGGCCCTGGAGGACCGGCTCATCGAGCAGTGGGGCGGGCCGATGCTCGACCGGGCGCCGACTCTTGAGATGCAGGAGGTGTCGGCATGACCACGCAGACCAGCGCGGCACCGCATACATCTCGCTCAGCGGAGGCCGTCGTGCCCTATGAGGAGACGCTCACCCGCTACGACCCGGTGATGGGGCTGGAGGTGCACGTCGAGCTCAACACCGCGACCAAGATGTTCTGCGGCTGCGCCACCGGCTTCGGGGCGGACCCCAACACGCAGACCTGCCCGGTGTGTCTCGGCCTGCCGGGGGCGCTTCCCGTGGTCAACGCGGCTGCGGTGGAGTCCGCGATCCGGATCGGCCTCGCGCTGAGCTGCGACATCGCCTCGTGGTGCCGGTTCGCGCGCAAGAACTACTTCTACCCGGACATGCCCAAGAACTTTCAGACCAGTCAGTACGACGAGCCGATCGCCTTCGACGGCTACCTGGATGTCGACCTCGATGATGGGGCGACCTACCGGGTGGAGATCGAACGGGCGCACATGGAGGAGGACACCGGCAAGTCGCTGCACGTCGGCGGCGCCACCGGGCGGATTCACGGAGCCGACCACTCGCTGGTCGACTTCAACCGGGCCGGCATCCCGCTGATCGAGATCGTGACCAAGCCGCTGACCGGCGCGGGGGAGCGGGCGCCCGAGATCGCGCGGGCGTATGTCGGGGTGCTGCGCGATCTGCTGAAGGCCCTGGGGGTCTCGGACGTGCGGATGGAGCAGGGCTCGATGCGCTGCGACGCCAACGTGTCGCTGCGTGCCAGGGCCGGTGACGGTCCGACGTCGATCGAGCAGGCCGCGATCCCGCTGGGCACCCGCACCGAGACCAAGAACGTCAACTCGCTGCGCTCGGTGGAGCGGGCGATCCGGTATGAGATCACCCGGCACGCCGCGGTGCTCGACTCCGGCACGGCGATCACCCAAGAGACCCGGCACTGGCACGAGGACACCGGGGTGACCACCTCGGGGCGGCCCAAGTCCGACGCCGACGACTACCGCTACTTCCCCGAGCCGGACCTGGTGCCGGTCGCTCCGGGCGTCGACGACGTGGAGCGGCTGCGGGCCAAGCTGCCCGAGGCGCCGGCGCAGCGCCGCAAGCGGCTGCAGGCCGACTGGGGCTACTCCGACCTGGAGATGCGCGACGTCATCAACGCCGGCGCGCTCGAGGTGATCGAGGAGACCGTGGCCGCCGGCGCGACCCCGGCCGCCGCGCGCAAGTGGTGGGGCGGCGAGCTGGCCCGGCGGGCCAACGCCGACGGTGTCGAGGTCACTGAGCTGGGGGTGACCCCGGGGCACATCGCCGAGCTCGACGGGCTCGTGCGCGACGGGCGGCTCAACGACTCGATGGCCCGGCAGGTGCTCGAGGGCGTGTTGGCCGGCGAGGGCGGGCCGACCGAGGTCGCCGATGCCCGCGGGCTGGAGCTACTGCAGGACGACAGTGCGTTGGAGGCTGCGGTCGACAAGGTCATCGCCGGCAACCCCGACGTCGTCGAGAAGATCCGCGGCGGCAAGGTGCAGGCCGCGGGCGCGCTGATTGGCCAGGTGATGAAGGAGATGCGCGGTCAGGCCGACGCGGCCAAGGTGCGCGCCCTGATCCTGGAGCGCCTCGACGTCACCGGCTGACGTGTGCACGTGCACGATCGGGCCGTCCGTGGTTGGGTCGAGGTGCAGCAACGCGCGGTGGGGTGCGTCCGCGCGGGTTCGTCTCGCGCGCACTGCTGCTGGCCGCGAGCATTTCAGGATCTCGGTCGGCACCCCGGCCGCCGGCGGGGTGCGGCCGCGACGTCGAGCGCACGCAACCGAAGGGACAGTCATGCAAGAGGACGACCAACGCCGGGACGACATCGTCGCGTGCCTGCAGGAGAGCTTCGCCGACCTGATGGAGAGCGCGCCTGATGCGTTCCGCACCAAGTTCCGCAAGATGGCCAAGGACCCGTTCGCCTTCTACCGCGGCACGGCCTGCCTGTTCTACGCCGACCTGGCCGGCAACACGCACCTGGACGAAGCTCTCACCGGCGACGACAGCGAATGGTGGGGGGAGCACGGCGACCGGGTCTGGATCCAGGGCGACCTGCACGTCGAGAACTTCGGCACCTACATGGCCGGTGACGGGCGGCTGGTCTTCGACGTCAACGACTTCGACGAGGCGTATGTCGCGCCGTGGACCTGGGACATTCGCCGCTTTGTGGCCTCGCTGGCGCTGATCTGCTGGCAGAAGGCGCTGCCCAACGAGACCATCGACGACCTCGTGCGCACCTACGTATGTGCCTATGTCGACCAGGTGCGGGAGTTCACCGAGATCGACGAGGTGGACTGGGCGCTGACCCTGGACAACGCCGAGGGCGTCGTGCTCGAAACGCTGCAGTCCGCCAAGATGTCGACGCGGGAGGCGTTCCTGGAGCACAGCACCGTCGTGGAGCGCTACCGGCGCCGGTTTGCCGACGGGCACGGCAAGCAGCTGGAGGATGCCGAGCGGGACAAGATCAACGAGGCCTTCAAGGCCTACCAGGAGACCCTGGCCCTGGACGAGACGCACTCACGGATCAACTTCGGGGTGCTGGACACGGTCGCGCTGGGTGCTCTTGGCATCGGCAGCGCCGGACTGCCCGCATACTCGGTGCTCATCGAGGGTGAGACCGAGGCCCTGGGCAACGACGTCGTCATCACCCTCAAGCAGGGTCAGCATCCGTCGCTGGAGCGGGTGGTCACCGACTCCCGGATCCATGGCGCCTTCGACCACCAGGGTCACCGGACGACCGTGTCGCAGCGGGCGCTGCAGGGCAACACCTCGCCCTACCTGGGGTGGACCGAGATCGACGGCACGGGCTTCTCGGTCAGCGAGTTCTCCCCCTACGAGATGGACCTCAGCTGGGACGACCTCACCGAGCCCTCGGACATGGACGTGGCGTGCCGCCAGCTCGGGCAGGCCACCGCCAAGATCCACTGCGTGGGCGACGACGAGTCCGCCCACGACCTGGTCGACGTGAGCGTCGAGGATGTCATCGCCGAGGGAATCGGCGACGACATCGACGGGTTCGTGGAGCAGATGCGCGACTTCGCGCACGGCTACGCCCGGCAGGTCCGGGTGGATCACCACCTGTTCGTGGACGCCTTCCGCGGCGGCACATTCCACCGCGTGGCCCCCGTCGAGTAGTCAGGGCGTCAGTGTGGTGAGGTCGGTGACGCGCAGCAGCCGGTCATCGGTGTCGGCCGGATCCCCGCGGAAGGTGTTGCTGGTCAGCACCCACAGGGCGCCGTCGGCCACGACCACGCTGCGCAGCCGGCCATAGTCGGTCAGCAGGCGCTCCGGCTCGCCCGCCTCGCCCGCCTCGTCGACCGGCACCCGCCACAGGGCCTGCCCGCGCAGCGCCGCGACATACAGCTCTCCGTCCGGTCCGAGCGCCAGCCCCGACGGGGAGGCCTGCGAGGTCGGCCAGGTCAGCACCGGGTCGATGAACTCCGGCTCGCCCCCGGGCCCCTCGAACTGCGGCCAGCCGTAGTTGCCGCCCGGCTCGATCAGGTTGACCTCGTCGAGGTCGTTCTGCCCGAACTCACTCGCCCACATCCGGCCCTGGCTGTCCCACCCCAGACCCTGCACGTTGCGGTGGCCCATCGACCAGACGGGGGAGTCCGGGTCGGGGTTGCCCGGTGCCGGCTCGCCGTCGGTGGTGATCCGCAGGATCTTGCCGCCCAGGGAGTCCGGGTCCTGGGCGCTCGGGCCGTCAGAGGCGTCGCCGGTCGTGACGTAGAGGTAGTCGTCGGGCCCGAAGGCCAGTCGCCCCCCGTTGTGGTTGCCTGCCTTGGGTATGCCGTCCAGCACCACCTCGACGAGCGGGCCGCCGTCCTGCGTGCTGGCCGTGGTGTCGACGTGCAGCACCCGGTTGTCGGTCTCGGTCGTGGCGTAGACGAAGAAGGACCCTGCACCACCCCCGGGTGGCACCACGATGCCGAGCAGTCCGCCCTCCCCGCCGGGCTCGACCCCCGGCACCGTGGTCACCGGCTGCGGCTCGCCTCCCGCGACCACACGCCATACCCGCGCGGTGTCCCGCTCGCCCACGAGCACGTCGCCGTCGTCGAGCACCGCCAGACCCCAGGGCACATCGAAGTCCTGCGCGATCACCTGCACCGGCTCCTGCGCCCCGGCCGGGGTCTCGGTGGCTCCCGGTGACGCGGCGGCGCTCCTCGCCGGCGACTTCGAGGAGCCCGCCGGCGAGGTCGGCGCAGACGAGGGCGTGGAGGACGTCGAGCACGCAGCCAGGGCCAGGACCAGTCCGGAGACCAGAACCGGCCAGCTGCGTGGGTGCATGCCCGCCATCGTCACACGCCGTGCTGACAAGCGACCGCGGTCTATCAGCGCCCCATCCTGCCCCTCCTGAAGGACGAGGCTGCCGAACGCACTGCAGCCGCGGGCGATCCGAGGAGAACCTCATGAATGCCGAACCCTGACTGGACCTGGGGCCGGGCGAGGGTGAGCCGCCCCCGGTCAAGCTCATCCAGCATCTGATCAACGCCCGAGGCGCGGGTCTCGTCGTCGACGGCAGCTACGGACCTCGGACCACGCAAGCCGTGCGCGATCTGCAGGCCGACAGCGGATTCACCGTACGCGGCGCGGTCGACCTGCCCACCTGGTTGGAGCTGATCACGACGGTGCGTCGCGGTGACCGTGGTGACGCGGTCAAGGCGGTGCAGGTGGCGCGCCTCTGGGCGCCTCCGGAGACCGAGCCGCTGGTCAAGCAGGGATCCCCCGACCGCGACGTCGTGGCTGCCGTGCAGCACCTGCTCACCGCGTACGGTCACCCGTTGAGCGTCGACGGAGCCTACGGACCGCGCACCGGCGAAGCGGTCCGCCAGTTCCAGCTGGGACTGCGCGCTCGCTACCTCAGCACGACCGTCGGGCAGCTGGACTGGCTCGAGCTGATTCGCACCGTGCGGCGCGGGGACAGCGGGCCGGCGGTCAGCGCCGTGCAGGTCATGCTCGGGGTGAGCGTGGACGGGACCTTCGGGCCGAGGACCGAGGACGCCGTGCGCCTGTTCCAGCGGATGTGGGGCGGCGATCCGACGGAGGTCGACGGCATCGTCGGTGCGCGCACCTGGCATCTGCTGTTCGCCCCCAAATCAGAATGACCCGGGACGGGGCGGTAGTTTTCTCGGCGTGAGCGTCGTGACCGTGCCGTCGTCCCTGCTCGACCTGATCGGTGAGGTGGCGGGGGTCGAGCTGCTGGCCTGGGACATGCAGGACGAGCCTGGCCGACGCGCAGACATCGAGGTCGTGGTTGCACCCAACTGGCGCACGCCCTGGCTCAAGCGGCTCGACGAGCTCCCCGCGCTGCGGGCGGTGCAGCTGGGCTCGGCCGGCTACGAGCACGCGCTCCCGTTCCTGCCCGAGGGTGTGGCGCTGGCCAACGCGGTGGGGGTGCACGACACCGCGACCGCCGAGCTGGCCCTGGCGCTGGTCCTGGCCAGCCAGCGCGATCTGCCCGAGCACGTCCGGGCGCAGCAGGAGCGCACCTGGTCACCGCCGGGGGAGCATCGGTCGCTGGCCGACGCGAGCGTGCTGGTCGTCGGCTACGGCGGGATCGGCCGTGCGCTGGCCGCCCGGCTGCAGGCCTGCGAGGCGCAGGTGAGCGCGGTGGCCCGCACGGCCAAACCGGGGGACGGGCTGGTCGAGCAGGTCCACGCCATGACCGACCTGTCCGCACTGCTGCCCGCAGCCCAGATCGTGGTGCTGTGCACGCCGCTCACCGACCAGACCCGGGGTCTGCTCGACGCGACGGCGCTCGCACAGCTGCCCGACGACGCGTTGGTGGTCAACGTCAGCCGGGGGCCGGTGCTCGACACCGACGCCCTGCTCGCCGAGTGCGCATCCGGCCGGCTGCGCGCCGCCCTCGACGTCACCGACCCCGAGCCGTTGCCGGCGCAGCACCCGCTGTGGTCGACGCCGGGCGTGCTGATCAGCCCGCACACCGGCGGCAACACCACCGCGTTCGCGCCACGGATGGCACGCTACGTGCGGTCCCAGCTGACGGCATACGCCGGGCAGGGCAACCTGCTGCACACCGTGGCAGGTCCACCGGCCGGCGCAGCGACCTGACCGGTCACGGGTCGGCCACACCCGCCTCGCCGCGCTGCTGCCGGCCCGTACCCCGGTGCGCACCTGACGGGCGGGGCTCGGGTCTCCCTGCAGCGGCACCCGGACGATGTCGTAGCCGGCGGGCAGCCGCGCCAGCCGAGGCACCAGGCACACCCCGAGCCCGGCGTGCACCAGCGCCGCGCCAGGATCCCATTCGACGATCTCGTGCGCCACGGTTGGGTTGAAGCCCGCCGCCAGGCACGAGGTCAGGACCAGCTGATGGTGCGGCCGACCGGGGCGATCCATGATCCAGGCCTCGTGTGCGGTCTCGGCCAGCCGCACCGAGTCGCGTCGCGCGAACGGGTGCCCGGCCCGGGACGAGCAGGTCGAGCGGGTCGTTCATCAGCGACCGCTGCTCGAAGCGGTGGTCGTCCAGCGACGGCAGGGACGCGGTGGTCACCACGACGGCGAGGTCGGCGACATCGGCCAGCAGCAGCTCGAAGCACGTCTCCGGGTCGGCCTCGATGATCCGCACCTGGGTGCCCGGGTGTGCGGTCATCACGCGGCCGGCCGCTCGCGGGAGCAGCGAGGCCGCGGCCGTCGAGAAGCCGCACATTCGCAGCGAGCCGGGGGTGCGGTCGCCGGCGCGTAACAGCTCGGTGTGCATCTGCTCCCACCGCGCGGCCAGCTCCTCGGTCTGCTCCAGCAGCAGCCGGCCCGCCGACGTCAGCTGCACGGTGCGGCCCTTGCGCACGAGCAGGGAGACCCCCACCTCATCGGCCAGCGACTTCAGCTGCGCCGAGATCGCGGACGGCGTGTAGTGCAGGGTCGCCGCCGCTGCGGTCACCGTGCCATGCCAGGCAACCAGCTGAAGACTCCGAAGGCGTGGATCGATCATGCAAAGGGATTGCACGAAACTATGCGATGACGTGAGATCTTTTTCCTGGCTATGTCGTATTCAGACTGTGCTGGTGACATTGAGTGACCCCTGCTGCAGCCGTTCGACCTGGGCCACCTGACCTTGCGTCGTGTTTCGCCGCGAGCTGGACGCGCTGCCGGCCTCGGGCCTGAACCTGCAGGTCACCTCGATCTGTGAGGGCGACAGCGCCGGGGAGGTGTGGAACGGGGCCCCGCGGACGGCTCAGCGCGGGCCTGTTGGGTGCCCTGGTGCCCGACCTGCTGGAGCGCGAGATCTTCCTGTGCGGTCCCGGGCCCTACATGACCGCGGCGCACAACGTGCTGATGGAGCTGGGGGTGGCACCGGAGCGGGTGCACCAGGAGAGCTTCGTCATCGAGCCGGTCGTGCAACCGCTGACGGTCGTGCCGGACGAGCCGGAGGCGTGGTCGGGTGGGAAGGTCCAGGAAGTGCCGGTGACGGCCACCGTCGACTTCCGGCGCAGCGGTCGTCAGGTGCAGTGCGCCCCGGAACGACGGTGCTGGAGGCCGCCAAGGCGGCTGGGGTCTCGATCCGCTCCGCGTGCGGACAAGGCTTGTGCAGCACCTGCAAGAGCGACCTGGTCAGCGGCAACGTCGACATCCAGCACTCGGGCGGGATCCGGCCCCGCGAGATCGCGCAGGGCAAGTTCCTGCCGTGCTGCTCCTACCTGCAGGGTGACCTGGTCGTCGACGCGTAGACCCGGGCGGGCGCGCGTAGCATCGCAGTCATGTCCCAGCGTCGAGCCATCCTGATCCGGCACGCCAAGACCGAGCAGGAGGGTCCGGCCGACCAGGGTGACCACGGCCGACGCATCCTGCCCCGTGGGGAGACCGATGCGCAAGCCGCCGGGGTGTGGTTGCTCGAGCAGCGGCTGGTGCCTGACCTCGTGCTGTGCTCGAGCTCGATGCGCACCCGGCAGACCTGGGAGCAGATGACGGCCGGCGCCGAGGGGCTGGCCGACGTGGAGGTCGAGCACGACCGACGGATCTACAACGCGGGCTCCGAGGAGCTGCAACAGGTGCTGACCGAGGCGCCCGAGGATGCGGGGCTCGTCGCGATGATCGGGCACGCTCCCGGCATACCCGATCTGGTGGCCGACCTCACTGACGCCGAGGGTTCCTCCGACGAGGCGCTCGCGGCTCTGGACGACGGATTCTCGACCATGGCCTGCGCCGTCCTGGAGATCGACGGCGACTGGGCCGACGTGAGGGCGGGCAGTGCCCGGTTGACCACGGTGGAGACGCCCCGCGGCGACTCCTGACGGCTGGGCGCGCTCCCTGGGCTCCTCCAGCACACCTGCGTGCAGGGCCGTCCCGGTTGCCGCCGCGTCAAGAGATACCGTGACAACAGTCAGCGTCGCCGGAGGAGATGGGCCCATGACCGTGCAGACCACAAGCCAGTTCGCGATCGACCCGCGCGCAGATCGTGCCTCCTCCGAGCGGATCCTCGAGGTGCTCGAAAACCCGGCGTTCGGCTCGGTCTTCACCGACCACATGGCCCGGATCGACTGGGACGCAGAGCACGGCTGGCACGACGGGCGCGTCACGGCATACGGACCGATCCCGATGGACCCCGCATGCGCGGTGTTCCACTACGGGCAGGAGATCTTCGAGGGGATGAAGGCCTACCGGCACGCCGACGGGTCGATCTGGACGTTTCGGCCCGAGCGCAACGCCGAGCGGTTCGCCCGCAGCGCCCGGCGGCTGGCCCTGCCCGAGGTGCCCGAAGACGTCTTCCTCGACGCGCTCGCGGCGCTCGTGGGGCTGGACCAGGAGTGGGTGCCCTCGCCGGATCGCGGGGAGACCAGCCTCTACCTGCGGCCGTTCATGATCGCCACCGAGGTGGGCCTGGGGGTGCGGCCGAGCAAGAGCGCCGCGTTCGTGGTGATCGCCTCTCCGGCCGGCGCCTACTTCGCCAGCGGCGTCAAGCCCGTGAGCATCTGGCTCTCCGAGGACTACTCGCGGGCTGCTCCCGGTGGCACCGGCGCGGCCAAATGCGGTGGCAACTACGGCGCGTCGCTGGCACCGATGAAGGAGGGGCAGAGCCACGGGTGCGACCAGGTGGCCTTCCTCGACGCGGTCGAGGGCACGTGGGTCGAGGAGCTGGGCGGGATGAACCTGTTCTTCGTCTACCGCGACGGCACGATCGTCACCCCCGAGCTGACCGGCACGATCCTGGAGGGGGTCACCCGCGACTCGATCATCGCGCTGGCGCGGGAGCGTGGCCATGAGGTGGTCGAGCGCAAGTACTCCATCGAGGAGTGGCGCGACGGCGTGGCCGCCGGCGACCTGGTCGAGGTCTTCGCCTGTGGCACCGCCGCGGTGATCACGCCCGTCGGTCGCCTCCTTTGGCACGACGGCGAGCTGACCATGGGAGACGGCGAGGCTGCGGGCCCGGTGGCCGCCGGGTTGCGCGAGTCGCTGCTGGACATCCAGTACGGCCGCACCGAAGACACCCACGGCTGGTTGCACCGTCTGAGTTGAGCCCCCCGACGCTCAGCGTCATACGGTTCGTGCGCCAGAGCGCACATTTCGTATGACGCTGCGTGGGCGCTTCCGAAGGAGGAGAGCCGGTTGACCCGTCGAAATGCACATGCAACTGTATGTGTATGTCTGTGATGGAGAAGCGGTTGCAACTGCTGCTGGACCAGGAGCGCTATGACCTGGTGGCCGGGGAAGCCGAGCGCTCCGGGCGCAGTGTGGCCGCGGTGATCCGGGAGGCCATCGACAGTCGGTTCGCTGACGCTGACGCCGAGGCCAGACGAGCCGAGGCGGGTCGACAGTTCCTGGCGCTCACGCAGCGGCCCACCGTCCAAGATGGGCAGTCCGGGGAGGACATAGCGGCGGAACTGAACGCAGAGTTCGAGGACTACGTGTCCAAGAAGGCGCGGCCGTGAGGGTCTTCGTGGACTCCACGGTGCTGGTGCTGTCGGCGGGTGGGGCTGA
>NZ_JBPCKQ010000049.1:0-2926 GCF_051004135.1 Ornithinimicrobium sp.
TCGGCGATCAGCTTCGACATGACCGCCAGCGAGAAGAAGAACAGTGCCAGCAGCCCGGCGAGGGCCCCGATTCCGACCCCGAGCACGAACAACCCGGCCCACAGCAGGTCGGGAATCGAACGGATGATGTTCATGAAGACCCGTAGGACGTAGCGCGAGGGTCGGTGCGGGTTGCCGATCGTGGTCGACCAGAGCGACAGCGGCAGCGATGCGGAGACGCCTCCCGCGGTGCCGAGCACGGCGAGCTGGAGCGTCTCCAGGAACGCCCGCCGCGACCGCTCCGAGAACATCTCGCCCCACCGGATGTGAAGCAGGCCCTGGGCGACCGGGTTGGTGCGACCGAAGTTCTCCCAGATCTCGATGAACGAGAAACCGACGGTTGATGCGCAGACGAAGGTCATGGCGACCGCCGCGATGCCGACGCAGATCGCGAAAACGGACCGTTTTGGCCGGGTGGGCAGCGAGACCGCCGGTGCGGCGTCGGTCACAGAGCAGCCTGCTTGTCCATCGTATCGTCCGCGGTGAGGCTGCGCCCGTAAATGTCGCGGAATACGTCCTCGTCGGCCTCCGACCCGGGCCCGTCGAACACGAGCTCACCGGAACGCAGCCCGATGATCCGATCGGCGTAGGCCATCGCGAGGTCGAGGAAGTGGAGGTTGACGATCGTGGTGATGCCCAGCTCGCGACTGATCTGCTGGAGGTAGCGCATCACGACGTGGCTCGTCGGTGGGTCGAGCGACGCCACCGGTTCGTCCGCGAGGATGATCGATGGTTCCTGGGCCAGGGCGCGGGCGATGCCGACGCGCTGGCGCTGGCCCCCGGAGAGGTTGGCGGCCCGGACGTACGCCTTCTCGAGGATCTCGACCCGATCGAGCGCCCGCGCCGCGATCTCGATGTCTGCCTGCGGGTACTTGCCGAGCAGCGTGCGCCAGCCGGCGACCTTGTGCATGCGACCCATCAGGACGTTGTTGAGCACGGTGGTGCGGTCGACGAGGTTGAAACCCTGGAAGATCATCCCGATCTCGCTGCGCAGGTCGCGCATCTGGGACCGGCTGAGGCTCGGGACGTCGTGGCCGTTGACGTCGAGCTTCCCGCTCGTCAGCGGGACGAGGCCGTTGATCGCTCGGACCAGGGTCGACTTCCCGGCACCGGAGAGCCCGACGATCACGACGAACTCCCCTTCACGGATCTCGAGGTCGAGGTCCTTCATCGCCGACACCCCGCCGGGGTAGGTGACGCTGGCCTGCTCGAAACGGATCATGTGCTGCGGTCTCCCGGTCGTACTGGCGGTCCTGGTTGCCTGTGTCGGCGAGCGTAGTCACCGGTCGAGGACCTGCGGAATTGTCCACCGAAACGGCATCGGGCCCCGTCCGTGTGGACGAGGCCCGATGCGCAGTTCAGATGATGATGGTGATTCGGATGGGGTCAGCCCAGACGATCGCCGAGCTGCTCCTGCAGGTCACGGATGACGTCGTACGAACCATCAGGGACCGGGACGAGACCGTCGATCTCGTACAACTCGTCGAGGGTGGTGGCACCCTCTTCGGTGTCGGCGTAGTCGACGAGTGCGTCGATGATCGCCTGCTTGAGGTCATCCGGCAGATCACCGGCGATGGCGAAGCCGTCGTTCGGGATCGGCTCGGACCACCCGAATACGATGACCTGCTCGCCGACGTCCGGCACGGTCTCGGTGAGCTGACCGCGGGCGTCGTTGAAGGACACGCCGACTTCGGCGTCACCGTCGTAGACGGCCTGGACCGACGAGTCGTGGCCACCGGCGAAGATCGCCGTGATGTCGTCGAACGGGTCGACGCCGGCATCGAGCAGCTCGAGCGCCGGGATCTGGAACCCGGAGGTCGAACCCTGGTCGACGAACGAGACCGTCTTGCCGGCCACCTTCGGGAGCATGTCGAGGCCGAGCGGGCCGTCGGTCGCATCGGTCGCCGCGTCGACGCCGTTGCAGAACAGCATCGAGTTGCCGTCGTCGTCCGGGACGTCGACGGGCTCGTCGGCGCAGTACTCGTCCGGGTTGTTCGTGAACCATTGGGTCACGTACTGCGACGATCCGAAGCGAATGGCCTGCAGCGCCAGGTCGGCACCGGCAGTATCGGCGGCGAGGACCATCTGAGCCGGTCCGAGACCGCCGGCCACCTGGGCCTGGCCGGACTGGAGGGCGACGATCACGCCGGCGTAGTCGGACGGCACGAGGGCCTCGACCGGGATGCCGAGCGCATCGGAGAGGGCGTCGGCGAGCGGCTGGGCCGTGTCGATCAGGCCGCCGGCTTCCTGGGACGGGGTGAGCGTGAACACGAGCGACTCGGGCCAGTCTTCGCGCATCGCCATGTCGCTCGACATGTCAGACGACATCTCGCTACTCATGTCGCTCGACATGTCGCTCGACATGTCGCTCGACATGTCGCTCGACATGTCCGACGCCATGTCCGACGCCATGTCCGACGCCATGTCCGATGACTCGTCGCTCATGTCGGACACCTCGTCTTGGACCTCGTCGACGACAGTGTCGGCAACGTCTTCGGCGTCGCTGAGCGCCTCGTCGGCGGCATCGGCGGCATCGTCGACGGCCTCGTCGGCGGAGTCGACGACGTCCTCGGCGCTGGTGTCGTCGTCGCCGCCGCACGCGGCGAGCACCAGAGCGCTCGCGGCGAACGCTGCGATTATGCGTCGCTTGGTCATGGTTGCCTTCTTTCGGGAATGGTTGGCTTGTGTCCCGTCTGTTCACGACTGCCGACGGCAATCCGGTGGGAGCGGTGTGACCGTCCCAGCCGGTGGGATGCACCTACCCTAACGTGATCGCTCGTCGGCGCGATGGCGTCACCCGCCGAGCGCGGACCGGTGCGCGCCGACCAACTCGACGAACTGCTCCCACGATTCGACATCGACGGTGCCCTCCACCGGCCGGTTCCAC
>NZ_JBPCKQ010000050.1:0-4866 GCF_051004135.1 Ornithinimicrobium sp.
CCTTGGTCATGATGGCTCACGGAGCACCAGGCCATTCCCCACGTTCACCCCACGAGAAGGCCCTCGATCAACGTTTCCGCTGGTCAAAAGGGTGGTACTGAGCTCCCCCGACTGGACTCGAAGCTGTGACTACGGCCGCCCGGCCCTTGACGGTCAGACGACCCTTGCCCGGCACCGGTGGCTGCGCTGGCGACCTGGAACGAGCGTCCAGTAGCGGCACGTTGTAGCCGTCGTTTGCGGACCCGAGGGGAGCGCAACCCAAACTCTGCGGCTGCATCGAGCGGACCGTTCTGACCATCGCTGGCGGCCTATGCCCAGCATCGAACGACACGTATGCGACACGAAGGGCGCGCTGCCCAATCAAATTGGACCTGTTTCCGCAGTTCAGAGGGCATTTTCAGTTGGTGGGCGATACTGGGATCGAACAGTATCGCTGCGCGGCCCGCCGGCGGGAGCCGGTGGCCCCCACGCTCCGTGCATCGAACGGGATCCTACAGTCGCAGGTCGCACAGCACCGGACTGAATCTCCGCGCCCCGCGATGGGCAGCCGCGGTCCCGCGCGCTTGCCATGGGAACCGAGAGCGACACACGGCCGTGTTGCGCGAGCATGTTGCACGTATATTGCACGAAGAACTGGCACGTGTACCATCAGTGCAGGTCAGCGAGCGATCTGCGAGCGCCCCCGGCAGGACTCGAACCTGCAACCTACGGATTAGAAGGCCGTCGCTCTATCCGTTGAGCTACGGGGGCCGATGAAGAAGTCTAGGCGCGACTAGCATCAACGGTCATGGACGAGCCACTGTCGCACCTCCGCGCCCAGATCGACGAGGTCGACCAGGCGATGCTCGACCTGCTGGCCCGCCGGCTCGGCCTGGTCGCCCAGGTGGGCGAGGTCAAAGGTCGGCACGGCCTGCCGATCTACGCCCCCGACCGGGAGCGTGCCATGATCGCCGCGCGGCGTGAGCAGGCCGCGGACCGGGGGGTGCCCCCGGACCTGATCGAGGACGTGCTGCGGCGCTGCATGCGCGAAGCCTACGTCCACGAGAAGAACATGGGCTTCACCCAGCAGGCGCCCGACCTGGGCCCGGTCGTCGTGGTGGGCGGTGCGGGCGCCATGGGTGCGATGTTCGCCCGGATGCTCACCCTGTCGGGGTATGCCGTGCGCACCCTGGACCGCGACGACTGGCACCGCGCGGCGGCCGTGGTGGAGGGGGCGGGCCTGGTGCTGGTCAGCGTGCCGATCCACGACACCGTCGAGGTCATCGGGGCCCTGCCTCCGCTGCCCGCCGACTGCGTGCTGGCCGACCTGACCTCGGTGAAGCGCGCGCCTGTCGCGGCGATGATGCAGGCTCACGCGGGTCCGGTCCTGGGGCTGCACCCGATGTTCGGCCCGGACGTGGACTCCTTCGCCAAGCAGGTGGTGGCTTCCTGCCCGGGGCGCGACCCCGACGCCAGTGCCTGGCTGGTCGAGCAGATTCGGCTGTGGGGCGCTCGGGTGCACGACGTCACCGCTGCCGACCACGATGCGGCAATGGGGCTGATCCAGGCGCTGCGACACTTCTCGACCTTCGCCTACGGCGCCCACCTGGCCTCGGAGGACCGGGGGCTGGCCGACCTGTTGGCGCTGTCCTCCCCGATCTACCGGCTGGAGCTCATCATGGTCGGGCGGCTCTTTGCGCAGAGCCCGGAACTGTACTTCGACATCATCGCCGCGGGTCCCGACAACCTGGAGCTGATCGAGCGCTACCACGCCCGCTTCGGCGAAGCGCTGGAGCTGTTGCGCAGTGGAGACGCCGAGGGCTTCACGAGGCGCTTCACCGAGATCGGTGAGTGGTTCGGGTCGTATGCCGAGCGCTTCCTGGAGGAGTCCCGCTCGCTGCTGGCGCACGCCGACTCCACCCGCTGAGCACCGGCCACCCTCACCATCACAGGGCGGGTCACAGGTGCACCACAGGTCATATGAAGCGCAGGAATGCGCGGCAACGGCATCAGGGCGCGCCACCTCCACCGGCGCCGAGGTGATTCGCGCGCATTGCTGCATCTCGACGAGAGGGAGAAGAGCCTCGACTCCCTCAGCCGGCGAAGACCTGTCGATGTGAGCACACCGAGGCGAGCAGTCGCTGCTCCCGGGGCCTCCAACCGGCGTCCCCGCGCTCGAGGTGCTCGCGGGCGATGGCCAGCTCGGCGGCCTCGTCCTGGAACGAGCGCATCGCGCTCGCCCCGGCCAACCCATGTGCCGACTTGGCCCAGCCTCTGGCGCGGCGACGCTCCGAGGGCGAGACCAGCATCGCTACCTCGGCGGGACTGAACCACCCGTTGAGCCCGTAGCCGGTCAGGTGCTCGCGCATCATCCGCACCTCGCTGCGCCGAGCGAAGCCGACGATGAGCAGGAAGCCGATGAACAGCGGGATCCACAGCAGGCCCAACGCGATCATGCCCTGGCCGAGCGACAGGTTGAACGCTGCGTGTCCCGCGACCGCGACGGCATACCCGATCAGCGGCACCCAACCGAAGGCCCAGCGGCGCCGGTGCGCGATCAGTCCGAACGCGAGGCCGGTGCACACCGTGAACATCGGGTGGGCGAAGGGCGTCAGCAGACAACGCACGATGAACGTGGCGATCAGCCCTTCCTGCCCCAGATCGCGGAAGTTCTGGCCCAGATAGAGGATGTCCTCGACGTAGGCGAAGCCGATCGCGATCACCCCCGCGTAGGCGATGCCGTCGACCACGCCGTTGAACTCGCGGCGGGCGAACAGGAAGATCACCAGCAGACCCAGCCCCTTGAAGAGCTCCTCGTTGACCGGGGCGGCGATCACCGCAGTCGCCAGGTCGGGGTCGAAGCCCAGCCCGGCAAACACCAGCGACGCGATCGTGTTGGTGACCAGGCTCGCGGAGGTGGCGATCAGGGCGCCCCAGAGGAAGGCAAACCACATCATCCGCGCCGGCTCCGCCTCCAACCGGTCCACCCACAAGAAGAGCGGCAGCACGACCGCGATGGCCGTGGTCGAGACGACGAGGCCGAGCAGGGTGCCCTGCACCCCCACGCTCTCGGTGACCACGATTGCGATCGCCAGCGCGCCGAGCAGGAAGGCGGTGGCAGCAACCCCCCAACCGATGAGTCGGCGGACGCGAGGACGACCAGTCGCATTGGGTGGTGTCCCCTGTAGCGCGGCCGCGGTCATGGCCGACGACGATACCGGCACAGCCAGCGCGCTCCTGCCCACCAACGTTGGAGGGCTCAGAGACCCCGTTAGGGTGGTGGCGTGAGTGAGGAAGCCAAGCCGCGGGGGACAGCAGATCGTCTGGTCTGGATCGACTGCGAGATGACCGGTCTGGACCTGGTTCATGACGCGTTGATCGAGGTGGCCACCCTGGTCACGGACTTCGACCTCAACGTCCTGGGTGAGGGCGTCGACCTGGTGATCCGGCCGGCCGAGCAGGCGCTACGCCAGATGGGTGACTTCGTCCGCGAGATGCACGCCTCCAGCGGGCTGACCGAGCAGCTGGCCGAGGGCACCACCCTGGCCGACGCCCAGGAGCAGGTGCTTGCCTACGTCAGGGAGTACGTGCCGGAGGGGCGCAAGGCCCCGCTGGCCGGCAACACGGTGAGCACCGACCGGGCCTTCCTCGCCCGCGACATGGCCGAGCTCGAGGCGCACCTGCACTACCGGATCGTCGACGTCTCCTCGATCAAGGAGCTGGCGCGGCGGTGGTATCCGCGGGCCTACTACAACGCCCCGGCCAAGACCGGCGGCCACCGTGCGCTGGGTGACATCAAGGACAGCATCACCGAGCTGCGGTACTACCGCCAGGCCGTGTTCCGTCCCCTGCCGGGCTTGGAGTCCACCGAGCTGCGCGAGCTGGCGCAGCAGTTCGCGCGGGAGTGAGTTATGCAGCCACGACTGATCGTCTTCGACGTCAACGAGACCCTGTCCGACATGTCGCCGCTGCAACAGCGGTTCGCCGACATCGGTATGCCGAAAGCGGCCGCAGGCAGCTGGTTCGGCGGGATGCTGCGGGACGGCTTCGCATTGACGGTGACCGGCGACAAACCGGCCTTCGCCGAGCTCGCTGCCGAGTCGCTGCGGGTCCTGCTCGGTGACCGCGACGAGGACCAGGTCGAGCGCGACGTGCAGCACCTGATGTCTGGCTTCACCAGCCTGCCTGTGCATCCCGACGTCGTCGAGGGTGTGCACGCGCTGCGCGACCTGGACCTGCGCCTGGCCACCCTCAGCAACGGATCGTCGAGCGTGGCTGAAGGCCTCTTCGAACAGGCTGGCATCGCCGATAGCTTCACTGACCTGCTCTCCGTCGCCGACGCGCCCGCGTGGAAGCCGGCGCGCTCGGCATACGAGTACGCGGTGCGAGCCTGTGGGGTCCCGGCGGCCGAGGCCATGCTCGTCGCCGTCCATCCGTGGGACATCCACGGGGCTCACGAGGCCGGGCTGCAGACCGGGTGGATCGATCGCGTCGGGCGTCGCTACCCAGACTTCTTCGCGGCGCCGGACGTGCGGGCCACGAGCGTCCTCGATCTGGCGCGCACGCTTGCCGCTTCCTGAACCCCACGCCTGCCCTCCTAGCGCTGCCTGAACCCCGCAGCGCCGCCTGCGGACGTGCCTGTGCGCCCGGCCCGTGTGGGGGTCGGGCGGGGGCGGGGTGGTCATAGGTGCCAGGTGACGCCGGTGGCGTCGATGGTCGCTCTCAGGTCTTTGGTGTGCACGATGGTGTGGTGTCGCCCGAACGACCCGTCAGCCAACGACGACTCGTGGATCCCCCGGGAGTCCTGACACGCCGTGGCTTTGGCCTCCCCCTCCTTGGCTGAGAGGGCGACGGCGACCAGGTGGTCGGTGGCGTCCCGCAGGTCCT
>NZ_JBPCKQ010000051.1:0-8236 GCF_051004135.1 Ornithinimicrobium sp.
TCGACTTCACCGAGAAGTCCTACTCCCAGGGCCAGCTGGTGCGGCGCCGCTTCTTCCGGCACAAGGGGGCCATGGTCTCGCTGTTCGTGCTCGTGTTTGTGGCCGTGCTGGCCTACACCTCGATCGGTGTCGGTCCCATCCCCGGATGGTGGGGCAAATCCTACCTGTTCGGCGGGACGACGGTCGACGGTGGACGCCCGACCCTGAGCCTGTTCCCGCCCGGCATCGGGGAGAGCCCGTTCGGTCAGGAGACCACCGGCAAGGACTACTTCGCGCTCACCATGAAGGGCGCGCAGGCCTCCCTCCTGGTCGCCTTCGCCGTCGGCATCCTGAGCACGCTCATCGGCACCGTCGTCGGGGCCGTGGCCGGCTTCTACCGCGGTTGGGTCGAGGCGATCCTGATGCGGCTGACCGACCTGTTCATCGTCATCCCGCTGCTGATTCTGGCCGCGGTCGTGGCCAAGATCGCCGGTGGGGGGATCTGGGCGATCTCGATCGCCCTGAGCATCCTGATCTGGACGGGCTTGGCCCGGCTGGTGCGGGGAGAGGTGCTCTCGCTGCGTGAGCGGGAGTTCGTCACCGCCGCCGAGGCGATCGGCACCTCGAGCGGGCGGATCATCCTGCGGCACATCCTGCCCAACACCATCGGCACCATCATTGTCAGCGCCACCCTGACCATCGCCGCCGCGATCCTGCTGGAGAGTGCGTTGAGCTTCCTCGGCTACGGCATCCAGCCACCCGACAGCTCGCTGGGCCAGCTGATCAGCACCTACCAGAACGCCTTCCTGACCCGGCCGTGGCTGTTCTGGTGGCCCGGGATGTTCATCCTGGCCATCGCGTTCTCGGTCAACTTCCTCGGTGACGGGCTGCGCGACGCCTTCGACCCGCGACAGAACAGGAGCGCCGACTGATGTCCACTGCCGCCACCGAGATCCCCACGGTCACCACGGACGACAAGGGTGCCGTGCTCTCCTTCACCGACGTCGACGTCCGGTTCAAGACCGAGTTCGGCTCGGTGCACGCCGTCAAGGGCGTGACCATCGACGTCAAGCCGGGGGAGGTGGTCGCCGTGGTCGGGGAGTCCGGCTCGGGCAAGTCGGTCACCTCGATGACCGCGTTGCGGCTGCTGCCCAAGAACGCCGGCGTCAGCGGCCAGGTCGTGGTCAACGGCACGGAGGTCGGGCAGGTGTCCGAGCGTCAGATGCGCAAGCTGCGCGGCAACGACATCGCGATGATCTTTCAGGAGCCGATGACCGCGCTCAACCCGGTGCTGACCGTCGGCACCCAGGTGACCGAGTCGATGGAGCTGCACGGGCTCGCCGTCGGCAAGGACGCCGAGAAGCGGGCCATCGACCTGCTGGACATGGTCGGCATCCCCGAGCCGGAGCGCCGGGTCAAGCAGTACCCGCACGAGCTCTCCGGCGGGCAGCGTCAGCGGGTCGTCATCGCCATCGCCATCAGCTGTGACCCGCGGGTCATCGTCGCCGACGAGCCGACGACGGCCCTGGACGTCACGGTGCAGGCCGACATCCTTGACCTGCTGCGTTCGCTGAAGGACAAGCTCAACACCGGCATCCTGCTGATCACCCACAACATGGGGGTCGTGGCCGACATGGCCGACCGGGTCGCGGTGATGTTCAAGGGTGAGCTGGTCGAGACGGGAAGCGCCCAGGACGTGCTGACCGACCCGCAGCACGAGTACACCAAGATGCTGCTGGGCTCGGTCCCGCGGCTCGGGGCCGGGCGCGGCCAGATGGGCATCTCGGTCAAGGAGACCGTCGAGCCGGACGCCGAGCTCGCGATCGACCTGAAGAACCTGGTTATCGAGTACCAACGCCTCGGCAAGCCGCCGTTCCGTGCGGTCGACGACGTGAGCTTCCAGGTGCGCGAGGGTGAGATCGTCGGCTTGGTCGGCGAGTCCGGGTCGGGCAAGTCCACGATCGGGCGCTGTGCGCTTGGCCTGATCCCGGCGGCCTCGGGAGACTTCCGGCTGCTCGGCGAGGACCTGCCCTCGCTGGACCGCAAGGAGCTCAAGGCCCTGCGCAAGCGGATCGGCGTGATCTTCCAGGACCCCGCCGCCTCACTCAACCCCCGGCTGCCCATCGGCGACTGCATCGCCGAGCCGCTGCAGGTGCACAAGGTCGGCGACAAGCAGTCCCGTCAGGACAAGGTCTACGAGCTGCTCGATGCCGTGCAGCTGCCGCGCGAGGTCTACAACCGCTATCCGCACGAGGTCTCCGGGGGCCAGCGACAGCGCATCTGCGTCGCGCGCGCGCTGACCCTGGACCCCGAGCTGCTGGTGGCCGACGAGCCCACCTCCGCGCTCGACGTGTCGGTGCAGGCCCGGGTGCTGAAGATCTTCTCCGAGCTGCAGGAGCACTACAAGTTCGCGTGCCTGTTCATCAGCCACGACCTGTCGGTGATCGACCTGCTCGCCCACCATGTCGTCGTCCTGCAGAACGGCAGCGTGGTCGAGGCCGGGGCGCGGGAGACCATCCTGCACAACCCGCAGGAGGAGTACACCCAACGGCTGATCGCCGCAGCGCCGGTGCCAGACCCGGCCGACCAACGACGCCGACGGGACAAGCGGCACGAGCTGCTCCGCTCGCTGGGCGACGAGGTCGTCGAGCTCAAGACACTGGGCCACGAGGACGCCATCAAGCACCAGGAGTCCTCGGCTCCTTGATCCGGCTGCGTCACGCCACCTGCTCGGCATACGGTGACGCTGTGCGTCTCGTCTTCGCCGGCACCCCGGCCGCAGCCGTCCCGACCCTGCGGGCCCTGCTGCGGTCCGACCACGAGGTCGTGGCCGTGCTCACCCGCCCCGACGCCCCGCAGGGCCGCAGTCGCCGGCCGGTGCCCTCCCCGGTCCGGGTCGTCGCGCAGGAGGCCGACGTCCCGGTGCTCACCCCGGCAAGCACCCGGGACCCGGCGTTGGTCGCCACCCTGCAGGACTGTCGGCCGGATGTCTGCCCGGTCGTGGCCTATGGTGGCCTGATCCCAGCCCCGCTGCTGAGGGTGCCGACGCACGGATGGGTCAACCTGCACTTCTCGTTGCTGCCCGCCTGGCGCGGGGCCGCCCCCGTGCAACACGCCCTGATGGCCGGCGACGAGGCCACCGGAGCCACGACGTTCCTGCTTCAGGAGGGCCTGGACACCGGGCCGGTGCTGGGCACGCTCACCGAGCCGATCCGGCCCACCGACACCGCCGGTGACCTGCTCGAGAGACTGTCCACCGCGGGGGCCGAGCTGCTCGTGGCCACGCTCGATGCGATGGAGCAGGGCAGTGCGCAGCCCGTCCCGCAGCCGGCGCAGGGCGTCAGCCACGCGCCCAAGCTGAGCACCGCCGACGCCCGCATCGACTGGACCCGTCCCGGGTATGCCGTGGACCGGCACATCCGCGGGTGCACGCCTGCGCCGGGCGCCTGGACGACGTTTCGCGGCAACCGGCTCAAGGTGCTCCCGGTCAGCCCCGAGCCGGCGCCGGGCACCGCGCCGGGAGATTCGGCTGGGCAGCGGGCCGCCTCCGGCCGCATCCGGATGGTCGAGCGGTCCGTCGTCGTCGCTACGGGGCAGGGCGACGTGCGCCTCGGGCAGGTGCAACCACTGGGCAAACCGGTCATGGACGCCGTGGCCTGGGCACGCGGCGCGCGCCTGGAGCCCGAGGAGAGCCTGGGGGGTGAGCTCAGTGGCTGAGCGGGAACGCCGGCCCCGATCCCGGACTGCACCGTCGCAACGACCGGGACGTGGCGACCCGGCCCGCGACACGGCATACCAGGCCCTGCGGGCCGTTGAGCAGGGCGCCTACGCCAATCTCGAGCTGCCCCGGCTGCTGCGCGGGGCCCGGTTGCGCGGGCGGGACGCGGCGTTCGCCACCGAGCTGACCTACGGCGCGTTGCGGATGCAGGGGCTCTACGACGCCGTGATCGTCCAGGCGGCCCAGCGCCCGGTGGAGCGGATCGACGCTCCCGTCCTCGACGTGCTTCGGCTCGGAGCGCATCAGCTGCTCGCGATGCGGGTGCCCGACCACGCCGCCGTCAGCGCCACGGTGGCACTGGCGCGGGGACGGATCAGCCAGGGGTCGGGCGGGTTCGTCAACGCGGTGCTGCGCCGGGTCGGCGAGCGGTCCCGCGAGCAGTGGGTGCAGGAGGTCACCACGTCGATCGAGGATCCGCTCGAGCGGCTGGCGGTCGAGCACTCCCACCCGGTGTGGATCGTCCGAGCGCTGCGCGCGGCGCTGATCGGGCACGGTGTCAGCACCCCGGAGCGAGCGAGCGGCGACCTGAGCGCCCTGCTCCAGGCGCACAACGCCCCCGGCCCGCTCACTCTGGTCGCGCGGCCCGGCCTGGGTGCCGAGGGCGAGCTGGAGACAGCCGGGGCCACGCCCACTCCTGCGGCCGCGACGGCTTGGACCCTCGACGGCGGCGACCCCGGATCTTTGCAGGCCGTCCGCGACGGTCGGGCCGCGGTGCAGGACGCGGGCTCCCAGCTGGTCACCCACGCCCTGTTGGGTGCGGCCGTGGACGGTGACCGCGGGCGATGGCTCGACCTGTGCGCGGGGCCGGGGGGCAAGACCGGCCTGCTCGCCGCCACCGCAGCCCAACGGGGTGCTCGGCTGCTGGCCACCGAGGTCAGCCCGCATCGCGCCGAGCTGGTCCGGCAGACGTTGCGCGCGGCGGTGGCCGCCGGTGCCGAGGTGGAGGTGGCTGTGCGGGACGGCCGCATGATGGGGCGGGAGGCGGCCGACTGTTTCGACCGGGTGCTGGTGGATGCCCCGTGCACGGGCTTGGGTGCCCTGCGTCGCCGGCCGGAGGCGCGCTGGCGCCGCATGCCCTCGGACCTCACCGAGCTGGGGCCGCTGCAGCGCGACCTGCTGGTCTCGGCCCTGGGTGCCGTGCGGCCCGGTGGGGTGGTCGCCTACGCCACCTGCTCCCCGCACCTCGCGGAGACCCGGCTCGTGGTCTCCGACGTGCTCAAGCACACACCGGGTGCGCAGATCGAGGACGTCCGTGCGCTGGTCACGGACCGGGCCGGCGCCGTGATGGCGCAGACCGGTGATGGACCCGGCGCTCAGCTGTGGCCGCACCTGCACGGCACCGACGGCATGTATCTGGCGCTGCTGCGCAAGACCTGAGGCCACGGCCGCGGCATCGTCCGGCTGGAGTGTGCACGTGCACGATCGGGCCGGTGGGGGTGCGCGGGAAGCATCGGAGGGCTTCCGCCGCTAGGCTCGGACGCTGTGAGCCTGCAGATCAGCCCCAGCATCCTGGCCGCCGACTTCGCCAACCTTGAGCGCGAGCTCGCTCGCATCGCGGAGGCCGACTGGGCTCACATCGACGTGATGGACGGGCACTTCGTGCCCAACCTGACCCTGGGCCTGCCCGTGCTCGAGAGACTCGCGCAGATCAGCCCGGTGCCGCTCGATGCGCACCTGATGATCGAGGACGCCGACCGGTGGGCGCCCGACTACGCCGAGGCCGGCGCCTCGTCGGTGACCTTCCACGTGGAAGCGGCCACCGACCCGGTGGCCACGGCCCGGGCCATCCGTGCGGCGGGTGCCCGGGCCTCGATCGCGCTGAAGCCCGGCACGCCCTTCGAGCCGTATGCCGACCTCCTGGACGAGGTGGACATGGTGTTGGTGATGACGGTGGAGCCCGGCTTCGGCGGGCAGTCCTTCATGACCGACCAGCTGCCCAAGATCACCCAGGTGCGCGAGGCGGTGGCCGCCCGTGGCGGGCAGATCTGGATCCAGGTCGACGGTGGCATCTCCCAGGACACGATCGGGCAGTGCGCGCAGGCGGGTGCCGACGTCTTCGTGGCCGGGTCGGCCGTCTACGGGGCGCAGGACGCCGCGGCGGCCGTGCAGACGCTGCGCGAGCTGGCCGGGCGGCACACCCACGGACAGGAATGAGATCGACCCGTCATCGCGCGGCAGCACCCGCACCGCACGCTGCGGGAGGAGCCGGTGCACATCCTGCCGTTCGGCGGGGGCGCGGAGCCCTGGCTGGCCCAGGGGCGGACGTGCGGTGCCCTGGCCGCCCCACCGGCTGTGGACACGCGGACGTAGCCTTGATCTCGTGCCGACCACCTCTCCGGACGCTTACGCGATGTTCCGGCCGCGCCGTGGCGCGGCCGTTGCCCGGGTCAGCGCGCTGGCCTGCGTCGTCGTCTTCGCCGTCGTGGCCGTGGTCGTACCCGGTGGGGGCGGTGCCGGCTTCGCGACCTCCGACCGCGTGCTGACCGTCCTGTTCGGGCTGCTGGTCGCCGCGGTGCTGTGGCGGTATGCCGTGCTCCGGGCCGTTCCGAGCCCCTCGGGGCTGCGCGTGGTCAACCTCGTGCACACCCGAGACCTGCAGTGGGAGGAGATCGTGCAGGTCGGCTTCGCCGACGGCGC
Organism: Ornithinimicrobium sp.; assembly: GCF_051004135.1. Lineage (GTDB taxonomy): Bacteria > Actinomycetota > Actinomycetes > Actinomycetales > Dermatophilaceae > Ornithinicoccus. Next base: position 6,395 of record NZ_JBPCKQ010000051.1, read on the forward strand.
CCCCTGGGTGACGTTGGAGCTCAGCGACACCGAGGAGGTCGCCGTCATGGCCATCCAGCGCGCAGACGGTGACCTTGCCGCGCAGGAGGCGTCCCGGCTCTCGGCGCTGGTCGCCCACCACGGCTCGGGCGGACCACCGCAGCGGCACTGACCGGCGGCTCAGCGCCGCAGGCTTGGCCGGGCCCGCCTTGCAGGTGCGGCTCCGCTGGTGCCCGGTTGCGGCTCAGCCTTCGCTGCCTTGGTCCTGCGCCCGCTGGGGGCCGGGATCCAGGTCGTCCCGGGTATGCGGCACCCGGGCCCGGGCCTGCTCCCGCGTCATGCCGGTCAGCACGAGCAGGTTGACGACGGTCGAGCGCACCTGCGCTCGGATCACCTCGGCGGACAGGCTCGCGCCGCGGGTGCCCCAGGTGGAGTGCCGCGCCAGCACCACCAGGTCCTCGCGCGCCTCCTGCGCGGTCCGTCCAGCCTGCAGCTCGTCGCCGATGTGCTGGGCGGCCATCGCCAGCTCGTCCACCAGGTCGACATACGCCTCCGGCACCGACTCGCCGACAGACAGGGCGACCTCGGCCCGGTAGACCAGCACCCTGGCGTCTCGGATGGCCAGATCCAGCGGCCCGATCACGGCGCCGATGGCCAGCAGCCCGGAGCGGTGCCGGCGCCGCAGCGGTGCGAGGGTAGCCACAGCCAGGCCCTCCGAGGCCGCCTCGCGCAGGTCGTCGAGCTCGGGCTGCAGGCCGCGCGCCGTCTGCATGGCTGCAGCGGCGCGCTCGGCGTCGTGCTGGCGCAGTGCCTCCGCCGTGTTGCCGAGGATGTCGGCCAGGTGCGAGACGACCAGGAACGCCCGCTCACGCGGTCGCTTGACCGTCGAGCGACCCGGGGCGAGCATGGCGATGGCCAGGGCGACCAGCCCGCCTGCCAAGGCGTCCAGCCAGCGACCGAAGGACGCACCGTCCTGGGCGACCAGGGTGGCCACGATGACTCCCTGGATGCCGGCCTGCAGCATCAGCAGCTGTCCCGCGCCGGCCAGCACCGCGAGCGACATGGCGAGCACCGTCACCGCTGCGATCTGCCAGACACCGCTGCCGAAGAAGTGGACGAAGACGTCACCGATGAAGACCCCGATCGCGACCCCCACGGTCAGCTCGACCACCCGGCGCACTCGGTTGTCGTAGGTCAGTCCCAGGCACACCATCGCGGTGACGGGTGCGAAGAACGGCAGCGGGTGATTCAACAGTGTGGTGGCCACGAGCCAGGCCAGGGCAGCGCCGATAGCGGCCTGCAGAATCATCGGGAGACGCGCGCGGAGCCGGGTCAGTCGCCCCTGCAGACCCGAGAGCGACAGCCGTCGGCGCAGAACCTCCCGTCCGCGGGTGAGCCGGGTGGCGCCCCCGTCGGTCACGGCGTCACCGCGTCCGGCTCCGTGACGGACAGATGCACGTCGACGGGCCACGGCGGCATACCGTCCGCCGCGGAGCCGAACAGCTCGTCCTCCTGCGCGGCCCAGGTGTCCCAGTGCGGCGCGAACATCTCGCCGTCCCGCGACAGGGCACGGGCGCGGCGGACCGGGGTGGGGGCGCTGAGCCAGACCGTGAGGTCGTAGGCAGCACGGTCGGCCTGGATCGCACCGACCCCCTCCACCACGACGACCTCAGCGGGGGGCACGCGCACCGGGTGTCTCGCGTAGCTCCCGCGGGCCCAGTCCCAGCGGCGGTAGGAGGCGGCCCCGCCCAAGCGTAGGGGGGTCAGCACCTGCCGGTGCAGTGTGGAGGGCGGGTGGGTCAAAACCTGCCCGCAGACACACCCGTCGTCCATACGGACATCCAATGCCGCGAACCCACGTAA
>NZ_JBPCKQ010000052.1:0-11169 GCF_051004135.1 Ornithinimicrobium sp.
CACCACCATCTACCAACTCGACCACTTCGCACCCAGAGTTAGGTCATAGGCGCCGCCACCACCAAAACCCCTGGTCAGAAACCAAACAACCTCACCAACCGTCCCGATCCTCGGAAACTCGGGCTAGGTGACAGCATGGCCGGCGTGGGGCGAACGAGGAGCGGGACGCGGGTCCGGCTCAAGGACGTCGCCGAGGGCGCGGGCGTCCACGTCGCGACGGCCTCCCGGGCGCTGAGCCCCGACCCCGTGGTGGCCGCCACGGTCAGCACCGCGCGCCGCGAGGCGGTGCTCGCCGCGGCCAGCCGGCTCGGCTACCGGCCCAACCGGGCCGGGCGTGCGCTGCGCACGGGGGACAGCCGGCTGCTCGGCCTGCTGGTGCCCCGGGTCAGCGACACGGCCCTGTCGGTGTTCTATGAGGGGATGCTGCAGGAGGCGGAGCAGCAGGGCTACACCGTCGTCGTCGCCAGCACGCGGGACGACCCCGGGCGGCGCCGGGACCAGATCGACCAGTTCGTGGAGCACGGCGTCGACGGCATCCTCTACACCGACGCCCACCTTGGCGAGTCCTTCGACACCACGAACCTGCCCGTCCCGGTGCTGCCCGCCTACCGCTACCCGCACACGCCCTCCGGCATCACGGCGGACGACGAGGTCGGGGGCGCGCTGGTCGCCCGTCACCTGCTGGCCCTCGGGCACTCCTCCTACCTGGTGCTGGCCGGTATGGAGTGGGCCAGCACCACGGTGGACCGCACGGGGGGCTTCACGCGTGAGCTCGAGCTGCGGGGGACCGGTCGTGAGCAGGTGACTGTCCTGAACGGCGCGCTCGAGGTCCGCGAGGGACGCGAGGCCGCGACTGGGCTCCTGACGGCGGGCGTCCGCCCCACGGCGGTCTTCGCGGTCGACGACTACCTCGCGCTCGGTGTCCTCTCCGCGATCCACCAGGCCGGGCTGGTCCCGGGCGTCGACGTGGCGCTCGTCGGCTACAGCGACCTTCCCCTGGCGGCAGAGCTACAGGTGCCGCTCAGCAGCGTGCACGTGCCGCTCGCGGACCTGGGGGCCAGGGCGCTGCAGTCGCTGCTGCAGGTCGTCCGTGGCGAGGAGCCGGCGGATCTGCGCGTGGAACCGTCCCTGACGGTCCGTGCCTCGTCCGCGGGACCCGCGGCAGGCACCGTCGAGGCGAGCGCCGGCTAGCGCCGTGCCCAGCGCGTAGCGGCTCCCGAGCGTGGGATCACGCAGGCCCGGTCGACGATCGCACAACGAGATTCGGGCTCGAACATCTTGGACGTGGGGGAGCCGCCGCCCACCACGTCGAGAAGCGCCCCCATGGCGGCTCGACCTACTTCCACGAGGCGAGAGTCGACCGACGTGAGCGGCACGGCAGCGCTGCCGCCATGGCGACAGGACGGCACGGGACCGCTCCATCCGCGGAGGGTTGGAGGGCCGGTTCGGCTGACTCGTTTCAGCCGGCGTGGCGTTCGGGCCAGCCGTGGGCGTTTCCCAACTACGCCTGGCCCGCACCGTCGTCGCCGACCTGCGCCTGCCCTTGGGAACGCCGCCGAGAACCGGGCAAGCTCACCCCCGCCCGCGTCCGCCGAGGATTTCACCAACTCAGCCCAACCCTGGGCACACCCGCCAGAGCGCCGAAATCCCGAACCGCCGGCCCGGACGGCCCAAAGGGACCCGACGACCACCGCGAACCCGTCACCCAGCCATCAAGAAGACCGCCTGATCACCCCGCCGAGGTTTAATCGCAAGCTGAGGAGACCCGGCAGTAGTCGACCCAGAAGCCCGGCTAGAGCGCAGCCTCCGGGCGCAGCACCCGCCACTCGCCGGTGCGCCCCTCCACCTCGGCCAGGCCCATCGCGGCGAAGCGCTCCAGCCACCCCTCCATGGGAAACCACCCCCACCGTTGGTGAAAGCGGTTGGCATTGGCCACGATCGCGTCGAGGTGCTGCACCGGCGGGCTCTCCGAGGGGTGGTGCTGGTGGTATGCCGTGGCGCCGCCGACCCATAGCATCCTCCCCTGGGCCGCGCCCAGGCGCTGCCCGAAGTCGGTGTCCTCACCGCCATACCCGACGTAGTCCTCACAGAAGCCGCCCAGCGCGTCCCAGTCACTAACGTCGAGCGCGAAGGACAGCGACCAGAACAGCCGCAGGTCCTCGGCAACCCGCACCTCGCCCACGCCGAGAGCGGGCCGGGCAGGGTGCGGACGGGCCAGGCGGGCGAGGTCCTGCTCCCAGTAGTCAAGGGGATCCGGAACCGGTGGCAGGTAGCCGATATCGCCGCTGGCCACGACCGGCCTGTCCGCCTTGGAGGGCGAGCCGCCTCGCCGTCCCAGCACCGTGACGTACTGCTGCACTAGCGTCGGCGAGGGGATGCAGTCGACATCGAGGAACACGAGCGTCTGCGCCCCGGCATCGATGGCGGCCCGAGCGCCGGCGTTGCGCGCCGCCGCCAGGGGCAAGCCGGCAGCTGACGAGGCCACCGATGCGACCGTGACGTCCCAGTTCGGCTGCGCGTGCCGGACCACCACGTCGGCGATGCCGGGGTCGTCCATCGCGACCGCCACGTAGACGTCTGGCTGCAGCACCTGGCGTGCCAGTCCACACAGCTGGCCGGCCAGGTGGCCGTGCCTGCCTTGGGCGATGGTGACGACCCCAGTCCGCGCGCTCACGCCACGCCCTCCGCGCCCACGCTCCCTGCCAGCGCTTCGAGCTGGCAGGCGGCCTTTCTCGCGCCGTCACCGGTCGACCAGCGGCTCCAGCCGGTGCCCCCGAGCGAGGCCGCCCGTTCCAGTAGGGCCGGCCAGTCGGCGGCACCTGGCCAGCTCGGGAGGCCGACCGCTGCCCCGAGCCGGTTCACTGCGGCCGCCGTCGCCTCCTGCTCCCCGAACGGCCGGGTCTGGGCGATGACCACCGCCGGGCGTCGCGCTGCGGCCACCTCGGCGACGGCGTTCTGGCCGGCGTGGGTCACCACGACATTCGCTGCGGCCAGCTCGCCCCAGAGGTCGGGGGACGGGGACGACGCGGGGTCGCGCTCGAGCCAGTCCCAGTGGGGGGCCGCCGCGCGGGCAGCTGCCACCGCGTCTCTGTCAGCCGACCGGCCGCCGCTGCCCCACAGCACGAGGACCTGGCGCCGGGGACGGCGGGCGCCCATTCGGACAGGTGCCGCAGACCGGCCATCGAAGCGAGAGATTCCGCCCACACACCACACCTTGTCCTGCCACGACGACGGCCAGTCGTCTGTGTGGGCGCCCTCGGGCCAGGGCGCCAGCAGGGCCTCGGCGGAGTCGTGGGCCAGGCGGTGGGGCCGGTCCAGCCTCCTGCCCGGCAGGGCGACGACGACCGTGGGCACCCCGCAGAGCCGGGCTAGCAGCGCCACCTCGACCGACACGTCGACCACGAGCAGCTGCGGCCGGTGCTGGGCGATCCACTCCGCTAGCTGCGCCATGCGCGCGCTCAGACCCTCGTGCAACGGCGGCGCCCAGTGCAGCACCCCGCCCGCCGTGACGTCGCCCGCGGCAGCGGCGGCGGACGGTGACGGCGTGTCATCGCGAGCCAGCTGGGTCCACGGCTGCGTCCACCCTGCCGGGGCCTGGAGCGAGCTGAGCCCCCACACCGACTCGTGCAGGCAGGCAGTGATCGACTGCAGCCGGGTGATGTGGCCCGAGCCGTGGTGGTGCGCGTAGTAGCCGATCACGCCGCGCGCTCCGGGGATGACACGTCTGCGTAGACACCCAGGTAGGCCTGGATCATCTGCTCCACCGAGCAGCGGCGCACCGCGTGCTCCCTGCAGGTCCCGCGGTCGAAGGCCGCGACCTCCTCAACGTGCTGCACCGCCCCTTCGATGTCACCTCCTGCTACCAGCACACCGCACCCTGGCGAGACGAACTCGCGGAGACCTCCCCGGTCATAGCCAAGGACGGGAGTCCCGCAGGCGAGCGATTCCGCGGCCACCAGACCGTAGGGTTCGTCCCATGCCGGCGTGACGAGACTGGCGGCGCTGGAGCCGACCAGCGCGGCCAGGTCGTCCACACCGAGGTGCCCGACGTACTCCGCGCGGGGACCCAGCAGCGGCCGGACGGCGTCGTCGAAGTACGTCCCGTCCGGCACGGGGCCGGCGACCCACACTCGCCGCCCGCTGGCAGCGGCAATGCGCAGGGCGTCGTGGGGCGCCTTTTCGGGGACGAGTCGGCCGAACCACACAAGATCGTCACCACCCGGGCCCGGCACCCAGCGGTCGACGTCCACGCCGTTCAGCACCACCTCCGCGTCGGCGACGTGGCTCCAGAGGCCGGCGGTGTGGGAGCTGACCGCAACGAACCGGGCTCGGGTCTGGTCCATCAGGCGGATCGCTGGCTCGAGCCAGGGCGTCGGCGGGGTGTGCAGCGTGGTGACCATCGGCGCCCTGGCGGTGGCGGCCAAGGCGATGGGGAGGTAGTGGAGGCTGTTGTTGTGGATCAGGTCGAAGTCGGTGCGGCCCTGCAGCTCGAGCATCACCTGCAGGTAGGCGTGGTGCTCGGCCAGCCAGCGCTCTGGTGGCATCGCGACATCGCGACGCGCGGCGTCGCTCAGGTGGAGCGGCCGCACCTGGATCTCACGGGCGCCCAGCCTTTCGTCGCTGCCGGGCCCGGCGAAGAGCGTGACGTCCACGCCGCGGCCCCTCAGCCCCCGTACGAGCTGCCAGGTCAGCGACTCCAGCCCGCCCGCGAACGGTTCGCGAAGCGGGTGGTTGGCGGACGCGATGATCACGACGTGCATGACGTGCTCCTCGCGAGCGCCTGCTCGTAGATGCCCCGGTGCGCCTCCGCCAGCATCTCCCGCTCCGCTCGGCGCTGGGCTGGGTCGGCCCGCCATTGCGGACGCTGCCGGTATGCCGTGAACACGGCCTGCTGGAGGCTGGCCTTGCGCACGGGGGCCGGCCCCGCGGCATACGTCAGGCAGGGGCGCTGCTCGGCGTAGAAGCCGCAGTCGGGCGCCACCACGGCAGTGCCCAGGTCGTAGCCTGCCTCCAGCCAGCCCGAGTGGGTACCGAAGCGGTAGGGCAGCACCGACAGGTCCAGTCCCTGGAAGTAGTCCCACAGGTCGGCATCGGAGAAGTAGTCGTGGACGTGCAGCTCCACCAGTCCCAGCGACTCGAGCCTGCGCAGGCCCTCCGCCAGCGTCGGCGCGTACCTTGGAAAGAGGGGAGTCATGACGTCCGTGTGGGCGTCGACTCGCAGGCGGGCCCCCGGCATCTGCGCCAACACCTCGGCGATCGTCTCGACGTCGGGCAGCGGGTCCATGCTCACCCGCAGGCTCTTGGCGTGGATCCCGACGACGAAGCCGTCGTGGCGCGGGCGCGGGCGCGTGAGAGTCGGCTCCTCCACCACGTGGGGGTGCGGCAGGACCCGCGCCTTGCGGCACCATCGACGCCTGATCTCAGCAGCCGCTCCCTGGGTCAGCGTGATCAGGGTGTCGGCCGCCTCCACCAGCACCGACAGCTGGGCGTCGTGCAGTCCGGGCTCGAGGTGGTGGGGGTTTCGCAGGTCGTGCACCGTGAGCACCAGGGGCTTGGCCTCGGCGCGCAGCGCTGCCACGAGGTCCGGCAGACTCTCGGGCGAGGTGGCGTCGAAGCCGAAGTGGACGTGCATGAGGTCGAACTCGCCCGCGTTCTCGCGCACCCAGGCGCTCTCGAGCATGCGCGGCGGCCACCACTGAGCGTCCGGGACGTTGGTGCTAGGGCGAGGGTCCGGCAGCCGCTCGACACCATCGCCGCCCTCTGCCGCCAGGTGGCGGACATAGACATGTCCTGACGGGACCGAGGCAACGCGAATACGCAAGACAACCTCCGGCGACGAGGAGCGGGCACCGGCGACGGCCGGCGCCCTGCTCCGGAAACGGGTGACGGCGCGTAGCTGAACCCGCTTGCCACGGTACTGCCGTTCCCGGGAGGCGGCGACCGTTCCAAGGAGGCCGCGACTCGGTGCAGCGAACGCTCAATCCTGCACGGGCCAGATGATCGTTTTCGAGCAGCAGGACGACTTTGCGCTCAGCTACATGCCCTGTCGAGTCGTCATGGCGAAGCCCCTCCGGGACGCCGCCAGAGAGGCTATAAGGAAGGACAGCCCCAGGGCTGCTACGCGCGTTGAGCCGGCTTTACGCGCCGGTCCAGATGTCGAGGACGTGTGTCCCATGTGGGCAAGTCCCCCTCCCGATTGAATCACATTGGACACACGGGTCTCGGCGGTCCGAGCGCGGGCGTGAGAGGACTCGGATCCGTCCATGGGGGCCGAGGCAGCCGAGCGCGTGTCCGCGTTTGACTTGGGCGTGGGGGAGGAGTGCAATCCGAGCGACCCCACCACCCGGGGTGCTGAAACAGAGTTGTGGACTGCACCGCGGGCTCGTCGGTGTGGGCGCCTGGGATCAGTGTTGTGGGTGCCCGACTCGTGTGGTGGAGGCCTCTGCAATGCGCGACAGCGCTGTGGCGATCTGTGCGTCACGCCCCTGCGCGGCGTGCTGGTAGCGAAGCGCCGCTTGGGGGGTGGAGTGTCCAAGTCGGCCCATCAGCTCAGCCAGGGTGGCTCCCGTCTGTGCCGCTAGGACCGCGCCCGTGTGTCGGAGGTCATGCCAGCGAAGGTCCGGCCGGCCAGCGGCTTGCCGCGCGCGGTAGAACGCCCTATAAAGAGTCGATGGGGCGAGGTGAGAGACACCATCGGCAGCAGGGAACAGCAGGACGTCCGGACCGCCTGCGGGGTTCCGGTTCACGTGGTCCTTGAGCATCGGCATCAAGTGGGCCGGAATGGCCACGTCACGTGTTCCGGCGGCTGACTTGGGCGTGCCGACAATGACGTGGCCGGCCGAGCGCACTACTCCGCGGCGGACGTGAATGATCCCATTCGTCAGGTCTAGGTCTCGACGACGCAACTCAATCAGTTCGCCGAACCGCAGCGCGCACCATGACGAGAGCAGGACCATTGGGCGGTACTTCTCGGGCATGGCCTGGGTCAGCGTCTCCAGCTCCGCGAGGGTCGCAGGCTTTATCTGCTTGACTCGCTTGGCGCTTCCGGCCCCGCGGATGTGGCAGGGGTTGGCAGTGATCTTTTCGTCGGTCAGGGCCGTGGACAGGAGAGTCCGGAGCAGTCCGTATGCGTGGGCGCGGAGAGTTGGGCGGGATCTGTCTAACTGGCAGTGCCAGCTACGCACCATCTCACTCGTCAGGCCGCTCAATGGCACTTCGCCCAGCTCGGGGAGAATCTGTCGGTCCAGTAACGATCGGTAGTGTTCTCGAGTGCGAGGTTTCAGATCGCGGTGATCGATCCAGCGTTTGGCGTAGGTGGCCAGAGTCAGCGTAGGGGACGCCTCCTTCGTCGCTTGGCGTGATCTCGGGGAGATCCACTCGCCACGCTCAAGGAGGCGGTGCTCGCCTGCGAGCCACATCTCGGCGTCGATCCTGGCCTGGAAGGTGAGTGGTGCGTTGTGCAGCCGGGCGTCGGGGCCCATGTAGCGAGCTCGGAAGCGACCGCTGGGGAGTTTGCTGATCTGCCCGAAGGCGCGTCGCTTGGGCACGTGAGCCTCCAGTCCGTGTCGTCTGCGTGTCGTTCAGAAGTGTAACCCTGTCAGCTCTCGCCCGGTGGTGACAAGTGATCCTGCGCCGCGAAAGTCCACGTCAAACGGCATATTGCCTGGCAGGAAGCAGTGTCCTCGACATGTCTGGAACCTGATTCGATCCCAGTATCGCCCACCATCATGAAATAGCCTTTGAGCAGCGAGAACATCGCCTCGACATCCTCCCGATTTCGGGTTCGTGCCATATACGTGCCAGATCGGACGGCCGCGGCACCCTGGCTGGTGCACCTCATGGGATTGCCTGCGATCCGAAACTGACGAACGCCACAGACATGAGCCTGGTGACCGCGATCCTGGACGTTTCGAGCACGTCAGATCAGCTGAGTATCGACACAGGCGGAAAGAAGTTCCTCGCGCCACCTGGGTCTGCTCCAGGCGGATCGCAGGCCCGCCAGGATGTTCAGACGATTCTCAGCTCACAGCTTGTCTGCCCGGCCCGTCCGGGATGTCTCAGGACGCCTGCCGGGCGCGTTCGATATCCGAGATCAGGCTCTTCAGCGTGCGGGTCGGCAGCGGCTTCTTCAGGGGTAGCCGGTCCGGACCGAGGTAGTTGGCGTTGATGTGCTCCCGCAGGTTGAGCGCGGCCCTGAGTTGCTCGATCTCGAACGTCGGGCGCCAACCGGCGGCCTGGTCGAGTAACCGGCGCATCTGGATGTCCCGAGAGTGCAGGTAGTGGTCGCGCGTGTCGAGCAGCGGACCTCGCACGCTGGTGCCATAACGACCTACGCGGCACCCGACTCGGGTGCGGAGGTCGGAGTGGCCGAGGAGGACCTCGGCGATCTGGGGCCGGGCGGTCAAAGCGAGGCCGTTGAGGTAGACGCCGGTGATGGGACCTCCGCCGGGGTCGTCCTCACTCCGCGGCCTGGGCCGCTGCTTCTGGCGGCTGATTTGCGCACTGTGGTTGACGTGCTCCAGCAGGCCGATGCCGACCGAATAGGACGCCACGTGCCCCAAGGCAACGGCTACCTCACCGAGGTTCCCAGACTGTCCTAGTGTCACGCGTAGACCGGCGTCGGTGAACGCCTGGGCCGCAGCGAATCCGTCGCGGATCTTCCTCAGGCTCTCGTCTTCGCCGCCGAACGGCGACATGCGCAGTTCCATGTCGGTGACGCCCGCCCGGATATACTCGGCGGCCAGCTCCACCGCGTGCCGCCTTAGGAACTTGTTGGCCACCGTCAGGACTGCGCGCGTCGGCTTGTCCTTCGCCAGTTGAGTCCTGCAGGGTGGTGTACGACGGGAGCCGGTGAGCGTGTCCTGCACAGGTAGGCGCGGCCACCGGGTGATCCTTCGAGTGATCTCTTGACAACCGACTCGAAGAAGGGCACCACGATGACCGCTGTACCCAGTATCGACCCCGAACAGTTCTTGCACGAGCAGCTCGCGCAGGCGAGCCCGGACTTGATGCGCGAGATGCTCACGACGTTCATCAACGCGTTGCTCTCGGCGCAGGCCGACACGGTCTGCGGAGCGCAGTACGGCGCCCGGGGCCCGGAGCGGACCAACCAGCGCAACGGTTACCGACACCGGGATTTGGACACCCGGGTGGGGACCGTGGATGTGGCGATCCCCAAGCTGCGGGAGGGCTCCTACTTCCCGGACTGGTTGCTGCAACGGCGCCGGCGGGCTGAGGCGGCGCTGACCACGGTCGTGGCCACCTGTTACCTGTTGGGTGTCTCGACGCGGCGGATGGACAAGCTGGTCCAGTCCTTGGGCATCACCGGCCTGTCCAAGTCGCAGGTCTCGGTGATGGCCCAGGAGCTCGATGAGCACGTGAACGAGTTCCGCACCCGCCGCCTCACCGAGGGCCCGCACACGTTCGTGGCCGCGGACGCGTTGACGATGAAGGTTCGTGAGGGCGGGCGGGTCGTGAAGGTGTCCTGCCTGGTCGCCACCGGCATCAACAACCAGGGATACCGCGAGGTCATCGGCCTGCAGGTGGCCACCGCCGAGACTTCCGCGTCCTGGTTGGCGTTCTTCCGCGACATGGTCGCCCGGGGCTTGAGTGGGGTCGCGTTGGTCACCTCGGACGCGCACGCCGGGCTGGTCGAGGCGATCGGCGCCACGTTGCCGGGGGCGTCTTGGCAGCGGTGCCGAACGCACTACGCGGCGAACCTGATGGCTACCACCCCGAAGGCGTCCTGGCCGTGGGTCAAGGCGCTGCTACACAGCGTGTACGACCAACCCGACGCGGCCGCGGTACAGGCCCAGTTCGAGCGGGTCCTGGACACCTTGGAGCACAAGCTGCCCGCGGTCGCGCAGCACCTGGAAGGCGCCCGGGCCGACATCCTGGCCTTCACCGTGTACCCCAAGGAAGTGTGGCGCCAGATCTGGTCGAACAACCCCAACGAGCGACTCAACCGGGAAATCCGCCGGCGCACCGACGTCGTGGGCATCTTCCCCAACCGAGACTCGATCATCCGCCTCGTCGGCGCTGTGCTTGCCGAACAACACGACGAATGGGTAGAGCAACGCCGCTACCTCGGCGTCGACGTTCTGACCCGCTGCAGGGCCGTACTGACCGACCACGACACGAAGGAGGAAACCACCAACCAGCCCCTGGCCCTGGACCCGATCGGGGCCTAACCACCACCCATCGACGGATCACCGTCGTACACCACCACCGTGGACTTGACCCCTTCGCCCGGAGTCTGGTCGCTTCGGCCAGATCAAGGTTCAGTCTCGCCGTCCGCTCGCTCTCAACGTAGAAGTGTGGTGCGGTCAGTTGTGTGACGCTGTCGGGGTGGGCGCGGATAGTGCGTTCCACCACGGCCTCTCGAGCCCGCAGATCGCCCGCTAGGACGTCGATCGAGTACGGCGTGCCCCCCCAGAGCGGAAACGCATCCAGACGGTACCCGGGCTCGGCGAGCCGTTCGACGCTCGGCTCGAAGAAGACCGAGATTCCCTGGTCTCGCGCAGCATCGGCAGCATGCACCTGGTGGCGGGCTGCCTTCGGGTCCAGTGTGATCGCCGAGGTCCCACTCGGGGCCCTGCTGAGGAAGTCCTCGGCGACCTTGTGGTGGTTGTGGCCCAGTCGGAACTGAACGGTCATGACGCGCGCGCCTCTCGTGGGGTTGCCGAACATCTGACATAATAGCGACAGAAACTGCGACAGAAGGATGGTGTAGCGATGCGGCGTGTCGGACCTGGCGCTCTGGCGGAGAAGGTATCGGTCGCCATCGACAACCTCGGACTCACCGACGACGAGGTTGGACTGATCGTCGAGGCGTCGGGGCGCTCGGTAGCCAGATGGGCTGCCGGCGATGTCGTCCCTCAGCGGCTCAACAAGGAGAGGCTGCTCGAGCTCGCTTACGTGGCCGACGCGCTTGCGGAGGTCCTGCCGCGAGACCACGCCAACGCTTGGCTGTTCACACCGCACCGTCGCCTTGACCACGAGAAGCCAGCCGATCTCATTCACCAAGGCCGCTACCGGGAAGTCCTCAACCTGATCGAGGCCATGGCGGACGGGATCATTGCTTGAGCGGCGGAATCGAAGGGCAATTGCTTGATGCGATCAAAAAGATCGGGAGGGGCACCTAGGAAGGGTGCGCGTCCCGAGCGACCC
>NZ_JBPCKQ010000053.1:0-7290 GCF_051004135.1 Ornithinimicrobium sp.
CGCCCAAGAAGGTCCCGCCGACGCCGCCCGGCCGCCGGGGTCACCCGCCAAGCCTGGATCGCCCTCGCGCCGGGCGGCCTTGGCGTCACACTCCCTCCGCAACGGAGGTGAACTAGTCGGTTCAGATAGATAGCCCTGATGGTTCTTTTCATTGGAGGAAACCTTTCGACTTTCGGTGAGATGACGTCAGCTCGGCTGACGCGTGTTGGGGCTATGTGAGGTCTCGCCAGGCTCCGACGCGGCACCGGCGCGCGGCGAACTGTCGTGTCTGTGGCTTAGGCTGTGCTGGGCTTGCGGGCTGCCAGGCGCAGGACGATGCCCCATCGGGACCGGGTCAGTTCCTCGATAATCAGCCCTGCACGACGCACGGCGATCTCGGGGTCTCGGAGCAGGTGGTCGCCTTGCGCCCGGACCAGCGACGGGTCAAGGAGCCGCTGCACGGCCCGGACCGGACTCGACGTGCTGGCGACGTGGTCAAGTCAGGCCAAGCGCCCACCGGGGCGCAGCACCCGGGCCATCTCGGCCACCGCGGCCTGGTCGTCTGGGACGCTGCACACACTGAGGGTCGCGACAACGATGTCGAAGGTCGCATCAGGAAAGGTCAGCTGCTGGGCATCGCCCAGTCGCAGGTCGACCGGGCGGTTCAGCGTCTCGGCCCTGGCCCGTGCTCGGTTCAGCATCCTGGGGCTGAGGTCCACTCCCGTCAACTGTGCGCCCGGGGGGTAGAAGGGCAGGTTGCGGCCGGTGCCGATGGCGACCTCGAGGACTTGCCCGGTCGCTCCGGCGCACGCCCACGGCCGACCGTCATCGAATAGGACCCGGTCAGCGATGGCGATGACCTGGTCGTAGCGTGGAGCCATCGTGTCGTAGATGCCACGGACCTGGTCGGTCTCCTCAGCGACTGGCCGGGGATGCCTCCTGGAGGCCACCATCAGCCCGCCGCCGGCTCGGGCGAGGCGGCCAGGTAGCCCCGCATCTGCAAGATCTGCGCGGCTTGCTCCTCGGCGATGACAGCGGCCAGGTCCGCCAACTTTGAATGATCTGCTTTCTGCTTGGCTTGCTCGGCCATGTCTACGCCCAACTGGTGATGCACGATCATCATCTGCAGGTACATCCGCTCGGTACCGGCGGACCCGCCCATCATCGACCCGCCCATCGGCTCGTCGTCTCCGCTGCCACCCATCATGGAGCCGCCCATCATCGACCCGCCGGTGGGCTTGTCGTCTCCGCTGCCACCCATCATGGAGCCGCCCATGCCGCCAAACGTGGGCTCCAGGTCGGGGTACCACTGGGCACGCCAGTTCCGCATCTGGGTGATCTGCTCCCGTTGGCTGGTGATGATGTCCTGGGCCAAGGTTCGCAGTTCCGGACGCTCGGAGTCGGCAATCATCGCCTGAGTGGACATGATCGCGCCCTGGTGGTGGACGATCATCTGGTCGATGAACTGAGCGTCGAAGGGGCGAGCCCGGTCGAAGCTACCCATCCCCATACCCGGCCCGCTCATCATCGTGGTTTCGGATGTGTTGGCACTGGGTGAATCCACGGACTGGTTGACGGCGTAGGCAACGCCGCCACCAAGGAGTGCGGCTGCGGACAGGGCGACCGCCGCGACGCTGGTCCGGTGTGAGGGCTTCATCGATGTTCCTCCTTGACAGGCAGGTCCCGGGTAGGGGCTGGGGCGTCGTGGTGTGCCGGCAGATTCCGCTGAGCACCTCCGCGGTGCCGGGCGAGTTCGGTGCGCGCATCATCGAGGGCCTGGTCCAGTTCCCCGGCGGTACTTGAACGTCCCGGTGCGCTGGTCGCGCGGTTGCTGCGACGCATCGGGCGCACGCAGAAGGCGTAGGTCGACCCGACAGCGGCGAGGAGGATGCTGGCGGGTAGCCACCACTCGCTCACGGCGAGGGGTGGCGCGTGACCCCAGCGCTTCGGGGGTCACGGTCGGCCTGCAGCTGCTCGACCTGGGCCTGCAGCCGGGTCAGTTCGGCTTGCTTGTCGGCTGTCTCGGCGTCGGCCGGTTGCGTGTTCCCGCCTCGCATCATCATCCACATCATCAGCCCCATCACGACCGGGCAGGCCAGCAGGGCCAGGGCGTACAGCGAGAGTTCGGGCATCGGTTCCTCCATCGGTTGCGGTGTGTCCTATCCAAGATAGTACCCGTCGTAGGGGGGTAGCAAGTCGTCGGACTGTAGAATCGCAGTTCAGTACGGGTGTTTCGAACGTGTGCAGGGTCTACCCCCGGGGGGTAGAACCGATGTTGACGTGGCAGCTAGCTGAGGGAGACGAGCCGTGAGTGAGGACGTACAGCAGTCCGTTGGCCTGGCCATTGGGTCGGCCCTAAGTGAGAACAATGAGGCACCGGGCGAGACTCGCACGGCATGTGACCCACGGGCCCGGCCGATGATGAGCCCGGAACGGCAGGCGGACGTCTTACTGCGCCTGGCCAAGGCGGTCGGGCAGGTTCAAGGCGTCTCCCGGATGGTCAACGCCGACCGGTACTGCGTCGACGTGCTGACCCAGATCGCCGCAGCGCAGAAGGCCCTGGACGGCGCCGCCCGAGTGATCACCCGCAACTACCTGGAGCGGTGCGTCACCGATGCCATCGAGGGCGGGGACCCACTGATCTACGACGAGCTGATGCGGGTCATCGACCGTCGTCGCTAAGACACCCGCCCCCGTCACCAGCACCCGCGCCGGTCACAGCCCGACCACGGTTCAAGCAGGCGATAGACAGCAAGGTGCGTCCTGCGATCCGAACGGGGGGACTCAGCGCCATGTCACTCCGACTTGCCCGCTTCTTCCAGTCGTCCCGTTCACGTCCAGGGCCATTGACCTCGGATTCGCCGGTCGTTCTCGTGCAAGCCCGCCAGTCGCCAGCAGCGGCCCGGTTGGTCGCGGCCCAACTCTTCTCGGCTGCACTTGACAGGTAGGGGTCCGCCCCCGGCACAGTTGATCATCTGATCAGAAATGAGGGGTGTGTGATGACTGAGGTCGTCGGTTTGGACGGGTGCACGGTTACGTGCGTGCACCCGGAGAAGGTTGAGCTGGTGTGGTCTCAGACCCCCGGGGAGGAAGACCTGGCCGAGGTGGCGAGGGTATTCAAGTTGTTGGGCGACCCGACGCGGGCTCGGTTGCTCTACGCCCTGTTGGAGGCGGGTGAGTTGTGTGTGTGCGACCTTGCTGCGGCTACCGGGATCAGTGAGGCCACGGTGTCTCAGGCGCTGCGGTTGTTGCGGGCCTCGCGGGTCGTGGCTGGTCGACGGGACGGGCGCAACGTGTTCTACCGCCTTTCCGATGCTCACGTTCGGATGTTGCTGGACATGACCCGCGAGCACGTCGCCCACGACAGTGCCGGCCCTCGCGAGGTGCGAGGCGAGGGGGTCTCGTGAGCGGGGTTCACGGGCATGCCGGGGGGCGGCACCGGTGGCGTTTGGCGGTGGCGTTCGCCCTGATCGCCGGCTTCTTCGTGGTCGAGTTGGTGGCGGGTCTGCTGGCCCAGTCCCTGGCTCTACTTTCTGATGCCGCTCACATGGCGGCCGACGTGGTGACGTTGGGCGCGGCGCTGGTCGCGACACGGGTCGCTACCCGGATTGACGCGACCGGTCGGCGGACCTTCGGCTCATATCGGGCGGAGGTCTTCGCCGCCGGGTTCGCCGTGCTGGTCATGATCGGCATGTCGGTGTATATCGCCGTGGAAGCCGTGCAACGCCTGGGAACGAGCACGAACCCGGCTGCGGGCACGATGCTGCTGGTGGGTGGGCTGGGGTTGGTGGTCAACCTGATCGCCCTGCTGATGCTCCGCGGTGGCGCTGGGGAGAGCCTCAACGTCAAGGGGGCCTACCTGGAAGTGGTCGCTGACACCCTCGGGTCAGTCGGAGTGATCGCGGCGGCGCTGCTGGTCCAGTGGACCGGTGATGGGTGGTGGGACACCCTGATCGCGCTGGCCATCGCGATATTCGTCTTCGTCCGCGCCGTGCTCCTAGCCAGGGAGGTACTGACCGTGCTGAGCCAACACGCCCCACGAGGCATTGAACCCGATGACCTGATCCAGGCCCTGGAGGACGTCCCAGGCGTGGTGCAGGTGCACGACCTGCACGTGTGGACACTGACCTCGGGAATGGACGTAGCCACAGCGCACCTGGTTGCCAGCCAGGACTCTCAGGGCGTGTTGACCCGGGCCGCCGAAATGTTGCAGGCCCGGTTCAACATCGCCCACGCCACCTTGCAGGTCGAAGCCGAGGACGCCACCCCCTGCCAGGGAGCCACCTGGTGAGCAGTAGCCGCACACGGTCGTTTGCTGCCCTGTCACCGGCCCGTCGGGCCGTGCTGGCCCGACGGGCTCAGTACCTGGCCGGGGCCTCCGTGGCCTACAACACGATCGAGGCTGTCGTCGCTATCCTCGCCGGGCAGGTAGCCAACTCCGCTGCCCTGATCGGTTTCGGCCTGGACTCCACCGTTGAGGTAGCTAGCGGGCTGATCATCTTGTGGCAGTTCCGCCACCCGTTACCCGAATCCAGGGAACAAGCCGCGGGGCGTCTCATCGCGGTGGCCTTCTTCGCCCTAGCTGGGTTTGTGACCTATGAATCGATCAGCGGACTCGTGGGCGGTGCGCGCCCCGAATCCTCCCCGGTCGGTATCGCCCTGGCGGCTGCCTCGGTGGCGATCATGCCCATCCTGTCCTTGATCCAACGCCGAACTGGCCGGGAACTGGGCTCCGGTGCCGTCCATGCCGACGGCACCCAAACCCTGCTGTGCACCTACCTCTCGGGCGTCCTGCTCGCGGGGCTACTGGCCAACACGGCCCTGGGGTGGTGGTGGCTCGATGCGGTAGCCGCCCTCATCATCGCTGCCGTCGCTTTGCGGGAAGGGACTGAAGCCTGGCGCGGCGACGGATGCTGCGCCTCGACCAACCCCCACCCCTGAAGCCCTCGGGCACACGCAGACCTATGAAACGACCAGGATCAAGCCCTATCGGGAGGTTCACCGTGGAGCACCGCAAAATCTGGTTCATGGCGACGGTCGCCGCATCCATCGGTTACACCACGCACCGTGCATCCCTGGGCAACCTCCGCGACGCGCAGGCCGTGCGAAGCCTGTACGACCGCCTGGCGCCCGCCTACGACGTCACAGCGTCGATCTTCCGGCCGCTAGGGGCACGCCGGCTGCAGAAACGGGCGGTCGACCTGCTCGACCTACGCACCGTGGTAGACCTGGGTTGCGGGACGGGCGTCAATCTGTCCGTCCTGGCCAACGCGGTCGGCGAACACGGCCACGTCGTCGGGATCGATCTCTCCTCAGGCATGCTCGACCAGGCGCGGCGCCGCACCGACCGCCACCACTTATCCCAGGTCACCCTTATCCAAGGGGACATTCGCAGCGTCCGACTGCCCGCAGGAACGGCCGCGGTCCTGGCGACCGGATCACTGGAAATGGTCCCCGAGTACGACGCCGTCATCCGTGACCTGGCCGCGCAACTGACCCTCAGCCACGGACGGCTCGCCGTGGGCGGTGTCCGGCGGCCACCGGGATGGCCCGCGTGGGCGGTCGCGCTCGGCCGGTCTGCCACCGCAGTGTTCAGAGTCACCCGCGCCTACGAGGACATCCAACCGTGGCGATCGGTGCGCAAGCATATGGACGAGATCTCCTTCGAAACGGCCGCCGGTGGGGCGCTCTACCTGATCGTCGCCAGGCCAACGCCAGCCCCGAGCGGCGACACCGAACCTGCGTCGGCGCTACCGTGAGTGACTTCCTGATCGTGTTGGCCTTCGCGGCGCTGCCAGCGGCCGATAACTTCGCCGGTGGCCTCGCCGCCGAGATCTTCAACGTCTCGGACCGCGCGACGCCGTCCCCCGCAGGCGGCCGCTCGCGCGAGGAGCCTGCCGATAGCCCTACCGTGCGGCCGCGCCCGGCGGGCCCGACGTCATGACCGGCACCGTGTCCGGCCCCTCACGACCCAGGCGCCGGCTCGTCCGGACATCCCCCTCCGGCTCCTCCCGTCGAGGGCTACGCCAGCGCGTCCTTTGGATCGGCCTGAGCGGCGGCCCCGCCTGGTGGGGTTGGCGCCACCTGCGCTCAACGGCGGTGGCGGCATGGTCGCCCAGTCGAGGACCGGTGCGCCGCGCCGGGCCACTGCAGGTTCGGGTGCTGGGCGCCAAAGAGACCGTTGTCCTGCTCCTGCACGGCATGATCGGGGCGGGCAACAGTTTCGGCGCGGTCTACGACGCCCTCGCGGAGCACGCCACCGTCGTCGTCCCGGACCTGCTCGGTTTCGGTGGATCGAGGAACGCCACCGGACCCAGCGACGCGCTAGCCCACGTCGCCGCTCTCGACGCGAGTTTGAGCGCGCTCGGGCTGCGGGGCCGACGCACCATCGTGGCCGGCCACTCGATGGGGGGCGTGCTGGCCTTGTACTGGGCTGCCGCGCACACCGACGACGTCCAGTCGGTCGTGACCTTCGGGGCGCCGCTCTACCGCACCAGGACCGAGGCCGACGTCCACGTCGCGGGCATGGGCCGCGGCCAGGCCCTGCTCGCCGGCGACGGGCCGCTGCCTCGGGCCGTCTGCGCGTGGATGTGCAGACACCGCACCGCCGCGTCGTGGGTCGCAGCCGCTAGCCGACCCGATCTGCCCGTGCCGGTCGCACGCTCTGGGGTGCAGCACACCTGGGACAGCTACACCGGTTCGCTGAACGGACTGATCCGCGACGTCGGCTGGGCCGCAGCCCTGGATGGCCTCGGGCGTGCGCAGGTCCCCGTCGTCCTTGCCACCGGAGCCAACGATCCCGTACCGGTGCCGGGGCGCGCTGCCGAGCTGGCGAGTACGTGGCCGACCATCACACACCTCACACATCGCCACGCCGGCCATGGCCTGCCCCTCACCCATCCAGACTGGTGTCGGCGACTGGTGACCGAGGCGCTGGACCCCGAGGTCGATCAGGTCCCACGGTGAGGTGAGGAACTCCCCGTGAGACGAACGGACCTGCTCGACCGCCACGGAGGGCCTGCCAGGGGCGCGCCACACATCTCCTGCTCGGGTTCGTGGCGGCGATCCCGACACTGTGTGAGCCACGGTGGGCCGGGAGCAGTCCGACCTGGGACAAGTCACATCCGGACCCCGTGGTCATCCCGTCGGCCAGTACCTTGCCAGCCGTGGCCAGCTCCCCGGCCAGGGTAGCCGCGACGCGGATGACAAGTTCGCGATCCCCAGCCATCACTGTCCGTCCACTCACCGAAGTGTCGGTCCTGGTCAGAGCCACGAGTTGCAGAGCCAGTGCCACGGGTGAAGCGCCAGCTC
>NZ_JBPCKQ010000054.1:0-31246 GCF_051004135.1 Ornithinimicrobium sp.
CAAGTGCAAGACCCAGCAGCCGGTGGCCGCCGCAGGCATGTTCACCAAGGACCGTTTCGACATCGACCTTGAGCAGGACACGGTGACCTGCCCGGCCGGGGTCAGCGCACCGATCCGCCGGGGCAAGAACCACACGGGAACGGCCCGTTTCGGTCAGGCCTGCACCGGCTGTCCGCTGCGTGAGCAGTGCACCCGCTCCACCGCCGGACGGACCGTCCATGTCGGCGCCCACGAGCAGGCGCTGGCCGATGCCCGCAGGCGACAACGTCACCCGGACTGGGTCGCCGACTACCGGGCCACGCGGCCCAAGGTGGAACGCAAGATCGGGCACCTGATGCGTCGCCATCACGGGGGGCGACGGGCCCGGGTCCGGGGCACCGAGAAGGTCGCCGCCGATTTCGCTCTCCTGGGCGCGGCAGTCAACCTGGCCCGCCTCGGCATGCTCTGCTTCACCAGTGCACCCCCTCGGAGTTGGGCAACCGTGGCCTGAGCCGCCCCACGGGCACCCCAGCGGGCCCCATCAGCGACCGACACAGTCCCCCTTACGCGCCAACACCACCTCCGGACCCCTTGATCGCGCCACCCAGGTGACGATCACTCAAGCCATCTGGTGTGACTTCCCCCAGACTGCGCCGCTCAAGCGATCGGGCCCATCACCCACTGACCGCCGTTCGACACCAGCCACCTAGTGCACCGCTCGGCACCCCCGCCATCGCATACACGCCATGCCGGATCGGGCGGACGATCTCGCGGTTGACCAACAGGGACAGCTCCATCTTCCCGACCCCACCTTGTTACTTCTGAAGAGTTCTGGAGAGGCACCTTCGCACGCCTGGGCAACCAACCGACTCAAAGGCCGCGAGTCGCGCGGCCGACATCGCTGCGGTCTGCACCGCTTACGATGTATGGCTGTGCCTAGCTCCCCCTCTCTCCGCGCGGGCATGGGGGCCATCCCGCACAACGGCGGGGTCACGTTCCGGGTGTGGGCGCCCAACGCGCGCCAGGTCGCGGTCACCGGGGACTTCTCCGGGTGGGACCCGGCATACAAGGCGTGGCTGGTCCGCGACAACGCGCGATCGGGCACGTGGTCGACGTTCGTGCCCGGCGCGGGCCCGGGCAGTCACTACCGCTTCCTGATCCGCAGCGGCGGACCCTACCGCTCCCGCATCGACCCAGTCGCCCGACAAGTGACCCACTCCGACGGTGATGCCGTGGTCTTCGACCCCCGGTCCTTGGATTGGGGAGAGGATCATTTCGCCATGCCCGGATGGGACGACCTGGTGCTCTACGAGCTGCACATCCCCACCTTCGCCGCCGACGGATGGCGCGCCGGCACGTTCGACCGGGCCATCGACCGGCTCGACCACCTTGCCTGGCTCGGCGTCAACGCCGTCGAGGTGATGCCGCCGTTCGCCTTCGCCGGGCACATCAGCTGGGGCTACAACCCCTCGCACCCCTTCGCGATCGAGAGCTCCTACGGCGGCCCACAGGCCTTCGCCCGGTTCGTCCGCGCGGCGCACGCCCGCGGGATCGCCGTCATCCTTGACGTGGTCTACAACCACCTCGGCCCGGGCGACCTGCACCTGTGGCGTCTCGACGGGGGCCGCAAGCCGCGCTACGGCGGCAGCTACTTCTACAACGACCGCCGGGCGCTGACCCCGTGGGGGGCGACTCGGCCCAACTACGACCGCAAGCACGTGCGCAACTACCTGCGCGACTCGGCGGTGATGTGGCTGGAGGACTTCCGCGTCGACGGTCTGCGCTTCGACGCGACGCAATACATCCGCTCCCGGTCGGGCAACGTCCACCACCCCGGCCAGCGCATCGCCGCCGGGCACCGGTTCCTCGCGGCGACGACCGCCGACCTCCGCTCCCGCCAGCCGTGGAAGATCCTGATCGCCGAGGACATGCAGCGCGACCCCACCGTCACCCGGCCCAGCGGCGAGGGCGGGCTGGGCTTCCACTCTCAGTGGGACGCCGGCTTCGTGCACCCCGTCCGCGCCGCCCTGGAGACGCCGCGGGACGAGGACCGCGACCTGTATGCCGTCGCGCACGCCGTCATCGGACACGGCCTGGGCGCGCCGCACGAGCGGGTGATCTACACCGAGTCCCACGACGAGGTGGCCAACGGCCGGAGCCGGGTGCCCGAGTCGGTGTCCCCGGGGGCGGCCGACTCCTGGCACGCGCGCACCCGCGCCGTGCTGGGCCTCGTGCTCACCCTGACCTCCCCTGGCCTGCCCATGCTCTTCCAGGGTCAGGACTTCCTGGAGGACCGCTGGTTCGACGACCAGACCCCGCTCGACTGGGACAAGGCCCACCGGCACGCCGGCTTCCTGCACCTGGTCCGGGAGCTGATCGCGCTGCGCCGCAACCTCTCGGGCGCCACCCGCGGACTGTCCGGACGGCATACCCGCGTCATCCGGGTCGACGACGACCGCAAGATCCTGGCCTTCCACCGCTGGTCCAGCGGCGGTCCGCGCGACGACACGGTGGTGGTGCTCAACCTGCGCACCACGCCGGTATGGAGCTACCCGCTCGGGCTGCCCCGCCCCGGGCGATGGCGAGTGCGCTGCAACACCGACGCTCCGCTCTACGGGCCCGGTCTGGGCGCGGTGCACGTCACCAACCTCGACACCGAGCCGCACGGGTGCGACGGCTACCCCCAGCACGCCCGGATCACCATCGGCCCGTATGCCGCACTCTTCTACTCCCAGGACACGTAGGGCGGTGCCTATCCTCGCTCGCTATCCGCCGTCGGCGCTCTCGGCCACCGGGTCGGCGGCGCCGGTGAAGCATTCGGGACGCGTCCTCGGCGAGAAGGGCTACTTCGCGTTCGACGTCAGTCCCATCGACAATCAACGCAAGCATGTCGTCGGTGTAGTAGCTGCGGATTGGCGACTCGAGCTGCTTGGATCTCGCTGTGGCCAGCCCCGCCGGCGGCGAGGACCCGTGCTTCCTCAAGCACCATGTTGTTGTCGGTGAGTGCCATCGACGTCTTGGGTGACCCTGTCGCCACGCGCGCCGGTCGCGGCACCACCGACAACAAAGATCGACGAAGCGACGCCACGGTCGCGGAGCCGCTGATCGAGTTGGGCCAGCAGCTCGCGCGTCTGCTGGGCAGTGAACTCATGCGCCGCGTCCGCAGGGTCATCCGGTGACCAGGTCACATGATCCGATAACTCTGCCTGGCGTTGATGGGCATCAGTCGTCCAGCACCCTCCGCGGACTCAGTAGGGTCTCATTGTGCATATCCCCCCTCCAGGGAGCGACGCCGGCTCGGTGACCCTCAGATTCCTGGCGGCGCCGACCGACGTCGCGGATCTGGGCGGCTCCGCCGTGTCGGGTGGCCGGGTGCTGGAGTGGGTCGACCGGGCCGCCTACGCGTGCGCAGTGGGTTGGAGCTCGGCCTACTGCGTCACCGCCTACGTGGGCGACGTGGTCTTGGACCGCCCCATCCACACCGGCGAGCTCGTCGAGGTCTCGGCCCACGTCATCTTGACCGGCCGGTCCTCGATGCACATCCGGGTGAGGGTGAGCGCCGGCCCCGTGGCCACCGGTGAGCTGGAGCCGACCTCCACCTGCGTCGTCATCTTCATCGCCCTCGACGCTGAAAGCAAACGGCCGACACCCGTGTCACCGTGGGAGCCCGTGACGCCGGAGCAGCAGCGCGAGGCCGACTGGGCGACGGAGCGGATCGAGGTCCGCAAGGCCATCGAGCAGGCCATGGCAGAGCAGACCTACTCCCCCGCAGGCACCGCACCCCAAGCGGTGCTGCGCTTCCTGGCGGCCCCCACCGACGTCAACTGGGGCGGCAAGACCCATGGGGGCACGGTGATGCGCTGGATCGACGAGACGGCCCGCGTGTGCGCCTTGCAGTGGAGCAAGCGGGACTGTCTGCCCGTCTACTCCGGTGGCATCCGTTTCTACCGCCCCATCCCGATCGGCAACCTCGTGGAGATCAGCGCGCGGCTGCTGCATACGGGGCACAGCAGCATTCACATCTCCGTGCACGTCAGCTCCGCCGATCCGAAGACCGGTGACTTCGCGCTGACGACGCACTGCCTGACCGTGTTCGTCGCGCTGGCCGACGGCAAGCCGGTCGAGACACCCACCTGGCATCCCCGGTCGGAGGAGGACGAGCGCCTCGATGCCCACGCCCTGGCCCTCATGCGGCTCCGCGCGAGGAAAGGATGAGCCCGGACGCCGTCACCGTCGGCGAGTCGACCCCTGACCTCACACCGTCCTGGCCACCTCCCGCACGGCCTTGATCATCAGCTGGTAGGGCATCGACCGCTTGGTCACCTGGTTGACAGTGCCGCTGATCACCAGGTCCAGATCCGCGGCGCGGAACAGCGCGGCACCCGATGCCCCGGAATGCCCGACCAGGGGTGGGAGCGCCCGGAAGCCGGTCACCGCACGGGGTGGAGACCACGCCCCCGTCGGCCTGGAACGAGGCCATCGCATGCGGGATGTGCAGTCGGACGCGTCCGTTCAGCATCGGTGCGATCTCGGCATAGCGGTCCAAGCTCTCCGAGCCGAAGACGTAGGTCTGGGTCAGGCCCAGCGGCGCCGCGATCCGCTCCGCGACCGCCGACGCGAAGGACAGACCGGTCAAGCCCTCGACGATCGCACCGAGCAGTTGGTAGTTCGTGTCCGAGTACCGCGCCTTGCCGGGCTTGTCCGGGGCGAAGGCCGGCCGCATGCCGCGAGTGATCTCCAGCACGTCGTCCAGGGTCCATGAGAGGTCGTGCTCGAAGGCCAGGTCGGCCGTCGTGCCCCCGTCGGCACGCTCGCCTTCGAAGTAGTCCGCGAGACCGGAGGTATGGGCCAGCAGGTGCCGCACCGTGATCTGCCCACCCCGGTCGACCCACCGCTGATGTGCAGCCCGCGCATCATCTGCGCCGGCAGCAGCTCGGCGGCGGGTCGGTCCAGGACGAGCTCGCCGGCGTCGGCCAGCTGCAGGATCAGCGCAGCGGTGAACAGCTTGGTGACCGAGGCCACGAAGTACGGATGGTCACCTCCGTAGGACGTACGGATGGTCACCTCCGTAGGACCACTGCCAGCCCGCCCGGTCCAGATGCAGCTGCACGGGACCCGTGTCGGGCCGGGCGTCGTAGCCGCCCACCAGCTCCGTGAGGCGAGTCTCCAGGTCCATACGTGCCTCCTTTCAGCCGCCTCGGCGGACCCGAGGACTGCGCTCACCGGGAGTACCCATCATGGCAGTGCGGGTGTGCTCCGAGGTGCCGGCCATGTCCACGCGGAGCGGGCGATCGCGAGGAGGAGCACAACTTCGACGGCGCTTCCCAGGAGGTAGTAGACCCAGGTCTCACCGATGCACAACGCGATGATGATGACCGCATACAAGAGGCTGACGACGATGTTGAGGACCCGGTTGACTCGTGGCTTGAGAACGAGGGACAGGACCATCATCAAGGTGGCCGGCAGGATGAAGATCAGGGCGGAGGTCAAGAACACCTGGTTGACGGCCAACGGAGTGGTCGCCACCGTCCCCTCGAGCGCCGCGCCGAGCACGTCAGCCCGGAAGAACGCGAAGAGGTCGACGTAGGCGAACACGAACAGCATCACGACCCATAGCGCGCTGAGCACGAGCTTCACATCGACTCGGGTGTCTCGGTACTGCCTCGTTGGTCTGGTCATGGTCGTCGTGCTCATGGGATCGGCTCCTACTGCCTGGTTGTGGTCGTCTCACCGGGGACCCTTCCCCGGTGGCGCTTGCCAGATCCAGTGTGTTTGCGTTGTCTTCGTGGCACACCGGGAGCGGGGCCAGTCTCGACCTGACCGAACAGACAGCGGGGGACTGCTCTTTCGGTCGATCCGCCGTACCTGCCCGACTCCGTACCCTGGGGTTCGTGAGCACAGCGCTGGGGTGGCTCAGGATGGAGCCCGAGGCCGAGGAACCACCGGTTCGGGTGTGGCGCGACTGGGTCCTCGCTGCGACGGTGGCAGGTGCCACGCTGGTCGAGGTGCTCGTCCGCGACGGCATGGTATGGCGACCGCTGGCGTTCGCGTTCGGGCCCACCCTGGCGCTGACGATGCTGTGGCGCCGCACACCCCCTTGCGACGGTAGCCCTGGCGTTCGGCGCGCTCGTGGTGTTGGACCTGGGCTCTGTCCTCGCTCTTGGCGAGCCTTTCGTCCTGGTCGCCGGCGCTTTCGTCCTGGTTCTGGTGTACGCGCTGTTCCGGTGGGGAAGCACCAGGCAGACAGCGATTGGCCTGGTGATCGTGGTAGTGGAGGTGGTGGTGATCGCGACCACCGACTTCACCGGTCTCACCGACCTTGTCGGCGGCATCGTCGTGCTGCTGTTCCCGGCCGCCCTGGGCCTCTCCATCCGCTACCGCGGCATCGTCCGCGACCAGGCGTTCGAGCAGGTCAGACTCCAGGAGCGAGAGACGCTGTCCCGCGAGCTGCACGACATCGTGGCCCACCACGTGTCCGCCATCGCCATCCAGGCGCAAGCCGGGCAGTTCCTGGCCACCTCACAAGACCTGGACGGAGCCGCAGCGGCCCTCGACGTCATCGAGACCGAGGCCTCGCGCACCCTCGCCGAGATGCGCTCCATGGTCGGGACCCTGCGCCGCGGCCAGGGCACACCGCAGCTGTCCGTCCAACACGGCGTGGCCGACATCGAGGCTCTGGCCACCGCCGACGGCGCCCCGGGGTTGCGCGTCGACGTCGAGCTCGACGGGAATCTCGACGACCTGCGACCCTCGGTCCAGGCGGCCCTGTACCGGGTGGCCCAGGAGTCGATCACCAACGCGCTGCGTCACGCACGGCATGCCACCCAGGTCCACGTCCGGGTCGCCGGGGAGACCAAGACCGTGCGGTTGAGCGTCAGCGACGACGGTGAGCGCGGCCAGCTCTCCGCGGGATCGACAGGCTACGGCCTGGTGGGCATGGCTGAGCGGGTGACGCTGCTCGGAGGGACCTTCCATGCGGGACCACGACCGGAGCACGGCTGGATGGTCGAAGCGACGATCCCCCGGCAACGACGTGATCGCCCAGGCCGCCGACGGCCTGGAGGCGGTGGAGTTGGCCCGCCGACTGCGCCCGGACGTGTGCCTGCTCGACATCCGGATGCCCCGCCTGGACGGTGTGGAGGCCACCCGACGCCTGGCCGGACCCGACGTCGAGGACCCGTTGGCCGTGGTGGTGATCACCACCTTCGACACCGACGAGTACATCAGCGGCGCCCTGCGGGCCGGCGCCCGAGGGTTCCTGCTCAAGGACGCCGGCCCGGCCCTGCTGGTCCAGGCCATCCACGCCGCCGCCGAAGGCGACGCGCTGATCGCCCCCAGCATCACCGTCCGCCTACTCGCCCGCTTCGCCGAGTCCGCCCCTTCCCCGAAGCGGGCCCAGCCTGTGGTGCCGCTGACCGAGCGGGAGGAGGAGGTGGCAGTGACCGTGGCCCGGGGGCTGACCAACGCGGAGATCGCGACCGAGCTCTACATCAGTCTGAGCACGGTCAAGTTCCACGTCGGCAGCCTCATGGACAAGGTCGGTGCCCGCAACCGTGTCCAGATCGTCATCTGGGCCTACGAGACCGGGCGAGTGCAACCCTGAGCGCCGAGAGCGCCTGCTCACCACACCAGCATGCAGAACGCTCAGGGCGCGACAGCCGCGGCCAGGTTGTTGAGGGTCTCCTCTAGCTGCTCCTGCGTCACCAGCGGGAAGCCCACCTTGTCGAGCAGGTCCTTGTCGGTGACCCGGCTCCAGTCGTAGGTGCAGCTCACCTCGGTCGACTCCGGACCCTGCGGGGTCAGCTCCCACACCCACTCCCAGCCGGGCGGCTCGGTGCCCGCCGGAGCGGTCTTCCAGGCCACCAGCTTGCCCGGGTCGTAGCCGACCACGTGGTTGTCGGTCTTGTACTCCCCGCCCATGTGGTCACCCTCCATGTTCATGGTGAACACCTGACCGGTGCCGGTGATCCGGTCGGCCTGGTCCACGGACCGGACGAAGCCGGAGCCGTCGAGCTCAACGTGCCGCTCCGGGTTGGACAGCACCTCGAAGACGTCGGTGTTGGACGCATCGATGGTCCGGCTGACGGTCGTGCTCTTCTGGTCACTCACGGGAATCTCCTAGGCCGACGTCGCCCCTCGGTATGCCGAAGGATCACCTTGACGCTAGCGCGCGGCGGGTCTGGCCGCGAGGGTGGGGTCTGGTCGCAGGTATCGGCTCAGCGGGGTCAGGCGGTCAGACGGTTTGGCGTCAGCGAGATCGTGGTGGCCCCCTCCATCGCGGCGTAACGCTGCGGGTTGCAGGTCAGCAGGATCACCTGGCCGCTCGAGCCCGGGTCGGCCAGCACCCGGCCGACGCTGCGCAGCCGGGCGGGGTCGGTGTAGCCCAGGGCGTCGTCGATGACCACGGGCACGCCCTGGTCGGCGTCGACCAGGGAGGCAACGGCCAGCCGGGCCAGGATGCCGAGCTGCTCCTTGGCGCCCCCGGACAGAGACTCGAACGGCACCGTGGTGTCGTGCAGGTGGCGGTGCGTGAGCACCAAGTCGCGGCTGACCACGACCCCGAAGGTGTCGCCGTAGACCTGCCGGCCGAGGCGATCGACGGCCGCGGCGAACGGTGCGACGTAGGCGTCGTGGGCCTGCTCCCGGTGCCGCTGCAGCGTCTGGTGCAGCTGACGCGCGGCGCGGGCCCGGCGCTCGATCGAGCGCAGCGCAGCACGGGCCTCCGCGAATGCCTGCAGGGCCAGCTCGTAGACCTCCTGCCGTCCCTCCCCTGCGCACAGCTCCACGCTGCCCTTGAGGTGGTGCGAGCGGTCGCGCAGCTCGCTGACCTGGACGCGGTGCGCCTCCAGGGCCTCGGTGGCCCAGCGCAACGCTGCCTGCACCCCCTGGACGTCGACCTCGGCCGCGGCCTGTCGAGCCTGCGCGAGCCGATCCTGCGCCTCGCTCGCCATCACGGCGGCGCTCTGCTGTGCCTCCCGCACGGCGTCGTCGTCGCACTCCGCCCTGGCCTCGGCGAGGCGCTGCTCCTGCGCCTGCAACGTGGCAGCGGTCTGCTGGAGCCGGGCCCGGGCCACCTCCAGGCCGCTGCGGGCCGTGCCCCATGCTCGCCGCGCCTCCTCGGCGTCGTCCTGGGCCCGAGCCGATGCTGCGAGGTGGTGCTCGACCTCGTCCTTGGCGGCCAGCTGCACCGCCTTGGCCTGCGCGACCGTCTCCGGAAGCCCATCGGCGTCGCCGCGGGCGAAAAGATACGCCTCGGTGCACGCCTGCAGGTCCGTGACGCGAGCGCCGAGCACATCGGCGCTCTCGCCACCCAGCGCGCCAGCGAGCTCGGTGCGCAGCCGGTGAGTCTCCGCGGCGTCCGCCTCGTGGGCGACACACCGCTGCCGGGCGGTGTCCAGGTCGCCGACCGCCGCCTTCGCCAACGCTGCAGCCAGGGCACTCTGCGCATGAGCAAGCCGCTGCGCCAACAGCACCACGTCACCCTGGGGGCGCACGGACAGCTGCAACACCCCGGGCAACACCAGTGAGGTCTCCTGGCTGACCAGGTGCTCGTGCACCTCACCGTCGGCTGCCAAATGCAGCGGGGTGCCGTCGACCTCGACCGAGAGCTGCTCGCCCAGACCCTGCAACGACACCACCGTGGCAGCACCCTCGATCGTGGCCCGGGCCAGCTCGACGGCTCCCGAGAGGTCGGTGAGCTGCCGCAGCACTGCCGGGGTGATCGTCGACTCCTCCAGCACGGCCTGGGCTGTGGCCAGCTCGGCGCTCAGCTGCTCGGACCGCTGCAGCCGGTCGCGCAGCCTGGCGAGCTCGGTCACCTCGGCCAGATGGGTGGCGTCGTCCCCGGCCCGCTCCGCCACCTCCCGGGCCCGTGCCAACGCCGTCGCCGCGGCCTGTGCGGCCTGCTGAGCCGTGGCCTCCCGCAGGACCAGGGGCTGCTCGTCCCTCGCTCGACGATCCACGTCATCGGACAGCGCGGTGACGCTCTCGTGATGCTCATGGACCTCACCGACCATCCGCTGTCGCAGGTCGTGGTCGCCGCGGGCGCGGGTGTCAGCGGCCTGCGCCGCCTCGGCGCGCTCCTGCGCCGCCCGCAGCTCCTGGTCCACGGCCGTCGCGGCGACCGCCCGGGCCTGCGCCACCTCGAGCGCGGCGCTGACCTCCGGCGTGCCGAGCTCGGCGGCCCGCAGCGTTGCGACGGCGGACTCGCGCTGCTCCAGCAGGTCCTGCGCCTCGCCGACCCGCGTGTGCGCGTGCACCGCGGCATCCCGAGCCGTCTCGGTCTCGGTGATCGCCGCGCGCAGCTCGCCCGTCGGGCGGCCGGTGCGGGTGAAGTAGCGCAGGAACTCACCCTCGACCTCGCCGAGCAGGTCCGCTCCGGTGTCGGTGTGCAGGTCGGCGCCGGCCGCGCCGTCGAGCGCCTCGGCCAGCAGCCGACTGCTGGTCAGCGGGATCTGCGGCTCGCCCGCCTGGGTGAAGCGCAACGCGTCGAAGAGGGGACGGTCCAGGCACTCGCTCAGGATGGCGGTCATCCGTGCCTGCGCCGCCTCACCGGCCAGCTGTTCCGGGCGGGACGCCAACACGCGCAAGGTCGTGGTGGGGCGCAGCAGCCACTGCTTGGCGAACACCAGCCGGTAGCCGCCCAGGCTCAGCTCGGCCTCCACGAACGGAGCGGCCTCCACCCCCACCGGCTGCATGGCCTTGACGCCCGCGGACTTGGAGGTCGCCTTGCACGACGGGTCGAGCAGTCGGTCCAATGCCTCCAACAGGGTGGACTTGCCGACCTCGTTGGGGCCCTCGACCACGACGACCCCGGTGTCGGGGAAGTCGAGGCTCAGCTCGGTGACGCCCTTGACGTGGCGCAGTCTCAGGCGGTGCAGTCTCATCGCGCATCCTCCCTGGTGAGCCGATAGAGCAGGGACAGGGCGTCGCGCGCGCTGTCGCGGTCATCGGGCCGGGAGACCTCGAAGCGCCAACCGGCCACGTCGCTCAGCACCTCGGCCTCGACCGCCTCGCCTGAGGACGCGCTGCCGGCCCTGGCCTGCTCGTCGATCTCGGCGGCGGCCGCGGCCACGAAACCACCGAGGCCGGCGGACTGCCAGTCCTGCTCGTCGGCGAGCACGACCAGGTCGGTGTGCCGTTCCCAGTCGCGCAGCCCGGCGAAGACCGCCTCGTGCCGGCTCAATGCCTCGGTCAGCTCGGCGTGCTCGGCCAGGCCCAGGGTGCCGCGCAGGGCGAGCTGGAGCACGGTGCGGTCCTTGTTGCTCATCGCCTCCAGCTCGGCGTCGAGTGCCTGCACGTCGGCGCGACCGCTGAGGTCGCGGTGCAGCACCCGGAAGTCCCAGGTGCCCACGTGGTGCGGAGTGACGACCGGGAGCCGGCCGGGCTCGACGTCGACCACCAGCACGTCACCGGGCTGCTCCTCGCGCACGTCGGTGACCTCCGGCGCCCCGGCATACCAGATCGCGCCGGACTCGCCCACGCTGGTGCGGGAGTGCCGGTCGCCCAGGGCGACGTAGTGCATGCGCCCCGCGGCCAGTGCCCGCTCCAGCGGGGCCGTCGCGATGGCCGCGGGGTGGCCACCCCGCGGGTCAAGCGCATCGACGATGCCGTGCCCCACGACGATGCGGACCGTGCCGTCGGCGGCACCGAGGTGCGTCATGGCATCGGCCACGAGGTCGGCGTCCGGGTGCTTGCCGTGCCACGGCGCCGCAACGATCTCGACGCCGGAGCGCACCGTCACCGGGTCCGTGCCGTCCAGCACGTGCACCTGGGCGGGGCAGGACCGGGTGAACACCCGCTGGCGGTAGATGCTGACCGCATCGAGGGGGTCGTGGTTGCCGGGCAGCAGATAGACCGGCACCCCGACGTCCTTGAGCGCCTCCAGGGCGCGCAGCACCGTCTGCGGCGCCAGCTGGTTGGACTCGAAGACGTCACCGGCCACCACCACGAACTCGCACTGCTGCTCGCGGGCCACCTGCCCGAGCCGGCGGATCGCCTCGATGCGCGCCGCCCCGAACCTGGCCTGCGCGTCACCGCTCAACCAGCGACGGGTCATCCCGATCTGCCAGTCGGCGCTGTGCAGGAACCGCACCACGTCACTCCTCCTCACGCTCATCCGCTCGCCGCTGCGACCACGAGTCAGGCCGCTGCTGCGACCACTGCATCCACCGTAGGAGTGAGCACCGACAAACCCCCGCAACCGGCGCTGCATGTTGGGTCTCAGCCGGTCAGCAGCCACACCGGCAGCCCCGCGACCAGCACCCCGAGCCCGACGGTCAGGACCAGGTATGCGGTCGCGCGGGACCGGTCGGTCTCCCACAGCTCCCAGGTCTGCACAGCCAGGCTGCTCCAGGTGGTCAGCGCCCCGCACAACCCGGTGCCGAGCAGCAGCGCGAGGGCCTCCGGCACCCGCTCCCCCAAGCCGACCAGGACACCGAGTCCCAGGGCGCCGAGCAGGTTGGCCGTCAGGACGCCGCGCAGCCCACCCCAGCCGGCCGTGGCCGACAGGTGCCGCAGCACGGCCCCCACGGCACCGCCGACGGCGACCAGCAGGCCCGCCCAGAGCGCAGCGCCGCTCACCCGGGGGTCCGGTCCGGGTCGTCGGCCACCAGCCCGGTATGCAACACGCGCTCGGTGCCGCGGATGGCCAGGGCGGCAGCGCCGACACACAGCAGCGGGGTCAGCACCAGGTATGCCGTGGCTGCGGCCACCCCGCCGAGCGCAGGTGATCCGGCGGCGCCGGAGAGCAGGTGCACCTGCACGGCATACGCAGAGAAGGTCGTGAAGCCCCCGAGCAGACCCGTGCCCAGCCCGGGCCGGACCCAGCCGGGGAAGGCAGGACGCGAGGCCAGCACGGTGAGCACGCCCAGCAGCAGGCTGCCGACCAGGTTGATGGTCAGGGTCGCCCACGGCCACCCCTGCGCCCAGCCCTGGTCGAGCACCCAGCGCAGACAGGCCCCGACGGCTCCGCCGAGGGCCACCGCGAGGATCACCGCCGGATGGTGCCTGCTCATCACGCTGAGACTACGGGCCGGTTCGGATATAACCTTGCCGCATGCCGCATACCGATGAGTCCAAACCTGGTAGTACCGAGCCGGGTCCTGCCCGGCTACTCGAGGTGAGGTCGTCGTGCTGATCGCAGGCGGCCTCTTGGTCATCCTGCTGCTCACCCTGGCCACCGGATACTTCGTGGCCCAGGAGTTCGCCTACGTCGCCGTCGACCGCGGCAAGCTGCGCCGGCTGGCTGAGGAGGGGGACGCACCAGCGGAGCGGGCCCTCCGGGTCACCGAGCGGCTGTCCTTCACGCTGTCCGGTGCCCAGTTCGGGATCACCGTCACGGCCCTGCTGGTCGGCTTCGCCGGCGAGCCCCTGCTGGGCCGCGGACTCGCCGAGGTGCTGGGCTTCACCGGTCTGTCGAGCGCCGCCCTGCTCTCGCTGTCGGTCGCGTTCACCCTCATCTTCAGCACCGTCCTGCAGATGGTGCTCGGCGAGCTGGGCCCCAAGAACCTCGCCATCGCGCGCACGGTACCGCTCGCCCGGGCGCTGTCCCGGTCGACCCTGATCTACCTCAAGGTCGCCGGGCCGATCGTCTCGTTGTTCGACAAGTCCTCCAACAAGCTGCTGCGCTCGGTCGGCATCGAGCCGGTCGAGGAGCTGCCCCAAGGCGCCACCCCGCAGGACCTGCACCGGATCATCTCCGAGTCCCATGAGGGCGGGGAGATCGATGAGGACCTGTCCCGCCTGCTCGAGCGGGGGCTGGCCTTCCGCCGGCACGTCGCCGAGGAGGTGATGACCCCGCGGATCGACGTGGAGACGGTGCAGGCCGACGCGCCGGCAAGCCGCGTCCTGGAGCTGCTGGAGACCGGGCACTCCCGCTTCCCGGTGATCGGCCGGGACGTCGACGACATCGTCGGGGTCGTCGGTTTGCACGAGCTGCTGCAGATCACGCCGGAGCAACGCGGGCACACCCAGGTGCGCGAGATCGCCGACGAGGCGGTGATCATCCCCGAGTCGCTTGCCCTGCCCCGGGTGCTGGAGGCGCTGCGCGAGCAGCATCGGCAGATCGCCGTCGTGGTCGACGAGTACGGCGGCTTCGCCGGCGTCATCACCTTCGAGGACGTCGCCGAGGAGGTCGTCGGTGAGATCTGGGACGAGGGCGACGACAAGGAGGAGCAGGCCACCCCGAGCAGCAACGGCACCTGGGAGCTCGCGGCTCGGCTGCGGATGGACGAGGTCGAGGAGATCACCGACATCCCGCTGCCGGAGGACGAGGACTACGACACGGTCTCCGGGCTGATCATGGACCGGCTGGGTCGGGTCGCGCAGGAAGGGGACAGCGTCGACGTCGTCTGGGAGACCCGCGACGAGGAGGGCGATCCGCAGACCAACAGTGTGCGCATCGACGTCGTCACGCTGACTCGCCATGTGCCCGACACCGTCGTCATCCACCCCATGGTGGTCACCTCGTCCGACCCCGACGAGGCCGACCCGCGTGAGGCGTCGACCGAGGGGAAGACACCACATACCGACGACGATGTCGAGGAGGCCAGGACATGAGTATCGCCACCGGCCTCTTCGTCTCGCTGCTGCTCCTGGTGCTCAACGCGTTCTTCGTCGCCTCGGAGTTCGCCGTGGTCGCCGCGAAGCGCCACCGGCTCGAGGAACGGGCCTCCGAGGGGAGCCGGGCCGCCAAGGCCGCGCTCAACGCCAACCGCGAGCTGACCTTGATGCTGGCCGGCGCTCAGCTCGGCATCACCCTGTGCACCCTGGGCTTGGGCGCTCTGTCCGAGCCTGCGGTCGCCTCGCTGCTGGAGCCCGTGCTGCACGCCGCCGGCATCCCCGATGCCGTCACCCACCTCATCGCGGTGGTCATCGCCGTCGCGATCGTGGTCTTCCTGCACATGGTCGTCGGCGAGATGGCACCCAAGTCGTGGGCCATCTCGCACCCGGAGGTCTCCGCGATCACCCTCGCCCTGCCGTTCCGCGCCTTCACGTGGGTGGTGCGGCCGGGGCTGATCGTGCTCAACGGCGCCGCCAACCTGCTGGTGCGGGTCTTTGGCGTGGACCCGGTCGAGACCGTCGACGCGGAGCGGCACGGCCCCGCCGAGCTGCAGATGCTGCTGAGCCAGTCGCACGAGCACGGGGTGCTGCCGGACCAGGAGCACCAGATGCTCTCAGGAGCCCTGCGCCTGGAGAACGAGACCGTGACGGCCGTGATGTTCCCCCTAAACGAGGCGGTCACCATCCCCCTGGACCAGATGGCCAGCGACGTGGAGACGGTGTCGAGCCGGAGCGGGCGCAGTCGGGTGTTCGTGACCCGGGAGGGCGAGGTCCACGGACTGGTCCACGTGCGCGACGCCATGCGCGCCACCGCGGCCGGCCACCGGGACCTGCCCGTCACCGACTTCCTGCAGGAGGCGGTCACCCTGCGCGAGTCCCTCCCCCTCATCGACGCAGTGAGCGCGATGCGGCAGCAGCGGGCCCAGCTGGCGCTGGTCGCCGACCAGGAGGGCACGGTCATCGGCCTGGCCTCCTTGGAGGACATCCTGGAGGAGATCCTCGGCGAGTTCGACGACGAGACCGACGAGCCCGAGCCGGCCACCCGCTGACGAGCTGCGCACACGCGCAAGGCCCCCACCCGATCGGGTGGGGGCCTTGCGCGTGTGCGCAGCTCGTCAGCGGGTGGCCGGCTCGGGCTCGTCGGTCTCGTCGTCGAACTCGCCGAGGATCTCCTCCAGGATGTCCTCCAAGGAGGCCAGGCCGATGACCGTGCCCTCCTGGTCGGCGACCAGCGCCAGCTGGGCCCGCTGCTGCCGCATCGCGCTCACTGCGTCGATGAGGGGGAGGGACTCGCGCAGGGTGACCGCCTCCTGCAGGAAGTCGGTGACGGGCAGGTCCCGGTGGCCGGCCGCGGTGGCGCGCATGGCGTCGCGCACGTGGACCAGTCCGTGGACCTCGCCCTCCCGGGTCACGAACACCCGACTGCGCCCGCTCCGGCTCGACACCGTCTCCACGTCGCTGGCCATCTGGTCCAGGGGGATGGTGACCGCCTCGTTTAGGGGGAACATCACGGCCGTCACGGTCTCGTTCTCCAGGCGCAGGGCTCCTGAGAGCATCTGGTGCTCCTGGTCCGGCAGCACCCCGTGCTCGTGCGACTGGCTCAGCAGCATCTGCAGCTCGGCGGGGCCGTGCCGCTCCGCGTCGACGGTCTCGACCGGGTCCACGCCAAAGACCCGCACCAGCAGGTTGGCGGCGCCGTTGAGCACGATCAGCCCCGGCCGCACCACCCACGTGAAGGCGCGGAACGGCAGGGCGAGGGTGATCGCGGAGACCTCCGGGTGCGAGATGGCCCACGACTTGGGTGCCATCTCGCCGACGACCATGTGCAGGAAGACCACGATCGCGACGGCGATGACCACCGCGATGAGGTGGGTGACGGCATCGGGGATGCCGGCGGCGTGCAGCACGGGCTCCAGCAGCGAGGCGACCGCAGGCTCGGACAGAGCGCCCAAGCCCAGGGTGCACAGGGTGATGCCGAGCTGAGCGCCGGCCAGCATCAAGGTCAGCTCGCGGTTGGCGTTGAGCGCGGCCTTGGCGGCCCGGCTCCCCTCGGAGGCCCGTTCCTCGAGCCGGTGGCGCTTCGCGGCGACCACGGCGAACTCCGAGGCGACGAAGAACGCGTTGAGCACCAGGAGCAGCAGCGAGACGAAGAGGCCGGTGGCGATACTCATGTCCTGGCCTCCTCGACATCGTCGTCGGTATGTGGTGTCTTCCCCTCGGTCGACGCCTCACGCGGGTCGGCCTCGTCGGGGTCGGACGAGGTGACCACCATGGGGTGGATGACGACGGTGTCGGGCACATGGCGAGTCAGCGTGACGACGTCGATGCGCACACTGTTGGTCTGCGGATCGCCCTCCTCGTCGCGGGTCTCCCAGACGACGTCGACGCTGTCCCCTTCCTGCGCGACCCGACCCAGCCGGTCCATGATCAGCCCGGAGACCGTGTCGTAGTCCTCGTCCTCCGGCAGCGGGATGTCGGTGATCTCCTCGACCTCGTCCATCCGCAGCCGAGCCGCGAGCTCCCAGGTGCCGTTGCTGCTCGGGGTGGCCTGCTCCTCCTTGTCGTCGCCCTCGTCCCAGATCTCACCGACGACCTCCTCGGCGACGTCCTCGAAGGTGATGACGCCGGCGAAGCCGCCGTACTCGTCGACCACGACGGCGATCTGCCGATGCTGCTCGCGCAGCGCCTCCAGCACCCGGGGCAGGGCAAGCGACTCGGGGATGATCACCGCCTCGTCGGCGATCTCGCGCACCTGGGTGTGCCCGCGTTGCTCCGGCGTGATCTGCAGCAGCTCGTGCAAACCGACGACCCCGACGATGTCGTCGACGTCCCGGCCGATCACCGGGAAGCGGGAGTGCCCGGTCTCCAGCAGCTCCAGGACGCGGCTTGCCGGCGCGTCGGCCTGCACCGTCTCCACGTCGATCCGCGGGGTCATCACCTCCTCGGCGACGTGCCGGCGGAAGGCCAGCCCCCGCTCGAGCAGGCGGGACAGGTCCTCATCGATCTCCCCGCCCTCATGGGACTCGGAGATGATCCGGTGCAGGTCCTGCGGGGTGGCGCCTTGGGGCAGCTCCTCGACCGGCTCGATGCCGACCGAGCGCAGCAGCTTGTTGGAGGACTTGTCGAACAACGAGACGATCGGCCCGGCGACCTTGAGGTAGATCAGGGTCGACCGGGACAGCGCCCGGGCGAGCGGTACCGTGCGCGCGATGGCGAGGTTCTTGGGGCCCAGCTCGCCGAGCACCATCTGCAGGACGGTGCTGAAGATGAGGGTGAACGCGACCGACAGCGAGAG
Source organism: Ornithinimicrobium sp. (assembly GCF_051004135.1). Lineage (GTDB taxonomy): Bacteria > Actinomycetota > Actinomycetes > Actinomycetales > Dermatophilaceae > Ornithinicoccus. The sequence goes on from NZ_JBPCKQ010000054.1 coordinate 17,837, forward strand.
CAGGGCGGCGCTCGACAGACCGGTGAAGCCCAGCACCTCGGCGAGTCCGCGGCCCAGCAGGGGCTCGCCGGCGAAGCCGACCAGCAGGGCCGTGACGGTGATCCCGAACTGGGCACCGGACAGCGTGAAGGACAGCCGCTCGGTGACCCGGAGGGCCCGCTCCGCTGGTGCGTCCCCCTCCTCAGCCAGCCGGCGCAGCTTGCCGCGGTCGACGGCGACGTAGGCGAACTCCTGGGCCACGAAGTATCCGGTGGCCAGGGTGAGCAGCAGGATGACCAAGAGGCCGCCTGCGATCAGCACGACGACCTCACCTCGAGTAGCCGGGCAGGACCCGGCTCGGTACTACCAGGTTTGGACTCATCGGTATGCGGCATGCGGCAAGGTTATATCCGAACCGGCCCGTAGTCTCAGCGTGATGAGCAGGCACCATCCGGCGGTGATCCTCGCGGTGGCCCTCGGCGGAGCCGTCGGGGCCTGTCTGCGCTGGGTGCTCGACCAGGGCTGGGCGCAGGGGTGGCCGTGGGCGACCCTGACCATCAACCTGGTCGGCAGCCTGCTGCTGGGCGTGCTCACCGTGCTGGCCTCGCGTCCTGCCTTCCCCGGCTGGGTCCGGCCCGGGCTGGGCACGGGTCTGCTCGGGGGCTTCACGACCTTCTCTGCGTATGCCGTGCAGGTGCACCTGCTCTCCGGCGCCGCCGGATCACCTGCGCTCGGCGGGGTGGCCGCAGCCACGGCATACCTGGTGCTGACCCCGCTGCTGTGTGTCGGCGCTGCCGCCCTGGCCATCCGCGGCACCGAGCGCGTGTTGCATACCGGGCTGGTGGCCGACGACCCGGACCGGACCCCCGGGTGAGCGGCGCTGCGCTCTGGGCGGGCCTGCTGGTCGCCGTCGGCGGTGCCGTGGGGGCCGTGCTGCGGCACCTGTCGGCCACGGCCGGCTGGGGTGGGCTGCGCGGCGTCCTGACGGCCAACCTGCTCGGCGCCCTGGGACTCGGTGTCCTGGTCGGCTTGGGGGAGCGGGTGCCGGAGGCCCTCGCGCTGCTGCTCGGCACCGGGTTGTGCGGGGCGCTGACCACCTGGAGCAGCCTGGCTGTGCAGACCTGGGAGCTGTGGGAGACCGACCGGTCCCGCGCGACCGCATACCTGGTCCTGACCGTCGGGCTCGGGGTGCTGGTCGCGGGGCTGCCGGTGTGGCTGCTGACCGGCTGAGACCCAACATGCAGCGCCGGTTGCGGGGGTTTGTCGGTGCTCACTCCTACGGTGGATGCAGTGGTCGCAGCAGCGGCCTGACTCGTGGTCGCAGCGGCGAGCGGATGAGCGTGAGGAGGAGTGACGTGGTGCGGTTCCTGCACAGCGCCGACTGGCAGATCGGGATGACCCGTCGCTGGTTGAGCGGTGACGCGCAGGCCAGGTTCGGGGCGGCGCGCATCGAGGCGATCCGCCGGCTCGGGCAGGTGGCCCGCGAGCAGCAGTGCGAGTTCGTGGTGGTGGCCGGTGACGTCTTCGAGTCCAACCAGCTGGCGCCGCAGACGGTGCTGCGCGCCCTGGAGGCGCTCAAGGACGTCGGGGTGCCGGTCTATCTGCTGCCCGGCAACCACGACCCCCTCGATGCGGTCAGCATCTACCGCCAGCGGGTGTTCACCCGGTCCTGCCCCGCCCAGGTGCACGTGCTGGACGGCACGGACCCGGTGACGGTGCGCTCCGGCGTCGAGATCGTTGCGGCGCCGTGGCACGGCAAGCACCCGGACGCCGACCTCGTGGCCGATGCCATGACGCACCTCGGTGCCGCCGACGGCACGGTCCGCATCGTCGTGGGGCACGGCATCGTCGATGCGCTTGACCCGCGGGGTGGCCACCCCGCGGCCATCGCGACGGCCCCGCTGGAGCGGGCACTGGCCGCGGGGCGCATGCACTACGTCGCCCTGGGCGACCGGCACTCCCGCACCAGCGTGGGCGAGTCCGGCGCGATCTGGTATGCCGGGGCGCCGGAGGTCACCGACGTGCGCGAGGAGCAGCCCGGTGACGTGCTGGTGGTCGACGTCGAGCCCGGCCGGCTCCCGGTCGTCACTCCGCACCACGTGGGCACCTGGGACTTCCGGGTGCTGCACCGCGACCTCAGCGGTCGCGCCGACGTGCAGGCACTCGACGCCGAGCTGGAGGCGATGAGCAACAAGGACCGCACCGTGCTCCAGCTCGCCCTGCGCGGCACCCTGGGCCTGGCCGAGCACGCCGAGCTGACCGAGGCATTGAGCCGGCACGAGGCGGTCTTCGCCGGGCTGCGCGACTGGGAACGGCACACCGACCTGGTCGTGCTCGCCGACGAGCAGGACTGGCAGTCCGCCGGCCTCGGTGGTTTCGTGGCCGCGGCCGCCGCCGAGATCGACGAGCAGGCCAGGGCCGGCAGCGCGTCCTCAGGCGAGGCGGTCGAGGCCGAGGTGCTGAGCGACGTGGCCGGTTGGCGCTTCGAGGTCTCCCGGCCCGATGACCGCGACAGCGCGCGCGACGCCCTGTCCCTGCTCTATCGGCTCACCAGGGAGGATGCGCGATGAGACTGCACCGCCTGAGACTGCGCCACGTCAAGGGCGTCACCGAGCTGAGCCTCGACTTCCCCGACACCGGGGTCGTCGTGGTCGAGGGCCCCAACGAGGTCGGCAAGTCCACCCTGTTGGAGGCATTGGACCGACTGCTCGACCCGTCGTGCAAGGCGACCTCCAAGTCCGCGGGCGTCAAGGCCATGCAGCCGGTGGGGGTGGAGGCCGCTCCGTTCGTGGAGGCCGAGCTGAGCCTGGGCGGCTACCGGCTGGTGTTCGCCAAGCAGTGGCTGCTGCGCCCCACCACGACCTTGCGCGTGTTGGCGTCCCGCCCGGAACAGCTGGCCGGTGAGGCGGCGCAGGCACGGATGACCGCCATCCTGAGCGAGTGCCTGGACCGTCCCCTCTTCGACGCGTTGCGCTTCACCCAGGCGGGCGAGCCGCAGATCCCGCTGACCAGCAGTCGGCTGCTGGCCGAGGCGCTCGACGGCGCGGCCGGCGCCGACCTGCACACCGACACCGGAGCGGACCTGCTCGGCGAGGTCGAGGGTGAGTTCCTGCGCTACTTCACCCGCACCGGCCGCCCGACGGGCGAGCTGCGCGCGGCGATCACCGAGACCGAGACGGCTCGGGATGCCGCGGTGCACGCGCACACGCGGGTCGGCGAGGCGCAGGACCTGCTGGAGCAGCGCGAGTCCGCCGTCGCAACGCTGCGGGCCGCCGAGCTCGGCACGCCGGAGGTCAGCGCCGCGCTCGAGGTGGCGCAGGCCCGGGCGGTCGCCGCGACGGCCGTGGACCAGGAGCTGCGGGCGGCGCAGGAGCGCGCCGAGGCGGCGCAGGCCGCTGACACCCGCGCCCGCGGCGACCACGACCTGCGACAGCGGATGGTCGGTGAGGTCCATGAGCATCACGAGAGCGTCACCGCGCTGTCCGATGACGTGGATCGTCGAGCGAGGGACGAGCAGCCCCTGGTCCTGCGGGAGGCCACGGCTCAGCAGGCCGCACAGGCCGCGGCGACGGCGTTGGCACGGGCCCGGGAGGTGGCGGAGCGGGCCGGGGACGACGCCACCCATCTGGCCGAGGTGACCGAGCTCGCCAGGCTGCGCGACCGGCTGCAGCGGTCCGAGCAGCTGAGCGCCGAGCTGGCCACAGCCCAGGCCGTGCTGGAGGAGTCGACGATCACCCCGGCAGTGCTGCGGCAGCTCACCGACCTCTCGGGAGCCGTCGAGCTGGCCCGGGCCACGATCGAGGGTGCTGCCACGGTGGTGTCGTTGCAGGGTCTGGGCGAGCAGCTCTCGGTCGAGGTCGACGGCACCCCGCTGCATTTGGCAGCCGACGGTGAGGTGCACGAGCACCTGGTCAGCCAGGAGACCTCACTGGTGTTGCCCGGGGTGTTGCAGCTGTCCGTGCGCCCCCAGGGTGACGTGGTGCTGTTGGCGCAGCGGCTTGCTCATGCGCAGAGTGCCCTGGCTGCAGCGTTGGCGAAGGCGGCGGTCGGCGACCTGGACACCGCCCGGCAGCGGTGTGTCGCCCACGAGGCGGACGCCGCGGAGACTCACCGGCTGCGCACCGAGCTCGCTGGCGCGCTGGGTGGCGAGAGCGCCGATGTGCTCGGCGCTCGCGTCACGGACCTGCAGGCGTGCACCGAGGCGTATCTTTTCGCCCGCGGCGACGCCGATGGGCTTCCGGAGACGGTCGCGCAGGCCAAGGCGGTGCAGCTGGCCGCCAAGGACGAGGTCGAGCACCACCTCGCAGCATCGGCTCGGGCCCAGGACGACGCCGAGGAGGCGCGGCGAGCATGGGGCACGGCCCGCAGCGGCCTGGAGGTGGCCCGGGCCCGGCTCCAGCAGACCGCTGCCACGTTGCAGGCGCAGGAGCAGCGCCTCGCCGAGGCCAGGGCGGAGTGCGACGACGACGCCGTGCGGGAGGCACAGCAGAGCGCCGCCGTGATGGCGAGCGAGGCGCAGGATCGGCTCGCGCAGGCTCGACAGGCCGCGGCCGAGGTCGACGTCCAGGGGGTGCAGGCAGCGTTGCGCTGGGCCACCGAGGCCCTGGAGGCGCACCGCGTCCAGGTCAGCGAGCTGCGCGACCGCTCGCACCACCTCAAGGGCAGCGTGGAGCTGTGCGCAGGGGAGGGACGGCAGGAGGTCTACGAGCTGGCCCTGCAGGCATTCGCGGAGGCCCGTGCTGCGCTGCGCTCGATCGAGCGCCGGGCCCGCGCCGCGCGTCAGCTGCACCAGACGCTGCAGCGGCACCGGGAGCAGGCCCACGACGCCTACGTCGCACCGTTCGCCGCGGCCGTCGATCGCCTCGGCCGGCAGGTCTACGGCGACACCTTCGGGGTCGTGGTCAGCCGCGACTTGGTGCTCACGCACCGCCACCTGCACGACACCACGGTGCCGTTCGAGTCTCTGTCCGGGGGCGCCAAGGAGCAGCTCGGCATCCTGGCCCGGCTGGCCGTTGCCTCCCTGGTCGACGCCGACCAGGGCGTGCCCGTGGTCATCGACGACGCCCTGGGCTACACCGACCCCGCCCGGCTGCGCAGCGTCGGCCGGGTGCTGGCCGACCCGGGCTCGAGCGGCCAGGTGATCCTGCTGACCTGCAACCCGCAGCGTTACGCCGCGATGGAGGGGGCCACCACGATCTCGCTGACGCCAAACCGTCTGACCGCCTGACCCCGCTGAGCCGATACCTGCGACCAGACCCCACCCTCGCGGCCAGACCCGCCGCGCGCTAGCGTCAAGGTGATCCTTCGGCATACCGAGGGGCGACGTCGGCCTAGGAGATTCCCGTGAGTGACCAGAAGAGCACGACCGTCAGCCGGACCATCGATGCGTCCAACACCGACGTCTTCGAGGTGCTGTCCAACCCGGAGCGGCACGTTGAGCTCGACGGCTCCGGCTTCGTCCGGTCCGTGGACCAGGCCGACCGGATCACCGGCACCGGTCAGGTGTTCACCATGAACATGGAGGGTGACCACATGGGCGGGGAGTACAAGACCGACAACCACGTGGTCGGCTACGACCCGGGCAAGCTGGTGGCCTGGAAGACCGCTCCGGCGGGCACCGAGCCGCCCGGCTGGGAGTGGGTGTGGGAGCTGACCCCGCAGGGTCCGGAGTCGACCGAGGTGAGCTGCACCTACGACTGGAGCCGGGTCACCGACAAGGACCTGCTCGACAAGGTGGGCTTCCCGCTGGTGACGCAGGAGCAGCTAGAGGAGACCCTCAACAACCTGGCCGCGGCTGTCGCGCCCTGAGCGTTCTGCATGCTGGTGTGGTGAGCAGGCGCTCTCGGCGCTCAGGGTTGCACTCGCCCGGTCTCGTAGGCCCAGATGACGATCTGGACACGGTTGCGGGCACCGACCTTGTCCATGAGGCTGCCGACGTGGAACTTGACCGTGCTCAGACTGATGTAGAGCTCGGTCGCGATCTCCGCGTTGGTCAGCCCCCGGGCCACGGTCACTGCCACCTCCTCCTCCCGCTCGGTCAGCGGCACCACAGGCTGGGCCCGCTTCGGGGAAGGGGCGGACTCGGCGAAGCGGGCGAGTAGGCGGACGGTGATGCTGGGGGCGATCAGCGCGTCGCCTTCGGCGGCGGCGTGGATGGCCTGGACCAGCAGGGCCGGGCCGGCGTCCTTGAGCAGGAACCCTCGGGCGCCGGCCCGCAGGGCGCCGCTGATGTACTCGTCGGTGTCGAAGGTGGTGATCACCACCACGGCCAACGGGTCCTCGACGTCGGGTCCGGCCAGGCGTCGGGTGGCCTCCACACCGTCCAGGCGGGGCATCCGGATGTCGAGCAGGCACACGTCCGGGCGCAGTCGGCGGGCCAACTCCACCGCCTCCAGGCCGTCGGCGGCCTGGGCGATCACGTCGTTGCCGGGGGATCGTCGCTTCGACCATCCAGCCGTGCTCCGGTCGTGGTCCCGCATGGAAGGTCCCTCCGAGCAGCGTCACCCGCTCAGCCATGCCCACCAGGCCGTAGCCTGTCGATCCCGCGGAGAGCTGGCCGCGCTCACCGTCGTCGCTGACGCTCAACCGCACGGTCTTGGTCTCCCCGGCGACCCGGACGTGGACCTGGGTGGCATGCCGTGCGTGACGCAGCGCGTTGGTGATCGACTCCTGGGCCACCCGGTACAGGGCCGCCTGGACCGAGGGTCGCAGGTCGTCGAGATTCCCGTCGAGCTCGACGTCGACGCGCAACCCCGGGGCGCCGTCGGCGGTGGCCAGAGCCTCGATGTCGGCCACGCCGTGTTGGACGGACAGCTGCGGTGTGCCCTGGCCGCGGCGCAGGGTCCCGACCATGGAGCGCATCTCGGCGAGGGTGCGCGAGGCCTCGGTCTCGATGACGTCGAGGGCCGCTGCGGCTCCGTCCAGGTCTTGTGAGGTGGCCAGGAACTGCCCGGCTTGCGCCTGGATGGCGATGGCGGACACGTGGTGGGCCACGATGTCGTGCAGCTCGCGGGACAGCGTCTCTCGCTCCTGGAGTCTGACCTGCTCGAACGCCTGGTCGCGGACGATGCCGCGGTAGCGGATGGAGAGGCCCAGGGCGGCCGGGAACAGCAGCACGACGATGCCGCCGACAAGGTCGGTGAGACCGGTGAAGTCGGTGGTCGCGATCACCACCACCTCCACTACCACGATCACCAGGCCAATCGCTGTCTGCCTGGTGCTTCCCCACCGGAACAGCGCGTACACCAGAACCAGGACGAAAGCGCCGGCGACCAGGACGAAAGGCTCGCCAAGAGCGAGGACAGAGCCCAGGTCCAACACCACGAGCGCGCCGAACGCCAGGGCTACCGTCGCAAGGGGGTGTGCGGCGCCACAGCATCGTCAGCGCCAGGGTGGGCCCGAACGCGAACGCCAGCGGTCGCCATACCATGCCGTCGCGGACGAGCACCTCGACCAGCGTGGCACCTGCCACCGTCGCAGCGAGGACCCAGTCGCGCCACACCCGAACCGGTGGTTCCTCGGCCTCGGGCTCCATCCTGAGCCACCCCAGCGCTGTGCTCACGAACCCCAGGGTACGGAGTCGGGCAGGTACGGCGGATCGACCGAAAGAGCAGTCCCCCGCTGTCTGTTCGGTCAGGTCGAGACTGGCCCCGCTCCCGGTGTGCCACGAAGACAACGCAAACACACTGGATCTGGCAAGCGCCACCGGGGAAGGGTCCCCGGTGAGACGACCACAACCAGGCAGTAGGAGCCGATCCCATGAGCACGACGACCATGACCAGACCAACGAGGCAGTACCGAGACACCCGAGTCGATGTGAAGCTCGTGCTCAGCGCGCTATGGGTCGTGATGCTGTTCGTGTTCGCCTACGTCGACCTCTTCGCGTTCTTCCGGGCTGACGTGCTCGGCGCGGCGCTCGAGGGGACGGTGGCGACCACTCCGTTGGCCGTCAACCAGGTGTTCTTGACCTCCGCCCTGATCTTCATCCTGCCGGCCACCTTGATGATGGTCCTGTCCCTCGTTCTCAAGCCACGAGTCAACCGGGTCCTCAACATCGTCGTCAGCCTCTTGTATGCGGTCATCATCATCGCGTTGTGCATCGGTGAGACCTGGGTCTACTACCTCCTGGGAAGCGCCGTCGAAGTTGTGCTCCTCCTCGCGATCGCCCGCTCCGCGTGGACATGGCCGGCACCTCGGAGCACACCCGCACTGCCATGATGGGTACTCCCGGTGAGCGCAGTCCTCGGGTCCGCCGAGGCGGCTGAAAGGAGGCACGTATGGACCTGGAGACTCGCCTCACGGAGCTGGTGGGCGGCTACGACGCCCGGCCCGACACGGGTCCCGTGCAGCTGCATCTGGACCGGGCGGGCTGGCAGTGGTCCTACGGAGGTGACCATCCGTACGTCCTACGGAGGTGACCATCCGTACTTCGTGGCCTCGGTCACCAAGCTGTTCACCGCTGCGCTGATCCTGCAGCTGGCCGACGCCGGCGAGCTCGTCCTGGACCGACCCGCCGCCGAGCTGCTGCCGGCGCAGATGATGCGCGGGCTGCACATCAGCGGTGGGTCGACCGGGGTGGGCAGATCACGGTGCGGCACCTGCTGGCCCATACCTCCGGTCTCGCGGACTACTTCGAAGGCGAGCGTGCCGACGGGGGCACGACGGCCGACCTGGCCTTCGAGCACGACCTCTCATGGACCCTGGACGACGTGCTGGAGATCACTCGCGGCATGCGGCCGGCCTTCGCCCCGGACAAGCCCGGCAAGGCGCGGTACTCGGACACGAACTACCAACTGCTCGGTGCGATCGTCGAGGGCTTGACCGGTCTGTCCTTCGCGTCGGCGGTCGCGGAGCGGATCGCGGCGCCGCTGGGCCTGACCCAGACCTACGTCTTCGGCTCGGAGAGCTTGGACCGCTATGCCGAGATCGCACCGATGCTGAACGGACGCGTCCGACTGCACATCCCGCATGCGATGGCCTCGTTCCAGGCCGACGGGGGCGTGGTCTCCACCCCGTGCGGTGACCGGCTTCCGGGCGCTCCCACCCCTGGTCGGGCATTCCGGGGCATCGGGTGCCGCGCTGTTCCGCGCCGCGGATCTGGACCTGGTGATCAGCGGCACTGTCAACCAGGTGACCAAGCGGTCGATGCCCTACCAGCTGATGATCAAGGCCGTGCGGGAGGTGGCCAGGACGGTGTGAGGTCAGGGGTCGACTCGCCGACGGTGACGGCGTCCGGGCTCATCCTTTCCTCGCGCGGAGCCGCATGAGGGCCAGGGCGTGGGCATCGAGGCGCTCGTCCTCCTCCGACCGGGGATGCCAGGTGGGTGTCTCGACCGGCTTGCCGTCGGCCAGCGCGACGAACACGGTCAGGCAGTGCGTCGTCAGCGCGAAGTCACCGGTCTTCGGATCGGCGGAGCTGACGTGCACGGAGATGTGAATGCTGCTGTGCCCCGTATGCAGCAGCCGCGCGCTGATCTCCACGAGGTTGCCGATCGGGATGGGGCGGTAGAAACGGATGCCACCGGAGTAGACGGGCAGACAGTCCCGCTTGCTCCACTGCAAGGCGCACACGCGGGCCGTCTCGTCGATCCAGCGCATCACCGTGCCCCCATGGGTCTTGCCGCCCCAGTTGACGTCGGTGGGGGCCGCCAGGAAGCGCAGCACCGCTTGGGGTGCGGTGCCTGCGGGGGAGTAGGTCTGCTCTGCCATGGCCTGCTCGATGGCCTTGCGGACCTCGATCCGCTCCGTCGCCCAGTCGGCCTCGCGCTGCTGCTCCGGCGTCACGGGCTCCCACGGTGACACGGGTGTCGGCCGTTTGCTTTCAGCGTCGAGGGCGATGAAGATGACGACGCAGGTGGAGGTCGGCTCCAGCTCACCGGTGGCCACGGGGCCGGCGCTCACCCTCACCCGGATGTGCATCGAGGACCGGCCGGTCAAGATGACGTGGGCCGAGACCTCGACGAGCTCGCCGGTGTGGATGGGGCGGTCCAAGACCACGTCGCCCACGTAGGCGGTGACGCAGTAGGCCGAGCTCCAACCCACTGCGCACGCGTAGGCGGCCCGGTCGACCCACTCCAGCACCCGGCCACCCGACACGGCGGAGCCGCCCAGATCCGCGACGTCGGTCGGCGCCGCCAGGAATCTGAGGGTCACCGAGCCGGCGTCGCTCCCTGGAGGGGGGATATGCACAATGAGACCCTACTGAGTCCGCGGAGGGTGCTGGACGACTGATGCCCATCAACGCCAGGCAGAGTTATCGGATCATGTGACCTGGTCACCGGATGACCCTGCGGACGCGGCGCATGAGTTCACTGCCCAGCAGACGCGCGAGCTGCTGGCCCAACTCGATCAGCGGCTCCGCGACCGTGGCGTCGCTTCGTCGATCTTTGTTGTCGGTGGTGCCGCGACCGGCGCGCGTGGCGACAGGGTCACCCAAGACGTCGATGGCACTCACCGACAACAACATGGTGCTTGAGGAAGCACGGGTCCTCGCCGCCGGCGGGGCTGGCCACAGCGAGATCCAAGCAGCTCGAGTCGCCAATCCGCAGCTACTACACCGACGACATGCTTGCGTTGATTGTCGATGGGACTGACGTCGAACGCGAAGTAGCCCTTCTCGCCGAGGACGCGTCCCGAATGCTTCACCGGCGCCGCCGACCCGGTGGCCGAGAGCGCCGACGGCGGATAGCGAGCGAGGATAGGCACCGCCCTACGTGTCCTGGGAGTAGAAGAGTGCGGCATACGGGCCGATGGTGATCCGGGCGTGCTGGGGGTAGCCGTCGCACCCGTGCGGCTCGGTGTCGAGGTTGGTGACGTGCACCGCGCCCAGACCGGGCCCGTAGAGCGGAGCGTCGGTGTTGCAGCGCACTCGCCATCGCCCGGGGCGGGGCAGCCCGAGCGGGTAGCTCCATACCGGCGTGGTGCGCAGGTTGAGCACCACCACCGTGTCGTCGCGCGGACCGCCGCTGGACCAGCGGTGGAAGGCCAGGATCTTGCGGTCGTCGTCGACCCGGATGACGCGGGTATGCCGTCCGGACAGTCCGCGGGTGGCGCCCGAGAGGTTGCGGCGCAGCGCGATCAGCTCCCGGACCAGGTGCAGGAAGCCGGCGTGCCGGTGGGCCTTGTCCCAGTCGAGCGGGGTCTGGTCGTCGAACCAGCGGTCCTCCAGGAAGTCCTGACCCTGGAAGAGCATGGGCAGGCCAGGGGAGGTCAGGGTGAGCACGAGGCCCAGCACGGCGCGGGTGCGCGCGTGCCAGGAGTCGGCCGCCCCCGGGGACACCGACTCGGGCACCCGGCTCCGGCCGTTGGCCACCTCGTCGTGGGACTCGGTGTAGATCACCCGCTCGTGCGGCGCGCCCAGGCCGTGTCCGATGACGGCGTGCGCGACGGCATACAGGTCGCGGTCCTCGTCCCGCGGCGTCTCCAGGGCGGCGCGGACGGGGTGCACGAAGCCGGCGTCCCACTGAGAGTGGAAGCCCAGCCCGCCCTCGCCGCTGGGCCGGGTGACGGTGGGGTCGCGCTGCATGTCCTCGGCGATCAGGATCTTCCACGGCTGGCGGGAGCGGAGGTCGGCGGTCGTCGCCGCGAGGAACCGGTGCCCGGCGGCGATGCGCTGGCCGGGGTGGTGGACGTTGCCCGACCGGGAGCGGATGTATTGCGTCGCGTCGAAGCGCAGACCGTCGACGCGGAAGTCCTCCAGCCACATCACCGCCGAGTCGCGCAGGTAGTTGCGCACGTGCTTGCGGTCGTAGTTGGGCCGAGTCGCCCCCCACGGGGTCAGCGCCCGGCGGTCGTTGTAGAAGTAGCTGCCGCCGTAGCGCGGCTTGCGGCCCCCGTCGAGACGCCACAGGTGCAGGTCGCCCGGGCCGAGGTGGTTGTAGACCACGTCAAGGATGACGGCGATCCCGCGGGCGTGCGCCGCGCGGACGAACCGGGCGAAGGCCTGTGGGCCGCCGTAGGAGCTCTCGATCGCGAAGGGGTGCGAGGGGTTGTAGCCCCAGCTGATGTGCCCGGCGAAGGCGAACGGCGGCATCACCTCGACGGCGTTGACGCCGAGCCAGGCAAGGTGGTCGAGCCGGTCGATGGCCCGGTCGAACGTGCCGGCGCGCCATCCGTCGGCGGCGAAGGTGGGGATGTGCAGCTCGTAGAGCACCAGGTCGTCCCATCCGGGCATGGCGAAATGATCCTCTCCCCAATCCAAGGACCGGGGGTCGAAGACCACGGCATCACCGTCGGAGTGGGTCACTTGTCGGGCGACTGGGTCGATGCGGGAGCGGTAGGGTCCGCCGCTGCGGATCAGGAAGCGGTAGTGACTGCCCGGGCCCGCGCCGGGCACGAACGTCGACCACGTGCCCGATCGCGCGTTGTCGCGGACCAGCCACGCCTTGTATGCCGGGTCCCACCCGGAGAAGTCCCCGGTGACCGCGACCTGGCGCGCGTTGGGCGCCCACACCCGGAACGTGACCCCGCCGTTGTGCGGGATGGCCCCCATGCCCGCGCGGAGAGAGGGGGAGCTAGGCACAGCCATACATCGTAAGCGGTGCAGACCGCAGCGATGTCGGCCGCGCGACTCGCGGCCTTTGAGTCGGTTGGTTGCCCAGGCGTGCGAAGGTGCCTCTCCAGAACTCTTCAGAAGTAACAAGGTGGGGTCGGGAAGATGGAGCTGTCCCTGTTGGTCAACCGCGAGATCGTCCGCCCGATCCGGCATGGCGTGTATGCGATGGCGGGGGTGCCGAGCGGTGCACTAGGTGGCTGGTGTCGAACGGCGGTCAGTGGGTGATGGGCCCGATCGCTTGAGCGGCGCAGTCTGGGGGAAGTCACACCAGATGGCTTGAGTGATCGTCACCTGGGTGGCGCGATCAAGGGGTCCGGAGGTGGTGTTGGCGCGTAAGGGGGACTGTGTCGGTCGCTGATGGGGCCCGCTGGGGTGCCCGTGGGGCGGCTCAGGCCACGGTTGCCCAACTCCGAGGGGGTGCACTGGTGAAGCAGAGCATGCCGAGGCGGGCCAGGTTGACTGCCGCGCCCAGGAGAGCGAAATCGGCGGCGACCTTCTCGGTGCCCCGGACCCGGGCCCGTCGCCCCCCGTGATGGCGACGCATCAGGTGCCCGATCTTGCGTTCCACCTTGGGCCGCGTGGCCCGGTAGTCGGCGACCCAGTCCGGGTGACGTTGTCGCCTGCGGGCATCGGCCAGCGCCTGCTCGTGGGCGCCGACATGGACGGTCCGTCCGGCGGTGGAGCGGGTGCACTGCTCACGCAGCGGACAGCCGGTGCAGGCCTGACCGAAACGGGCCGTTCCCGTGTGGTTCTTGCCCCGGCGGATCGGTGCGCTGACCCCGGCCGGGCAGGTCACCGTGTCCTGCTCAAGGTCGATGTCGAAACGGTCCTTGGTGAACATGCCTGCGGCGGCCACCGGCTGCTGGGTCTTGCACTTG
>NZ_JBPCKQ010000055.1:0-32240 GCF_051004135.1 Ornithinimicrobium sp.
CGGCCAGCGACCATCCGGGCCCAGCTGATCAACATCCCCGCCCGGATCGCCAACCGGGCCCGCCGGCTGCGGCTGCACCTGCCCACGAACTGGCCCTGGGCCCACCCCTGGGACGCCATGTTCGACGCCGCCGTGCTGTCCCCCTCCTGACCGACCCTTCTGTCCTTACCAGGAACGACCCCACGTGGAAAAGCCGGGCAGACCGGCGGCCACCCGCATGCCCGCAACAAGACGGCCTCACCTCAACCCGTCCACGAACCCCCGCGAATGCGGGCCGGTTGAGTCGGCCTGGGGCGCGGTGTCGGCATTACTGCCGGTCCGTTTCCCCAGGCCGCTCGCCGAACCCGGCGTGCGACTTTCACCGCACCGGGCTCTCCACAGCTCCTGCCGTAGTGGCGTGGTTATGCAGGGTCCAGGGGTTGGGGATGGTGTTGCCTCGGTAGCGGTAACGGGTGACCGGTACCGCCTCGAGGTTGAACAACTCGATCCCGTCCACGGCGATCGGTCTCCACCGCCCGTCGGGGGTGGTAAACCGTCGCCGGACGTCCTTCCACTTCCAGCGGTGCAGCGTCCGAAGCCACCGGATGATGCGCCACCACACGAAGTGTGACAGCGCGCCGAAGGTGTGCTTGGCCACCGCGTGCTTGAAGTAGTTGGCCCAGCCGCGCATGATCTGGTTGAGCCTGATCAGCACTACCCTGGGATTCTGCTGCGCCGTCCTGTTCGTCAGGGCACGGACCTTGGCCTTCAGCGACCGGACCGGCCGATCGGAGATGAAGGTGTACACGTGCCACTTGTTCGACCCGTACTTGCGCCTCCACTGGATGCGGAAGCCCAGGAAGTCGAACCCCTGGCCCATGTGCACCACCTGGGTCTTGGACTCCGAGAGCCTCAGACCCATCGGTGAGAGCACCTGGGCGATCTCTTCGCGCAGGGCCTCGACGTCGGCTCGGCAGCCATGCACGAGGACGACGAAATCGTCCGCGTAGCGGACGACCCGCCAGTTCGGCAGGCCCAGTCGTCGGCGTCGCGCGCGACTGCTGGTCGTCGCCATCTCCGCCCCCGGCGTCCATCCGCGGTGCAGGTGCTCATCGAGCACCGACAACGCGATGTTAGCCAGCAACGGAGACAGGATGCCACCTTGCGGTGTGCCGGTGTGGGTGTCCTTGCTCTCGCCGAGTTCGGTGAGAACTCCGGCCTTGAGGAACGCCTTCACCAGCAACAAGACGCGTTTGTCCTTGACCCTCGCCCGGACGCGGTCCATCAGGGCCACGTGGTCGATGTTGTCAAAGCACGCCTCGATGTCCGCGTCCAGCACCCACCGGTAACCGGAGGTGCCGAACCGGTGTATCTCGGCGATCGCGTCCTGTGCTCGCCGCATCGGTCGGAACCCGTAGGAGACCGGCACGAAGTCGGCCTCGAAGATCGGTTCCAACACCAGCTTCAGCGCAGCCTGGACGACCCGATCGGCCACGGTCGGGATGCCAAGTTTCCTCAGCTTCCCCGACCCTCCCGGCTTGGGAATCTTGCGCTCCCGCACCGGCAGGGGTCGAAACGTGCCCGTCTTGAGTTGGGCACGTAGGTCATCCAGAAACTCCGGCACCCCGATCTGCTCCTCGACGTCGGCGACCGTGAGGCCGTCCACGCCAGGGCTGCGGGAGCCGGGGTTGCCCGCGACCCGGTCGAACGCCACGATCAGCGTCGCCGGGTCGTGCACGAAGTTGAACAGGTCGTCGAACCGGCGACCAGAATCGGCCGCTGCCCAACGGTGAAGTTTGGCCTGCATCTCCGATACCCGCCGCCGCGGCCCCAACGGGACCTCGACCAGCGGAGCGCCACCATTCGGTGGTGCCTCTTTCGGCATTACAGCCTCCTCTGCTTCTCGAAACTGCTGCCGCCCTTCCCCATGTGCGCAGGCTTTCCCCGGCTCGGAGTACTACGGCGGCTCCGCCCCGTCCCGACCCGATCGGTCGACGATGAACCCAACCCACCCCACGTGCCGGATGCACGCGCGGTGGGCAAGGACCGAGACGGTTCCCGTGTTCACTGTCGATTCGCTCGACGAAGGAGGAGCCCAACTCTGTCCCTGCGGCATCGCCACGACTACCCCGCAGCACTTCACCGTGGCCTCCCGGGCAGACATCCGCATGCCCGCCCCGAAGTTCCCCGCCAGGCCGCAGCCCGGCAGGTGCGCACCGCACCCGGCCCATATCCGCCAGATTGGAGCCGGTGAGCCTTTAAGGGACGTACCTACGCTGGTTCCTCTCGTACTCCTCTTCGTCACGCTCGCCGGACCCACACCATCTGGCAGTACTGGCCCGTCCCGGCTTTGTCGGGGCTGCTCCCACCCAGACCGACATCTCCCGGTCCAGGCTGCCCCCAGCTTCACCGCCCTGCTGCGACAGGACGGAGGCGAAGGTCTCTCACCTCCTACTCAAATCGTCAGCGCCTCACGGCGCACGCGGATCCAGGCTCAGAGATCCGGAGGAGCTGATCGACCTCGGGCAGCAGATCGGCACCTTCGCCGTCGAAGAATGCCAGCAAGCCCTCGACGTCCCCGCGCTGAGCCCATAACTCGAAGCAGAGGTACCGCATCGTGGGACCAACCCTCTTGTCCGTCGTCACCTCCCATGAAACGCGCCGGCCGTGCCGTTCGGCCACGGCGTGCACCAGGAGCTCCTTGATCCGCCGCATATCGCCTCGCTCGTGCGCGGCGCCATAGGTCTTCCACCGCTTGAAGAACTCCTGCGCCTCCCCGTGCCTGGCCAACCAGTAGCCGATGGTTCGGTGCCCTGCCCAGGGGTGAGCAGGGTCACCGTGCCTGGCGAGATCTTCGGTCTCTGCCGTGGCGAGGGCGAGGTCGCCTTCATACAGTCGGGCCATCACCAGCTCTCGCTGGAGCCCGTGCGCCCAGAGGCCGGGCATGCGTGGCAGCAGTTCACGCGCACCGTCGACGCTCACCAATCGCGCTCCGACGGGCAGGCATGCCAGGTCAGGCAGGATCGTGCCCGGCAACCGGGCCAGGTCGATGGCATTGCGCAGGGGCACCGGCTGGAGTGTCCCCCTCCGGCACGTGTGCCTCGAGCAGCTCCAGAACTTCTCGCTGCACGGCTGCCACCGGTTCGGGAGACGGGTACGGCGGTTTGCTGACGGCCTGACGCTCTGCCGTGGACCAGCGGTAGTCGAGAGCTTCGGTGAGCCGGTTGAGAATCGCCGGCTCCCCATCCCCTGACGGTCCGGTCTCTTCCCCCCTTCGGCATACCTCAACGACGTCCCAGGAACGAATCTCAGCGGCCTCAACGGGCTCGGTTCCGACCCCGGACTGAGGCCCCAACGCCGAAGTGCGCGCCAACGCGGTGCGCGAGGACCCAGTTGGCGCGCACAACGGTCGGTGGCAACCGAAGTGCGCGCGAAAGTGCCCGGCGCGGACGGCGGTGGCGCGCACAACGGTCGGTGGCTCACCCGAAGCTGCGGCTCTGTGGTGGCGGTGACCTACCAGCTGAGCTCGGAGCAGCGCGTGTGCGACTCGGGCTCCACCTGCAGCGTCGCGTGCTCCACGCCGAACCGGTCGCGCATCAGCTCAGCCCCGCGGTCGAGCACGGCGTGCACGTGCGCCTCGTCGGCCACCACCAGGTGGGCCGAAGCGACGTGCATGCCCGAGGTCAGCGTCCACACGTGCAGGTCGTGCACGTCGGTGACCCCCTGCACCTCACCCAACGCCTGCATGATGACCGCGGGTGGCAGGTCCTCGGGGGCCCGCTGGCCGAGCACGGAGAGCACCTCGCGACTCAGCAGCACGGCGCGGACCCCGACGAACAGCGCGATCGCCACCGCAACCGCCGTGTCCCACCACGCCTGGCCCGTCGTGGCCACCAGCACCCCCGCGACGATGACCCCGACCGAGCCCAGGGTGTCCGCGACCACCTCGAGGTAGGCCCCCTTGACGTTGAGACTCTCGCCGGCACCACCGCGCAGCAGCAGTAGCGCAGCCAGGTTGACCACCAGCCCGATCGCGCCGACCACGAGCATCGGGGCGCTGGCCACCTGCGCCGAGGAACCGAAGCGCCGGGCCGCCTCGATCAGGATGTATGTCGACACGCCCAGCATCAGCAGCACCGCGAGTCCGGAGGCGAAGACCTCGGCGCGGTAGGCCCCGAAGGTGCGCCGCCCGTCGGCCGGGGTGCTCATCGCGAGCCGGGTCGCCAGCAGAGCCGCGCCCAGGGCTACGACGTCAGCGGCCATGTGCCCTGCGTCGCTGAGCAGGGCCAGCGAGCCGGAGATCAGCCCGGCGGCAAGCTCGACGCCGAAGAACGCCGCGACCAGCACGAAGGCGATCTGCAGGCGCCACCGGTGGGTGGCTCCGACGTGCCCGTGGTGGTGTCCGCTCACCGCGAGGCCAACCCCTTCCCCGCTCCCGACGACATCCTCAGATGCTAGCCGTCGCCTTCCTCGAGCGACTCCAGACTGGTCGAGATCGCGACCTCGGAGCGCAGGGTGCGGTGCACCGGGCACTTGTCGGCGATCTCCAGCAGCCGCTGCCGTTGCTCGTCGTCGAGGTTGCCGGTCAGCGTCAGCACCCGCTCCATGTGGTCCAGGCGTCCGCTGGTCGTCTCGCAGTCGGCGCAGTCCTTGGCGTGGATGCGGCTGTGCCGCAGGGAGACGCCGACGTGCTCCAGCGGCCAGTCCTTGCGATCGGCATACATCCGGACGGTCATCGACGTGCAGGCGCCGAGGCCCGCGAGGAGCAGGTCGTAGGGGTTCAGCCCGGTATCGAGGCCGACCGGCTCCGGCTCGTCGGCAGTGATCTCGTGCCGGCCGTCGGTGATCCGCTGCCCGAACGGGCCGACGTCGTTCTCGGCGACGAGCACGCTGCCCTCCTTGTGCTGCATCTGCGGTGGGCCTGCGGCGGGCGGGTCGTCGAGATACCGCGTCACCCAGGCCGCGAGGACCGCGGCGGCGAACCGGGTGTCGGCGGGCCGCGTGAGCAGGTGGTCGGCCCCGTCGAGGGACACGAACGACTTGGGGTGGCCGGCCTCCTCGAAGATCTGCCGGGCGTTGTCGATCCCGACCGTCTCATCCTGCGGCGCGTGCATCACCAGCAGCGGGAGGCCGAGCCGGGCGATGCGCCGCGCCTGCGGCTGGCTGCGGATGTCCTCGAGGAACTCCCGGCGGATCCGGAACGACCGGGCCGCCAGGCAGACTTCGGCCGCACCCTCCTGATCGATCTCCGGCAGGTCCTCGGACAACAGGTTGGCCAGGTGCTCGGTGTCCGCCGGGGCGCCGATGGTGACCACGGCCCGGGCTTCCGGGATGCGCTCGGCAGCCGCCAGCACCGCCGCCCCGCCGAGCGAGTGCCCGATCAGGATCGTGGGGGCGCCGTGCTCGCTGCGCAGGTAGTCAGCGGCATGCACCAGATCGTCCACGTTGGAGCTGAAGTCGGTGTTGCCGAAGTCGCCGCCCGACCCGCCCAGACCGGTGAAGTCGAAACGCAGCACCATGATCCCGTGCTCGGTCAGCTGGGTGGCGATCCGGGAGGCGGCCACGACGTCCTTGGTGCAGGTGAAGCAGTGCGCAAACAGGGCGACTGCCCGGGGTATGTCGTCCGGCTGGTCCAGCCGCCCGGCCAGCTGCGTGCCCTGAGACCCGGTGAACTTGACGCGCTCGCTTGGCATGCGGTCACCCTCTCTCACCCGGGGCGGTCCCGGATAGCCGAGAAACCCTCCCCGCCGCGCCGTCCATTCCGCCTGCTGCCGCGCCCGAAGACAGCGTCATACGGAACTTGCGCTATGGCGCACATTCCGGATGACTGTGAGTCGGCCACCCAGGTGGGTGCCGTCGCTTGCAGACTCAGTCAGCGGGCCGCCATACGGCGCGGGGGTCCTTCTCGGATCTTCCGTCCCACTCCACCAGTCCCTGCTCACGCAGCGCTGCGAGCTGCTTCTTGACAGTGGGACGACTCAACTGGGCCAAGTCGACGAGCTGCCCCGTTCCGAGTGGCTGTCGAGCCTGACGAAGGCGGTTGAGTAGGTCGGTCGACCCCTTGGGAAGGGCGGCGATCACTGCGGGAGCTATTCGTGAGGCTCCTTCAAGGACGAGCCGTACGCTGCCCTGGGTTTGGCTGTAGACCGGATCAGTGAGACCTCGTAGGCGCATCTCGTCGAAGATCCGCTTAATCCCTTCACCAAGCTCCTGCCCAATCCGCAAGTCGGCACAGACTCGGGCGATGCGCGGATTGCGAGCGTACCTGCCCACCTCCAGCGGTCTGCGCGGGTCTATCAGTCCCGGGAAACGCCCCGGGCTCTCGATCTCGATGCGATCAGGGAAGATCTCCACTCGGATGTGGTCGCCGGCAGAACTGTAGGAACGGTGGATCACCGCGTTGACGAGTCCCTCGAGCCAGGCGTCCCGCGGCACGATCGGGATGCCCGTGAACGTCGTGCCTCCCTCTGCTAGGGAGCGCCGCCTCGGCACCCATTGCTCAGTGACGTCCGCAGCCTTCTCGATGACGGCAGGCAAGGGTCCTTCGATACGGACATCGCCCGTGTCATCGAGGCTCAGCCGTCGTCCGGTGCCGCGCTCGACGCCCTGGTAGCGAAGAACCCGCACATGAGCGTGGGGGAACCACTCCTGAGGATTCGCGGCGAACAGCAGACATCCCGCAACACTCACCTCACCATCGGCCGAGAGCAAGCTTCTGGCTTGGAGCAGTCGTGTGAAGGAGCCCGACGCCCCAGCGGATGATCGATAGGCCACGAGAGAGGGTCGATCAAGATCGTCCACCCTCAGGCCGCGCACCGGCTGCCCGTCGTAGGGCGGGCTCCCGCGGTCATAGTGCAACTCCTGGCGTTGCCCGAAGCTCAGTCTGCGCGACTCGTCGCCAACCCGCAGATAGCACTCGCCGTTCGTCGTCTCGTGCACGACCTCACCGGGAGAGACGCGAGCCACGAGAATGGTGTCCAGCTCTCCTGCGGAGTTGAGACAGGCCACCTGGTCGAAGTGCGTCCTGACCGGAGGATGGGTGTGGTCCAACGGGGCCTGCCGCAGGGAGTTGACACGATCGATGTGTCGCCGCACGCCGTCAACCTTGCCATCGTGGATGCCGACGACGGCCGTGCCCCCTTCGGCATTGGCCAGAGCCACCAACGGGACTGCCAGGTCCTTGGGCGCCACCCGGGCCGACTTTCGCTCAAACCACTGGTCCTCCGGCACAGATGCGAGGGCATGCCCGACCTGCTGGAGCGGCAAGGCCAGCATCTGATCGACCTGGTTCGTGGACATAGATCTACTCTAAACTTTTTAGAGTAGATTTCAAGTAGCCTTTCGAGTGGGCCGATGTGAGACTACGCGCTGACGCGCTCCAGGACCTCGCGCACACAGCCCTCGATGAGCTCGACCTTGTACGCGGTCTCCGGCAGCGGACTCGCGCCCTGCGCACATGCGCGTGCCGCAGCGGCGATCGTGTCCTCGTCCGGCGGCGAGCCGATCAGCATGGCCTCGGCGGCGGGCATCCGCAGCGGCACCGGTGCAACCCCGCCCACCCCGATCGCACACGAGGTGACGGTCCCGGCGTCGTTGACCAGCATTCGGCATACCGCCTCGACCAGCGGCCACTCCGCCTCGAACCGGCTGATCGCGCGGGTGTATGCCGCCCGTTCACCGGCCGCGGGCGGTGGCAGCAGCACCTGGGTCACGACCTCCTGCTCACCGAGCGCGTGGTCGCGGGTCGGGTCGGTGCCGTCGCCCAGCAGCTCGCCGACCCCGATGGGGTCGCGTCCGGTGATGACCACCGACGCGTCGTACGTCAGCAGGGCCATGGCCAGCGACGAAGGGTGTGGGTGCACGCAGGCCGAGGTGTCGAAGGCCACGCCGTAGAGGTGACGCCCGTTGCGAGCCGGGCAGCGGTCGCCGCCGTCCTTGAGGCAGCGGGTGTGCGGGTGCCGGTAGTACCAGCAGCGGGTGCGCTGCAGCAGGTTGCCGCCGATCGTGGCGGTGGCGCGCACCTGCGGGGTGGCCAGGCCGGCAGCGGTCTGCGCCAGCGCCGGGTAGTCCTCGCCCAGCTCGGTCGCGACCGTCGCCGCGGTGGTGCCGGCACCGATGACGGTTCGGTCGGCCTCCCGGGTGATGTCGGCGAAGCCGGGAATGCCGGTGAGGTCCCAGATGTGTGGCGTCTCGCCGCGAGTGCGCAACCGCTCCTGCAGGTCGGTGCCGCCCGCGCGGTAGACCCCGTCGCTGTCCTCGGGCCGCGCAGCGGCATCGTCGAGGATCGTGATGCCACTCATCGCAGGGCCTCCAGCAGTCGGTCGGGCCGCACCGGCAAGGTCGTCGTGCGCACCCCGAGCGCGTGGTGGATGGCGTTGCCGACCGAGGCCGCCGGGCTGATCGTGGCGATCTCGCCCAGGCCGATGCCTCCGCCGGGCACATGCTCCCAGCCCTCCTCGTGGAAGTGGATGTCGATCTCCGGGGTGTCGCCGAGCTGGGGGATGCGGTAGTCCTCCAGGTTGGCGGTCAGGGTGAGCCCGGTATGCGGATCCAGCACCTGCTGCTCATAGAGCGCCAGCCCGATGCCCTGGATGATCGAGCCCTCGCACTGGCTGCGGGCCGGGCCGGGGGCGTGGATGCGGCCGACGGCGATGCCGCCGTGGACAGCCAGCACCCGGGTCTTGCCGGTGCGGGTGTCGACCTCGACCTCGCTGACGTGCACGGCGGCGGAGAAGCCGCGACCGACCTCCATCCCACCCAAGTCGAAGGGGATGGCGCGGCGGCCGAGGTCGCCGCCGCGGGTGGCGGTGGCACGGGCCCCCTCGTGCTCGCTCAGCGCTTGGTCGCCGATCTGCCCGCGCAGCGTGGTCGCGGCCTCGACCGCCGTCGGCCACAGCGAGACCGTGGTGCGACTGCCGCCCGAGGTCGGGCCGTAGGTCGTGCCGGACCCGGAGCGGCCCAAGCGCACCCACACGTCGGTGGGCTCGACGTCGAAGACCTGCGCCACGGCCCGGGCCAGCACCGTGCGACTCCCGGTGCCCATGTCCTGCGAGGCGGTCGAGACGGTGAGCCGACCGTCCTCGACGCCGACGACGACCTCTGCGGAGGGGTCGACGAAGTAGAACCAGTTGCCGGCGGCCACTCCCACCCCGCGCCGGAACCGCCCGGTGCGGCTGCCAGTCGCGCCGCGCTCACGCCATACCGGCAGGTCCTGCGCCCAGCGGTAGAGCGCCTGACGACGCTCGTTGCCGTCCCATTGAGCGCGCAGCTCGATGGGGTCGCGGCCGTGCCGGTGCGCGGCCTCGTCGACGGTCTGCTCCAAAGCCCAGGCGTAGGTCGGACCGCCGGGTCCGCGGAACGGCGCTCCCGGCGGCGCGTTGGTGACGACGTCCGTGTCGCGGGCCAGCCGGGGGGTGCGGTCGTAGACCATCATGGCCAGGGCGCCGACCGAGTTGCCGATGGCAATGCCGGCGTGGTTGTCGACCTCGACCTGCAGGGCGCGTATGTCGTGCGCCTCGTCGAGCAGCAGCGAGACCCGGGAGGCGCTGCCGGGACGGTTGCCGGTGGCGGTCAGCTCCTCGTGCCGGTCCAGCACCACGCTGACCGGTCGACCGGTGGCCTTGCTGAGCCGCACGGCAGCGAGGGTCTCGACGCCGAGGCTCAGCTTGGAGCCGAAGCCGCCGCCGACGTGCTCGGCGATCACCTCGATGTCGTCGGCGGCCAGGCCGGTCGCCTCGGACAGGGACTGCCGGATGCCCTCGACCGCCTGGGTGCTGACCCAGACCCGCAGGCGGTGCGCCTGCGACCAGTCAGCCACCGCGCAGTGCGGCTCGAAGCTGCTGTGCAGCTGGGGCGCGGTGTCGAAGTCGAGCTCGACCAGGCCCTGGTCCTGCTGGCTGCGGGCCTGGGACAGGCGTCGCTTGGCCACCGTGCCGAGGAACGGCAGCATCGTGGGGCCGCGTCGGTTGCCGTGCCAGGCACCGGGGAAGGTCGCACCCTCGGCAGCACTGGGCGCCAGCTTGCGGTCGGCGCGCTCGGCATACACCTCGGGTGCCCCGACGGCGGACGCCTTGTCCGGGTCGACGACGAAGGGCAGTGTGGTGATCGACAGCGAGAGCTCGGCCGCTCGGTGGCGGGCGTCCAGGGGGGTCTCGGCGACGACCGCCGCGAGGGGCTGACCGGCCCAGCGGATGCGCCGGTCAGCCGGCATCAGGTCGATGACCTGCGCACCGGTGAGGTGACTGAACGGCGCCACGGTGCCGGCAGCGACATCAGATCGGCGGATGGCGCCGTGCAGCATCCCGGGCAGCCGCACGTCGGTGGTGTAGGTCGCCGCTCCGGTGACCTTGTCGGGTGCGTCGACCCGGGCGACGCTCCCGCTGCCTCCGTCGTGCTCACCGCGGCAGGCGGCGGCCACGGCGCGATAGATCCCCTCGTAGGCGCCGCACCGACACAGGTGCCCGGCGAGCGCCTCGGCAATGGTGTGCCGGTCGGGCTCAGTGTCGCCGTGCTCGGCGCGCCACCGGTCGACGAACGCGACGGCGTCGACCACGAAGCCGGGGGTGCAGTAGCCGCACTGCAGCGCGTCGTGCGCCGCGAAGGCGGCCTGGACCGGATGCAAGGTGTCGCCGTCGGCCAGTCCCTCAACGGTGGTCACCTGCGCCTCGCGCAAACGCGTGGCCGGGGTGAGGCAGCTGACCAAGGGCCGGCCGTCGACCAGCACGGTGCAGGCACCGCATACCCCGCTGCCGCAGACCAGCTTGGTGCCGGTCAGCCCGAAGCCGTCCCGGATGACCTCGACCGCCGACTCCGCCCCGTCGACCTCGGTGGTGCGTGGCTCGCCGTTGACCGTGGTGCGCAGCTCCATGCGTTCCTCCGGGTCCGGGTATGCCGTGTCGGCGCGCTCGATGCTACGCCGCACCCCGTCGCCCGGCCCCCGAGCCTCGCGCCGCGCCCCCGTCGTTGATCACACTCCTCCGTCTGCGCGCAGCTGTCCACAGCCCGCCTCATCTTCGCAACGCTTAGCGGGTTGCGTCCGTACGGTCAGGGGCACCTAGATCGGAGAGCGGACATGGCAGACCAGGAGACGATCGCTCCCCTCGCGGCCACGGCGATGCTCGTCCTGGTGATCGCCGCAGTCGCGGTCCCACTCACCCTGCTGGCGAGGTGGCGGGGGCGCCGCCGAGATGCGCACTTGGCGCAGCGGTGGGATCGGGCCATCGGGGCAACGCACCGCCCTGGGGTGGAGATCGCGTACATCGGTCGCGTCTACCAATACGCTCGGCGAGGCTGCAAGGCAGACATCGAGTGGCTTGCCGGCGGCCGACTTCAGGACACCTAGTTCAAGGGGTGGCACGCCCCGGCCGGGGTCTGGGTCGTTCTCTCAGGTGGTGTCGGCTGGGGTCCGCACAACTCGAACCCGAAGGTCCTCTACGTCCTACCGGGCGGCGTCCTGATGGTCCTGCCGGCGCAGGCGCAGGCTTCACGGAGACGTCCCCGCTCCCGACTGGCGAAGCGTGCGCGTGCTCGCTCGGACACCGGGGCGTCGGGCGAAGTGTGGCTGCAGCCCATGCACGGACGTCGCCGCCGATGGATGTGACGCTGCTGTCGCCACGGCGTCACCGACGTCGCATTCATCCGCGACCGGGTGTCGACTGAACGCTCCCGGAAGGTGTTCCCGCACGAGGTTCCCAGGACCACGAGACGGGGTCAGCGCTCGCGTGTGCCGAGCCGCAGCCATGCCCGAGGCCCCAGGTCAGACCTGGGGCCTCGATGGTGCGCGAGGGGGGAGTTGAACCCCCACGTCCTTTCGGACACACGGACCTGAACCGTGCGCGTCTGCCTATTCCGCCACTCGCGCGAGTGCCGAGCAAGGTTAGCACGATCGGCGGGTGGCAGGAGTCCAGCGACGCGGGCACCAACCGCCGGTGACCGCTGCAGATCGGGTCCGTTGGCCCGGCGCGACCAGTGCTGGATTGTATGCTCAGTGTTGCGCTGCAGCGCAGCACTGAGCACGAAGGGCCTCACGCCAGCTAGCCCGACCCTCGGTGCTGGCCTGCGGCATACCGAGTCGGTGCACAGGGGTCCACGACACACTGCCACCTCTGGCTCCAGGCGCGCAGCCCGGACGTGCGCCACGGCTCCCTGCGTGACAAGTACCATCGCAGGAGGCCGCATGAACCCCCTACGGCCAGTCCGTGACGGGTCCGTGAGTGTGTATGCCGTGACAGCAGAGGAGGAGGAGTGCTGTGGGACTGTTCGACAACCTCGAGCGCCACCTCGAGCGTGCTGTCAAGGCACCCTTCGCCAAGATCTTCAAGGCCGAGGTGCAGCCCGTCGAGATCGCCGCCACCATCCGCGGCGCAATGGATGAGCGGGCCGCCGTGCTCGGGCCCGGCCGCACGATGGTGCCCAACGTCTTCACGATCGAGCTGGCCGAGAGCGACTACGAGCGGCTCTCCTCCTACGACAAGGCGCTGACCGACGAGCTGGTCGCCGCCGCCGAGGACCACGCCGACGCCCAGCGCTACACCGCTCCAGGGCCGGTCGAGGTGCGCCTGACCAAGGGCGAGGAGCTGGAGACCGGCATCTTCCGGGTGCGCCCGGCCTCCAAGGACGGTCGGCGCAGCCCCCGCGTCCGAGAGCAGTCGTCGCCGCAGCCACCGGCTCCGACCCGGGGAGCCACCGCCGCGCCACCCCGCCCGGCGCCACCCGGACCGCACCTGCGGCCGCAGCCCGCGAAGGCCACTCCCGCCCGCGCCGAGCCCGTCCAGGCCCAGCCGGCCCGGAGCGACGCAAGCGAGGCCGAGCCGGCCGAGGGCTCGACCCGCAAGTTCCCCAGCAGCCCGCCCCCCCACCGGGGTCGCCAGCACTCCACCCGGGGTCCCCAGGCCTGGCTCGACATCGAGGGCACCCGCCACCCCCTGGGCGTGGCCGTCACCAGCCTCGGTCGAGACGAGTCAGCGGGCGTGGTCATCGAAGACCCCGGCATCAGCCGACGGCACGCCGACATCCGGATCACCCACGACGGCCCCCACCTGCAGGTGCTCATCCGCGACGCCGGGTCGACCAACGGCACCTACCTCAACGGCGACCAGATCGGCACCGAGGAGCTGCACGACGGCGACCGGATCACCATGGGCCGCACCACCGTGACCTTCCACCTGGACCGAGCCCGATGAGCGAGCTGACGCTCAACGTCATCCGGCTGGGGCTGCTCGCGCTGATCTGGGCGTTCGTGTTCAGCGTGGTCGGGGCGCTGCGCGCCGACCTCTACGGCACCCGGGTGCTCACCCGCAGCCCAGGCCGCCGCAGCGACGGCAAGCCGGCCCGGCAGTCGCGCTCCCAGCGCCAGTCCGGCCCGACCCACCTGGCGGTCGTCGCCGGCTCGCTGCGCGGCACCACAGTACCGCTCAGCGACGGCGGGGTGCTGATCGGCCGCAACCCCGAGTGCAGCCTTGTGCTGACCGACGACTTCGCCTCCGGGCGGCACCTGCGGATCTATCCGGGGGCCGACGCCTGGTATGCCGACGACTTGGACTCCACGAACGGCACCTTCCTCAACCAGCGCCGCATCGACACCGGCGCGCGGCTGGAGCCGGGGGCCCAGCTCCGAATCGGGCAGACCGTCCTCGAGCTGCGTCGGTAGCCGCCCGTGTCCGTCGCCCTCAGGTATGCTGCTCGGTCCCACATCGGGCTGGGCACCAAGTCGCGCAACGAGGACTCCGCCTACGCCGGGCCCGAGCTGTTGGTGCTCTGCGACGGGATGGGCGGGCACGCCGCCGGCGACGTCGCCAGCTCCCTGGTCGTCGGCGAGCTGGTGCACCTGGACGGCGAGTCGCACGGCGCCGACGACATGCTCGACGTGCTCGAGGGCGCGATCATGGACGCCAACGACCGGCTCTCCGAGGTCGCCCACGAGAGCACCGACGCCGACGGGATGGGCACCACCTGCATCGCGATGATGCGCTCCGGCGACAAGCTGGCCGTCGCCAACATCGGAGACTCCCGGGCCTACCTGCGCCGCGGGTCCCGGGTCACCCAGATCACCCGGGACCACTCGTTCGTCCAGCAGCTGCTCGACGAGGGGCGAATCGGCCCCGAGGAGGCCGCGCACCACCCGCAGCGCTCCCTGGTGACCCGGGTCCTCACCGGACGTGGCGAGGATCACCCCGACCTGTCCATGCGCGAGCTGCGCGCCGGTGACCGCATCCTGATCTGCTCCGACGGCCTGACCGACTACGTGGCGGAGTCCACGGTCGCCGACATCCTGCGCAGCGAGGGCTCCGCGGGCGACATCGCCGACCAGCTGGTCGCCATCGCCCTGCGCGGCGCGACCCGAGACAACATCACCGTGGTCGTGGCCGATGCCGTCAACAGCGGCGACGCCCCCACCAACCCCCAGGTCGTGGGTGCGGTCAGCGACCTGCGCCGAGGAGAGGCCGGCAAGGCCGCCGGTGGCTCCCCGGCCGAGAAGGCGGCCGCGCTGAGCCGGCATACCCAGGAGGAGCCCGAGGCTCCCGCCCTGGCCGAGGAGGACGGTCACCGTGGCGCCCTGAGGTGGGTGCGCCGAGGCACCATCGCGATCATCGTGCTGGTGGTGGTCGGGGCGGGCGGCTGGGCGTCCTGGGCGTGGAGCCAACAGCAGTACTTCGTCGGCGTCGACGACGGCCAGGTGGCGATCTTCCGCGGAGTCTCCCAAGACCTCGGCCCGTGGGCCCTCTCGCGGCCCGAGACGACGACCGACCTCGCCCTCGCCGACCTGCCCACCTACTACCAGGGCCGGGTCGAGGCGAGCCTGTCCGCCGACAACCGGAGCGACGCCGACTCGATAGTCTCCGAGCTGCGCGCCCTGGTGGCGTTGGACTGCACTCCGGTCCCGGTCCAACCGGGGCAGGAGCGCACCACGACCGCCGCGCCGACCCTGCCGCTGCCCGACAGCGCCAACCCCACCGCCGAGCCCGGCGCCCCCGGACCCCCGCAGTCCGCCCTGCCGCGGGGGTGCCCGCCGTGAGCACGGTGACCGACGTCCGACCGCACACCGGCCGGCTGACCGAGCTCGCCCTGCTCGTCTTTGCGGTGGCGATCGTCCTCGCGGCCTACGCCAACGTCGGCCTGGCCACCACTGGGACCATCCCTGCCGGCATCGTCGTGCAGGGCATCGGGTTCCTCGTGATCACCGTCGGCTTCCACCTGGTCATCCGCTACCGCGCCCGGTATGCCGATCCACTGCTGCTGCCCATCGCCACCCTGCTCAACGGGTTGGGTCTGGTGATGATCCACCGGATCGACCTCGGCCAGGGCCGGGACGCCGCTACCGGCGTGGCCACCCGGCAGCTGCTCTGGAGCGCCGTGGCGATCGTGCTGGCAGCCGCCGTGCTCTGGGTCCTGAAGGACCACCGGATGCTGCGCCGCTACACCTTCACCGCGATGCTGGCGGGCTTCGTGCTGCTGTTGCTGCCGATGCTGCCGTTCATCGGCTACGAGGAGAACGGCTCCCGACTGTGGATCCGCCTGTTCGGCCTGTCTTTCCAGCCCGGGGAGATCGCCAAGATCACCCTGACCGTCTTCTTCGCCGGCTATCTGGTGCAGACCCGCGACGCGCTGTCGCTCGTGGGCACCCGGATCTTGGGGCTGCAGCTGCCCCGCGGTCGGGATCTCGGCCCGATCATGGCCGCGTGGGGGCTGTCGGTGCTGATCCTGATCGCCCAGCGCGACCTGGGCTCCTCGCTGCTGTTCTTCGGGCTGTTCGTCGCCATGCTCTACCTGGCCACCGAGCGGGTGTCCTGGGTGATCATCGGCCTGAGCCTGTTCGCCGGCGGCGCGTATGTCGCCTGGCGCCTGTTCGCGCACGTGCAGACGCGGGTCACGTTGTGGCTGGACCCGTTTGCCTCCGGGCAGAGCGACCAGGTGGCCAAGGGACTGATGGGGATGGCCCACGGCGGTCTGTTCGGTACCGGACTGGGCGCCGGCTACCCCTACGAGACCTACTTCGCCGGCAGCGACTACATCATGGCCAGCTTCGGCGAGGAGCTCGGGATGGTGGGGCTGTTCGCCATCATCATGCTCTACGCCCTGCTGGTGGAGCGGGGCCTGCGCACGGGCATCGGGGCGCGGGAGGGGTTCGGCAAGCTGCTGGCCTCGGGGCTGGCCTTCTCCATCGGGTTGCAGTGCTTCGTGGTCGTGGGCGGCATCACCCGGGTCATCCCGCTGACCGGGCTGACCACGCCGTTCCTGTCCGCCGGCGGCTCCTCGCTGCTGGCCAACTGGATCATCGTGGCCCTGTTGCTGCGGATCAGCGACCACGCCCGCCGCCCCGTCTCCGAGCGCCCCCTCGTCCCGGCTCCCGACCAAGGTCAGCCCGTCGGGGGCGGTAGTCGATGAACACCCCCATCCGCCGCCTGGCCCTGGTCGTCTTCGCCATGTTCACCGCCCTGCTGCTGTCCACCACCTGGATCCAGTTCGTGCAGGCCGACGACCTGCGCGACAAGCCCGGCAACCGGCGCACCCTGCTGGAGAGCTACAGCCGCGACCGAGGGGCGATCCTGGTGCAGGGAGAGTCCATCGCCGACTCCCGGCAGACCGACGACGACCTGCGCTGGATCCGCAGCTACCCCCAGGGGGGACGCTACGCGCACGTCACCGGGTACTACTCGTTCATCTACGGCGCGGGCGCCGGGCTGGAGCGCTCCCGCAACTCGGTGCTGGCCGGCACCGACGACAGCTTCTTCTACCGGCGGCTCACCGACCTGGTCACCGGGACCACCCCCACAGGGGCGGCACTGGAGCTGACCATCGACCCCGAGGTCCAGCAGGCGGCCGAGCAGGCGCTGGGCGAGCGACGGGGAGCGGTGGTGGCGCTCAACCCGAGCACCGGGGCGATCCTGGCCCTGGTCAGCCGGCCGACCTACGATCCCAACGCCCTGTCCTCGCACAACCTGGGGGCGGTGCAGGAGACCTACGAGGAACTGGCTGCTGACCCGGGCCAGCCGCTGGTCGACCGGGCGATCGCCGGTGACCTCTACCCGCCCGGCTCCACGTTCAAGCTGGTCGTGGCCGCCGCTGCCCTGGAGTCCGGCCTGTTCACTCCCGGCAGCACCCTGGAGGGTCCTCAGCGCTACACGCTGCCGGGTACGAGCACCGAGCTGCCCAACTTCGAGGGCGGTCGCTGCGGCCCCACCGACTCGATCTCCCTGGCGGAGTCGATCACGGTCTCCTGCAACACCTCGATGGCCTACCTGGCGGGAGAGCTGGGCGCGGACGCACTCGACGACCGGGCCCAGGCGTTCGGCTTCGGCCAGGAGCTGGAGGTCCCGATGCCGGTCACCCCCAGCCGCTACCCGCCGGACCCCGACGACGCGCAGCTCGCGCTGACCGGAATCGGCCAGTACGACGTGCGGGTCACCCCGCTGCAGGTCGCCATGGTCAGCGCGGCGATCGCCAACGCCGGAGAGGTGATGCGGCCCTACCTCGTGCAGTCCGTGCGCGACGAGGATCTGGAGGTCAACGACGAGACCGACCCCTCGACCCTGTCTCGCGCCGTCTCGCAGAGCACCGCGCAAGAGCTGAGCGACATGATGGTCAGTGTGGTCCAAGAGGGGTCGGGCCAGGCGGCCGCCCTCAGCGGCGTGGAGGTCGCCGGCAAGACCGGCACCGCCGAGTTCGGCGACAACGGCGCCGCGCACGCCTGGTTCACCGGCTTCGCCCCCGCCGACGACCCGCAGATCGCCATGGCGGTCGTCGTGGAGAGCGCCGGCGACAGCTTCACCGGCGAGAGCGGTGGACGGGTCGCCGCGCCGATCGGCCGCGACGTGCTGGCGGCGGGGGTGGACCCGTGAGCGATGGGCCCGACGAGCAGGTGCCCGCGCCTCGGGTGTTCGGCGGTCGCTACGAGGTCGGTGAGCTGATCGGACGCGGCGGGATGGCGGAGGTGCACGTCGGGCACGACCTGCGGCTGGGCCGCTCCGTCGCCATCAAGATCCTGCGGGCCGACCTGGCCCGGGACAGCTCCTTCCTCGCCCGCTTCCGTCGCGAGGCCCAGTCGGCCGCCGGGCTCAACCACCCCTCGATCGTGGCGGTCTACGACTCCGGGGAGCAGGAGGCACAGGAGAGCGGTGGCGGCTCGGTCGCCGTGCCCTACATCGTGATGGAGCACGTCGAGGGTCACACCCTGCGGGACCTGCTCAACGAGGAGCGGGTCCTCGATCCCGACGAGGCGGCCCGGATCACTGCCGCTGTGCTGGCCGGGCTGGACTACGCCCACGCCAAGGGCATCGTGCATCGCGACATCAAGCCCGCCAACGTCATGATGACCCGCGGCGGCGCCGTCAAGGTCATGGACTTCGGCATCGCCCGGGCGCTGGCCGACACCGCCGCGACGATGACCCAGACCCAGGCCGTGCTGGGCACCGCACGCTACCTCTCGCCGGAGCAGGCGCAAGGTCAGGATGTCGACGCCCGCTCCGACCTGTACTCCACCGGGTGCCTGCTCTACGAGCTGCTCACCGGACGCACGCCCTTCCAGGGCGACCCGGTCTCGCTGGTCTACCAGCACCTCGGTGAGACCCCCAAGGCTCCCTCGCAGCACCAGGATGACCTGCCCCCGGCCCTCGACGCGATCACCCTGCACGCCCTGGAGAAGACCCCCGACGGCCGCTACCAGAGTGCCCGAGCGTTCCGCGACGACCTCGTCGCGGCCCGCACCGCAGCCCCCATCAGTGCCGGGGCCCAGGCCAGCCATGCGCGCATCGCCGGGGCAGCCGCGACGACTGCCGCAGGCGTCGACCAGACCGACCCCGAGCAGACCCAGGTCGTGCTCGCCTCGGGACACCGTGCCGACACCGGTGGCCGGCGCGGCGTGGCTGCGGGCGCTACGCCGCCCGGCGCGGCGCAGGACGGCTACGAGGACACCGGCGAGTTGCCGGTGCGGGAGGAACGGCATCGCGGCGGCTTCCTCATGCTGACCGCTCTGGCCCTGCTGGCGCTTGGTGCGATCGCCTTCGTGGTCTTCCAGGTGCTCGGGCCAGGGGCCACCGAGGAGGCACCGCCGGAAGCCACGGTGCCCTTCCTGCTGCAGATGACGCAGGAGCAGGCGCAGGACCGGCTGGACGAGGCCGGGCTGGTGGGCAGGTTCACCCAGCAGGCCAACGAGGCAGACGAGGGCGAGGTCGTCGAGCAGGACCCCGGAGCCAACACCACGGTGGAGAAGGGCAGCACGGTCCAGCTGGTGGTCTCTGCGGGGCCGGACTCGATCACCATCCCCAACGTCGAGGGCTTCGAGGAGCAGCCGGCCCGCACTGCCTTGGAGGCGGAGCGTATCCGGGTCGCCGACGACACCCAGGAGACCAACGACCTCGACTTCGAGGAGGGCGAGGTGGTGAGCACCCGGCCCGGCATCGGCGAGGACGTCAGCCCGGAGCAGGAGGTCGTGCTGGTGCTGGCGAGCGGGCAGACCCAGGTGCCCGACGTGGTGGGCGACGACATCGACGACGCCG
Organism: Ornithinimicrobium sp.; assembly: GCF_051004135.1. Lineage (GTDB taxonomy): Bacteria > Actinomycetota > Actinomycetes > Actinomycetales > Dermatophilaceae > Ornithinicoccus. Next base: position 19,473 of record NZ_JBPCKQ010000055.1, read on the forward strand.
TCGGGCAGCTGCGAGACGGCCGCCTCGACCCGGTCACCACGACCGAGGTCACCGACGAGGTGGCGGAGGGCACGGTGCTGGAGCAGTCGATCGACCCCGGCGAGGAGGTGGACTACGACACCGAGATCACCCTGGTGGTCGCGCAGGCGCCACCGGAGACCGTGACCGATACGGAGACCGCGACCGTCACCGAGACCACTCCGACCACCGAACCGAGCCAGAGCCCGTCCTCCACCTTGCCGACCTCGCCCACGACGAACCCGTCCTCCACCTTGCCGACCTCGCCCACGACGAACCCGTCGCCCACCTCGCCCACGACGAACCCGTCCCCGACCTCGCCCACGACGAACCCGTCGCCCACCTCGCCCACGACGAACCCGTCGCCCACCTCGCCCACCTCGCCCACCTCGCCCACCTCGCCCACCTCGAGCGTCTCACCGACCACGCCCACGAACGGGGTGCCGACCATCGACCCCCCGAAGGTCGACCCCACCGTGACCTTCACCCAACCGGGAGGCGAGGGCAACGCCGCCGAGCAGGACGAGGCGGAGGAGGCGGTGAAGGGCGCCGTGGCACCGCAGCCAACCGACTGAGCGGCGCGCTGCCGGCCACTCAGGACGTGGCGGCACCGTCGTCCCGGGTGACCCCGTCGGGCGCCTGCTCGTCCGGGTCCGCGCCGACGACGACGTGCTCGGGGCGGATCGTGCCCTCGAACGCCGGCAGCCGCACGCTCTCCCGCTGCTGCACGACATACCCCAGCCCTAGCGTCTCCGACCACCCCCGGTAGGTGCTCACGATCGGGTCAGCCGCCAAGGAGGCCGCCATCGCCTGGCGGTCCCCGATCGCCGTGATGGTGTAGGGCGGGGAGTAGACCCGGCCCTGCAGATAGAGGGTGTTGCCAACGCACCGGACCGCGCTGGTCGCCACGATCCGCTGGTCTTGGACCATCATCGCCTCCGCACCCCCGACCCACAGGGCATTGACCACCCCCTGCACATCCTGCTGATGCACCACGACGTCGTCGACGGTATAGCCCTCGGGCAGGGTGGCCTCGGTGTAGCCGGCGTCGTCCAGGGTGACCGTGATCGCCGGTCCCCGCACTGCCCCGGTCCCGATCAGCGGGGCCAGCTCGTCGGCGAGGGCCGACACGTCGGTCGATGCCCCCGACCGGCCGACCTGGCCCTCGAGCTGCTCGATCTCCAGCGACAGGTCCCCGACCCGGGAGCTGAGCTGCTCGACCGTCGCGGTGCGCTGCTGGATCAGGTCGGCGAGGTCGGCCGGCTCGTCACCGAAGCCGGTGGCCCGCGCCAGCGCCGCCGAGGTGCCGAACAGCAACCCGGCCCCCAGCGCCATGACGGGCACGGCCCAGCGCCACCGGCCGGCGCGAGCGCCGCCGGAGGCTGCTGCGGCAGGCGCGGACTCAGACATCCGCACCAGCGTATCCCGGTGGATGCGACACCTCGCAGCGCGCGGGCCGTACCGTATCCTGTGCTCACCCGTCTGCCGCATCGAGGAGCCCATCCGTGCCTGACTCTCCTGGCCGTTCCACCGGCAAGAAGCCGCCGAAGAACTCCGGCAACCCCGCCAACCGTCGCGAGGCGATGGGCCGGCCCGAGCCGCGCAAGCAAAAAGTCGGCAACCCCTCCTGGTGGGTCCCGGTGATGTGCGCGCTGATGATCGTGGGGGTGCTGTGGGTGGCCACGTTCTACATCTCACAGGGACGGTTCCCGGTGGAGATCGGCTACTGGAACCTGGTCGTCGGGATGGGGCTGATCATGACCGGCTTCCTGATGACCACCCGCTGGAAGTAGCCGTTCTCCACACGGCGTCCACAGGACTGGGGATAACTACAGCGGTGTAACCCCTCACCCCAGGAAGGGCAGGCCGGTGCCCTGCACCTGCTCGACCCGCCAGATCGCCGCGACGACCAGGACCAGCACCACACCGGCGTAGGCCGGCCACTGCCAGGCCCGGCGCCGCACGGCGGAGCGCTCGCGACCCTTGGCCGCGGTGAGCGCCAGGATCCCGGCGAGCGCCGCCCCGGTGAGCGCACCGCCGAGGTGGGCCTGCCAGGCGATGCCCGGCACCAGGAAGCCGATCGCGCCGTTGATGAGCAGCAGCGCGACGATGCCGCCGGTCTCCCGGCCGAGGGAGCGGTTGAGCACGAGTATCGCGGCGAACAGTCCGAACACCGCACCGGAGGCGCCCACCGTGGGGGTGGTCCAGCCGCCGGGGACGGTGGCCAGCAGCAGATAGCCCACCGACCCGCCGAGAGCACTGACCAGATAGAGCACGACGAAGCGCAGCCGCCCGAGCATCGGCTCCAGGTAGCCCCCGACGATGTAGAGGGCATACATGTTGAAGCCGATGTGCAGCAGCGACCCGGGCGAGTGGACGAACGCCGCGGTCAGCAGTCGCCACGGCTCGCTCGCCGCCTGCACCGGGGCAAACCACCAGGCGGTGGTGACACCGAAGCTGGCGCGCTGTCCGACATACAGCAGCACGCAGATGCCGATGATCGTGAGGGTGACGACCGGCCGGGAGTCGGCCCGGGTCGGCGCACCGAACCGGGAGGTGACCCGTGGGTGGGACCGAGCCGCCGCAGCGACACAGTCGACGCACTGGATGCCGACCGCCGCCGGCCGCTGACAGTCCGGGCAGGTGGGCCGTCCGCAGCGCTGGCAACGGACATAGGCCACCCGGTCGGTATGCCGGGGGCACACCGGGGGAGCATCGGTGCCCCCGGTGCCGCTGCCGGGCTCAGTCGTGCTCGACACTTAAGCGCTCGATCACGACCGGCTCCACCGGCTGGTCACCTCGCCCGGTGGGCACGGCGACGATGGCGTCGACGACCTCCCGGCTGCTCTGGTCGGCGACCTCACCGAAGACGGTGTGCTTGCCCTGCAGCCAGGGGGTGGGCTCGACGGTCACGAAGAACTGCGAGCCGTTGGTGCCCTTGCCGCCCCGCTTGCCGGCGTTGGCCATCGCCAGAGTGTAGGGGGAGGAGAAGCCCTTGTCGGGGCTGATCTCGTCGTCGAAGGTGAATCCTGGGCCGCCGGTGCCGGTGCCCAGCGGGCAGCCGCCCTGGATCATGAAGCCGGGGATGATGCGGTGGAAGCCCAGGCCGTCGTAGAACGGCGTGGGGTCGGTGCGCCCTGCGTCGTCCTGGTAGTCCTGGGAACCCTCCGCCAGACCCACGAAGGTGGCCACAGTCTTGGGCGCGTGGTCGGGGAAGAGCGTCAGGGCGATGTCGCCGTGGTTGGTGTGCAGTGTCGCAAGCATGCCCGCATCCTCCCACGGACGACTGACCAGACGCTGGGTGCCGGTCAGGTGGAATAGCGGAGACGAACAGTGCAGGATGGGGCGCAGCCATCACTGAGGAGGGTGACGTGTTCTCTCGTAGCAAGTCCAAGAAGACCAAGAAGAAGGCGCTCAAGAACGCCAAGGGGGCCCGCGCCGAAGCCACCAAGAAGGCCCGGGCGGCTCGCGGCGATGCCACCAAGCAGGCCAAGAAGGGTCGCCGCGACGCCGTCAAGCAGGCCAAGAACGTTCGCGGTGCGCTTGTCGGGTCCGGCAGCTTGGCCGGGCACCGTGCCCGGGCCACCGGGGGCTCGCTTGTGCACTCGGTGTCCGACGCCGTCGGTCCGCGGGCGCAGGCCGCGGCCGGGACCGTGCGGGACCGCACCGCCGTCGCGCGCGAACGCGCTGCTGCCGGCGCCGCGAGCACCCGGAAGCGCGCCGTCGCGGGCTTCGACAGGGGCGTGGACGGTGCCGTGCCGCGGGCCAAGGAGGGCGTGGCCAGTGTCGGCCCCAAGGTCGACCAGGCACGCGACGCCATCGTCGACGATCTGCTGCCGCGCATCCAGGAGATGCTGGGCTCGGTGCAGGTCGCCAAGGACGACCTGCTCAGCCGTCAGGACGGGCCGGCCGCGGTGGTCACCGGAGCGCCCAAGAAGCAGCGCCGCAAGGGCGGGGTCCTGATCAGCCTGGGCCTGCTCTCCGCGGTCGGCGCCGCCGTCTCCTACTTCCTGTCACAGAAGTCCGACAGCGACGACACCGACCCCTGGGCCGGCTCGAGCGACCGCCCGATCGGCGGTGCCCCCGGCGTGGACACCCAGGTCCGCGAGAGCGGGGTCACCGTGGAGAAACCACCCCTGAAGGAGGACGCGGTGGGTCACGACACCACAGACAGCGACACCACGGACAGCGACACCACGAGCGAAGCTGCCGGTCTCGACAGCGAGGCCACGGACCCCGTCGCCGACGGCACACCCACCACGGAGACCGGGCTCAGCTCGGACGATGAGCCGCAGGTCCGGATGATCGAGGTGGACGACGTGCCCGGCACCGACGACGACGCGCGCGCCGAGGGCGACGACCAGGACAAGCCGCAGACCTGATCCACCGGGCCGTGCCGGCCACCACATAGCGGCCAGCCCACCCGGAGCCACGCAGGACACTCCTGCGTGGCTCCGTCGGTTTGTCGGTCGTCCCTCCTAGGCTCGGGTCAGCCCCGATCGCTCAGCCCGGCAGGGAGGTGGCCCCATGTCGTTCCCGGTTGCTCCGGCGCGCCCGGACGACCTGCTCGACGCTCCCCCGCGCCGGCCCGCTCCTGGGCTGAACCCACCCGGGCGCAACCTCGACCGCGCAAGACCGCCCGGCACGCGTCCGGTCCCGGGAGCGGACCGACGACCGGGCGGACGACCTCCACGGGGCCCCCGGGGCATTGACCCGCGACCGGGCACGATCCCCGGTCTCGACGGGGTCCGCGGACTGGCCATCCTGGCCGTGCTCGTCTTCCACTTCACGCCAACCGTGCTGCCCGGCGGCTTCCTGGGAGTCGATGTCTTCTTCGTCATCTCCGGCTTCCTGATCAGCACCCTGCTGATGCGCGAGCTCGCCGACGCGGGGCGGATCGACCTGCCGAGGTTCTGGTTGCGCCGGGCCCGGCGGCTGGTCCCGGCCCTGGTCCTCGTGGTCGTCGTCAGCGTCGCAGCGGCCCGGGTGGTCGGCGGTGACCTGCTGGTGGGCATCGGCCGGCAGACCCTCGGCGCGTTGACCTTCACCACCAACTGGACCGAGATCGCCGCGGGCGGCAGCTACTTCAGCGCCACCTCACCGGTGCTCTTCGTCAACTTCTGGTCCCTGGCCATCGAGGAGCAGTTCTACCTGCTGTGGCCGTTCGGCCTCGTGCTGGTGCTCGCCCTGAGCGCCGGCACCCGGCAGCGGCTGCTGGTGGCCGGTGGACTCGCCACGACCTCGGCCTTGCTGATGGCGCTGACCTACGCGCCGGGCACGGACGGCAGCCGGGCCTACTACGGCACCGACACCCACGCCTTCGGTCTGATGCTGGGAGCCGGGCTGGCCTTCGCCTGGGCCGGCCCGGAGCGAGCCTGGCTGCGCACCCCGCTCTGGCGGCGGTGGCGCGGCCTCGCGGTGGCGCTCGCCGCACTGACCTTGCTTTCCCTGATGCTCACCCTCGGCGAAGCGTCCGCGGTGACCTTCCGCGGGGGCATCCTGCTGGCCTGCCTGGCCACCGTGGTGCTCCTCGCCGGTCTGCTGGAGAGCGGCGGACCCTGGCGGCGGTTGATGACCAACGCTGCACTGAGCTGGCTGGGGTCGCGCTCCTACGGCATCTACTTGTGGCACTGGCCGGTCCTGCTGATCGGTGCCGCCCTGGTGCCCTACGCCCCCGGCACGGGGCGGGCGAGCGTGGTGCTGCTGACCTGTCTGCTGCTGACACTGCTGATCAGCGAGACCTCCTACCGCGCGATCGAGACCCCGATCCGCCGGCACGGCTTCATCGCTCCGGTGCATGCCGCCGCGGGTTGGCTGGCCACGCCGTGGCAACGCTCACGACTGCCCCGTCTGGTCGCCGGTGGCCTGGCCTCGGTGCTGGTGCTGACCGTCGTGGCGGTGCTCACCGCCCCCGAGACGTCCCGCACCCAGCAGCAGATCGAGCAGGCTGAGGCTGGACTGGAGCAGGCGGGCGCACCCGACCCGGGCGTCGAGGCGGCCGGTGCCGGCGCGGTGCTCGGTGACCCCGTCGCACCCCAGCGTTCGTCCGCATCCGTGGAGCCGTCGACTGTTGCCGGTGCCGAGCCCGTCGTCGATGCCGAGGAGCCTGCCGAGGACGCCATCTCGGGGTGGACCGCCGACGAGGAAGGCCTCCTGGTGCCGGACGGCGAGGAGATCACCGCGATCGGCGACTCCCTGATCGTGACCAGTGCCGACGGGCTGACCTACCGCTTCCCCGGCATCACGTATGCCGCGAAGTCCAACCGGCAGTGGAAGGACGCCTCGTCGGTGGTCGAGCAGGCCCTGGCGCAGGGGACCATGCGGGACAACGTCATCCTGCACTTCGGCACCAACGCCGGGGTCGAGGAGGACCAGGCCCGCGCCATGATCGAGGCCCTCGGCCCGGACCGGCGGATCGTGCTGATGAACCTCTACGGCACCAGCACCTTCGTGCCCCCCTCCAACGAGATCATCGCCGAGATCGCGGCCGATCATCCCCACGTCGTCGTGGGCGACTGGAACGCCGCCGCCACGGCCCAACCGGAGACCCTGCAGTCCGACCGGATCCACCCGGACATCGAGGGCATGCACGTCTACGCCCAGGCGGTGGCACAGGCCTTCGACTCCCTGGGCAGCGATATGCGCGCACCGGGTGAGCGATAACCTCTGACCCGCGCGCACGACCTCGCCCAGGCGAGAGGTGGGCGGTCAGACCGCGGTGTGGCAGGCTCGGGTCCGTGAACATCGTCTTCGTCGAGCCGCACTTCCCGAAGAACCAGCGGGAGTTCGTCCGAGCCCTGAGCGAGGCGGGGGCCAACGTCCTCGGGATCGGCGAGACCCCCGCCGAGCACCTGGACGACCAGCTGAAGTCCTGGATGGGGCACTACGAGCAGGTCGGCTCGGTCACCGACGTCGAGCAGATGACCGCCACCGTCCGACGCCTGCAGAGCTGGGTCTGGGTCGACCGGATGGAGGCGACCATCGAGTCGCACACCCTGCCCGCAGCACTGGTGCGCGAGGCGACCGGCATACCAGGGACCTCCGTGCACACCACCTGGTTGTGCCGCGACAAGCCCTCGATGAAGGACGCCCTGCGCGCGGCCGGGGTGCCCACCGCCGCCTCCACGGGAGCGGACACCCCCGAGCAGGTCCGCGAGTTCGCCCGGGCCGTGGGCTACCCGCTGATCCTCAAACCCCGCGACGGTGCGGGCGCCGCGGCGACCAGCCGGGTCGACGACGACACCGCCCTGGATGCAGCGCTGCAGCAGTTCGGTGCCGGCGTGCACTCAATCGCGGTCGAGGAGTTCGTCGAGGGGCACGAGGGCTTCTACGACACCGTCACCGTGCGCGGCGAGCCGATGCTGGACTTCGGCTGCCACTACTACCCCGGTGTGCTCGAGGCGATGCGCACCCGCTGGATCTCCCCGCAGTACATCTCGACCAACCGGATCGAGGACGGCGGTCTCTACGACGAGATCCGTGAGATGGGGCGCCGGGTCACGAGCGCCCTGGGCATCGAGACCTCGGCCACCCCCATGGAGTGGTTCCACGGCCCCAAGGGGCTGAAGTTCAGCGAGATCGGCGCCCGGCCACCCGGCGTCGGCTGCTGGGATCTGTACTGCGCCGGCAACGACGTCGACGTCTACCTCGCCTGGGCCCAGGCGGTGCTGTACGAGGCCACCGACCTGCGGCCCAGCCGCAGCCACGCCGCGGGGATCATCGCCCTGCGCCCCGACCAGGACGGCCGGATCAGCCACTACAGCGGGCTGGAGGACGTCGAGAACCGGATGGGGCGGTGGATCATCGACGCCCACCTGCCGCCCGCCGGCACCCCCACCCAGCCGGTCGACCACGGCTACATGGCCAACGCCTGGGTGCGGATGCGCCACCCCGACTACGACGTGCTGCGCACCATGATGGACGACGTCGGCAGCACGGTGCAGGTCCATGCCCACTGAGCCGCACCCCCCGCAGCCGGACGAACCGCATACCCCGTCAGGCGTCGAACCACCCATCGAGCCGCACGTCACCCTGCTCGGGCCGCAGCGGACCCCCCGGTTGGCCAGGGTCGTCGACGCCTTGGGCCTGTGTGGTCCGTTCGCCACGATCAACGCCGGGTGGCGCGAGCGGGAGCCGGAGGACGAGCTGCTGGACAGTTCCCTGGGGGGCGACAGCGTCAACCTGCGGCTGTGGCACCGAATGCAGCAGGTCTGGGACGCCGACCCCGAGTTCGCTGAGGCCGACCGGCAGCGACGGCATACCCTGGAGGAGCTGCAGCAGCTCTATCTGCTGGGCCTGGACCATGCGATGTCCGCCGTGGCCGAGCTGCGAGCGCACCAGCCCCGCGACCCGGCTGTGCTGCCCGCCGCGCTCGCCGACGCGGAGCGGATCATCCGCGACATGGACACCCGGCACCTGGGCCGGGTCGCTGAGCTGTATGGGGCGTTCTGGGACGAGACCCGCCCGCACGAGCGCTCGGCCGTCGCCCACGAGCGTCAGGAGATCGCGCAGGTGCTCGACGGCACCGAGGCTGTCGTGCTCACCGGCGGACACGTGGGCGTCCTGCTCGGCGCCCTGCACCTCTTCACCATCGCGCCCGCGCTGGCCCGGCCGGTCATCGCCTGGGGGGCCGGCGCGATGACGCTGACCGAGCGGGTCGTGCTCTTCCACGACCGGGCCACGCACGGCCCCGCGATCGCGGAGACGTATGCCGCGGGGCTCGGGCTGCTCAAGGACGCGGTCGCCCTGCCCTCGGCCCGGGACCGGCTCGACCTGTCCGACCATGCCCGGATGGCCATGCTGGGTCGCCGCTTCGCACCAGCCCGGTGCCTGCTGCTCGATGCGGGCGTCCGGGTGGACGTAGGACCCGACGGGATGCTGCCCGCCGGTGCGCCGGTGCTGGGCCTCGACGGCTCGGCCACCGAGCTGGCGGCCGCATGACCGCCACGACGCCCCACCCGATGAAGCGCCGCGGGGCACGCAAGCTGGCGATCAACCAGCTGCGCCAGAGCGAGCACCTCGACGAGGCGCGCATCGACGCCTTCCTGAGCCGGCACGAGGCGCCGATCGTCGAGGGACCCAAGTGCACGTTCCTGTGGCGCGGCGAGGCCGACGAGGTCTGGGTGACGCACCGCATCGTCAACCAGCCGCAGCGGGTGCCGATGAAGCGCCTGCCCGGTCTGTCGCTGTGGTGGGTCACCATCGAGCTGCCCGAGGGCTCGCGGGTGGAGTACCAGCTGGAGATCCGCCGCGGCGAGCACTACGAGCACACCAACGACCCGCTCAACCCCCACGTCGCGCACAGCCCGGTGGGCTCATCCTCGGTGTGCCAGGCCGTCGGCTACCGCACACCCCCGTGGGCGCAGCACGACCCCGAGGCACGCCCAGGTGAGATGCATGACATCCACCTGCACTCCAAGGCGCTGCGCCGGCAGACCACCAGCCGGGTCTACCTGCCGGCGCGCTACCGGGACAGCACGGCATACCCCCTGCTGATCGTGCACGACGGCGACGACTACCTCAACTTCGCGGCGATGAAGACGGTGCTGGACAACCGGATCCACACCCTCGACATGGCCGAGACCATCGTCGTGTTCACCAACCCGGGCGACCGGCTGCGGGAGTACCCCAACTACGCCGCGCATGCTCGGCACCTCAGCGCAGAGCTGATCCCGCACCTGGCCCAGCAGCTGCCGTTGGTCGACCGGCCGGAGGCTCGCGCTCTGATGGGGGCCAGCTTCGGTGCGGTGGCCTCGTTGTCGGTGGCCTACCGCAACCCCGACCTGGTGGGCTCGCTGTTGTTGCAGTCGGGGTCGTTCGTGTTCACCGACATCGGTGACGAGCACGAGGGCGGGCCGGCGTTCGACCCGGTGGTCAAGTTCATGAACCGCTACCGCGACCAGCCGCGGCGCGTTGCGGACCGGATGTTCATCTCCTGCGGGGTCTATGAGCCGTTGATCGTGCACAACCGCTCGATGGTGCCGGTCTTCGAGTCCACCGGCACGACCGTGCGGTATGTCGAGGCGCGGGACGGGCACTCGTGGGAGAACTGGCGGGACCGGCTCGGTGATGGCTTGTCGTGGGTGTTTCCGGGCCCGCAGAAGTTCGTCTACGAGTAGCCTCGGGGTCAACGGGCGCTCCTCGTGCCCGCTCCTATCGAGCCAAGGGAACGACAAATGGGCGAGCACACCACGAGCGGCGACCGGTTGACCTACCTGCTGGTCGACGGCGAGAACATTGACGCCACGATCGGCAACTCGATCCTCAACCGCCGCCCGGAGCCGAGCGAGCGGCCACGCTGGGACCGGCTGCTGACCTTCGCCGAAGCGCAGTGGGAGCAACCGGCCAAGGGGCTGTTCTTCCTCAACGCCTCGACCGCCCTGCCGATGACGTTCGTGCAGGCGCTGAAGGCCATCGGCTACACCCCCGTGCCGTTGTCGGGCAGCGGAGACGAGAAGGTCGTCGACATGGCGATCATCGCGACGCTGGCCGCACTGGGTGACCGGGACGCCGACGTGCTGCTGGTCAGCCACGACGCCGACTTCGTGGAGCAGATGAGCCCGCTGGTCGACGGTGACCGCCGCACCGGGCTGATGGGCTTCGAGGAGTTCCGCAGCGGGGGCTTCGCGCCGTTGGAGGCGCGGGGCATGGAGTTCTTCGACCTCGAGCACGACGCGAAGGCGTTCAACACCCGGCTGCCCCGCCTGCGGATCATCCCGATCGAGGAGTTCGACCCGCTCGACTTCCTCTGAGCCCCCTGCCGGCGGGCGCACACGACCCCTTCGGCCAAATCGGGCACCTGACCGATCCAGCCGACCCACCCGCATACCCGACCGGCCAGATCGGGCACCTGACCGATCCAGCCGTTTCGACGCTCACGCCCCAGGTGTCGGGGCAATGCAGAGCGCCCTGACCCCTATCAGAGCGCCGGTGGCGGCCGGCGACAGCTCGACCTCTCGCAGCTCACGATGGGTGAGCCAAACCACGACGACCCCGGCTGTCCGGGGTCACCAGCTGCACCATCGCTCCCCGGGGAGACCACCGAAACGGTGTCCGCGGCGACGGCGACCACCAGCGCGCCCAGGGCGAGCCACGGCGGCGAGGCCAGACCGAAGCCCGCGAGCATCGTCCCCCACACCACGGCGGCACCCAGCTGCACGAGCCCGCTGAGCCGGGCCCGGGTCACGGCGCCCGACAGCAGCACCGGTCGCTGCGTGATCATCCGCAAACCACCCACGCGCGCATCCAGTCCCCGGCCGGCACCACCACCGTCGGGGGGCATCGAGGGCAGCCGGCGCACGGCATACCAGGCGATCGCGAAGGTTCCCGCGTCCACCAGGTAGCACGCGGTCACTCCCACCCAGCCGATCAGCAGGCCCGCGAGCGTCGCCGCGCCCACCGCCTGCCCGGCGGTGCTCCACTGCACCAGCCGACGCCGATCCACCGGGTCGGCCAGGTGACCGCCGACCAGTCCGAAGACGATCATCGGGATGCCGTGGGCGAGCCCGATCGCTCCGGTCCAGACCGGCTGCCGGTCAGCTCCCACACCTGGTAGAGCACGGCGACCGTGGTGAGCTGCATCCCCAGCCCGGACAGGGAGGTTCTGGCCCACAGCCCCCGGTATGCGGTGCCGCTACGCAACGGGCGCAGGTCCACCACGTGTCGGCGCGGGCTCACGGCAGATGACCACGCAGCCGGTCCGAGAACGAGCGGGTGGCCAGGGCACGCTTCAGATCACGCACGACCCGCGTGACCGGGTAGGGCAGCTCGGCCTCGAGCTCGGCGATGGCCGCCTCGGTGGCGCGCCACTCGTCTTCCAGGAAGGGCACGACCGCCCGGCCCCGTGCAGTGAGGTCCACAACCTTGGTGCGGGCGTCGTGGCCCGGCTCGCTGGTCACCAATGCCTCAGCCCTCAGCGCGGCCACCGTCTGGCTGAGCGCCGAATGGGTCTGGTCCAGCTCAGCCGCGAGCTCGCGGATGGTCGACGGGCCGCGATGGTGCAGCCGGATGAGCACCGGTGTGAACCGGGGGCGGATGCCGGTGCTCTCGCGCTCGGCATAGATCCTGGCGATCTCGTCGTCGAGGTGGCGCAGCAGGCCGAAGAGGGGGCGCCACGCGCTCTCGTGCGTAGGGTCGCCGGGCGTCACCGCACTAATATAACAGCGCTGTCACAAATCTCAGCCGCCAAGCGCGGCGGCAGGTCGATCGATGGACGCTGCCCCCAGCAACGGTCGCCGAAGCGCGGCGGTTCCTTGAGCCTGGATCCGCGTGCGCCGTGAGGCGCTGACGATTTGATTTGGAGGTGAGAGACCTTCGCCTCCGTCCCTGTCGTAGCAGGGCGGTGAAGCTGAGGGCAGCCTGTCCCGAGAGATGTCGGGATGGGTGGGAGCAGCCCTGACAAAGCCGGGACGCGCCAGTACTGCCAGATGGTGTGGGTCCGGCGAGCGTGACGAAGAGGAGTACGCGAGGAACCAGCGTATGTACGTCCCTTAAGGGCTCACCGGCTCGAATCTGGCGGATATGGGCCGGGTGCGGTGCGCACCTACCGGATGAAAGTTCGGTGGGGAACTCCGAGGTGGGCATGTGGATGTTCGCCGGGAGGCCACGGTGAAGTGCTACGGGTTAGCCGTGGCGATGCTGCAGGGACAGAGTTGGGCTCCTCCTTCGTCGAGTGAATCGACAGTGAACACGGGAACCGTCTCGGTTCTGCCCGTCCCCGCGCGTCCGGTGCGGATGGTCGGGCCGGGTCCA
>NZ_JBPCKQ010000056.1:0-36879 GCF_051004135.1 Ornithinimicrobium sp.
CACCGCCTCAAGACCCACACCCGGTGGAGACCGATCCTGCACCCCGACGGCACCATCACCTGGACCGACCCCTACGGCCAGGAATGGCTCACCCACCCCATCGACCACCGAGCCAACCACGCCGCCTGAACCCCTCGGTGTCTGCGAGGCGTGTCTGAGACTGGCTTCCGCAGGAGCCACGCGCTGACTCGATCAGGAGGTGACGTCCCGCAGCGTGGGAACCAGTGCGGCCACCGGGCTCAGCTGCAGGATCGTGGACAGTCGGCGGGTCCACGCGGTCGCACCCGCTGCCTGCAGGGCACCTGACCTCAGCGCACTGCCAAGGGACAGCCGGCCGAGCCAGACCTTGTACAACGTCGCGACGTCGGAACACAGGCCCAGGTCCACACCGAAGCCCGGGTCGCTGCGGCATACCGATGGCACACCGTCCTCGACGACGATCCAGTACTGCCGAGGGTCGTCGCTGAAGCGCACGTGCAGCACGTGCCGGCGGCCGGGCAGGTCGGTGGTGTCGACGCGGGTGTGCATCCACCACACCAACAGCTCCGCGTCGAGTTCGTCGGCGTGCGGGTCCTCGAAGCTCCACCGGGCACCCCACTGCCCCAGGGCGAAGACGACCGGCTCCAGGTCCCGGCCTCCCTCGGTCAGCAGATACCGCCCACCCAGGTGGTCCACCAGCCCCGCACGCTCCAGCTGTCGCAGCCGCTTGGCCAACAGGCTGCGGGACAGACCCGGCAGTCCTCGCGCCAGCTCGTTGAAGCGGGTGGCGCCGACGATCAGGTCGCGCATGATCAGCAGGGCCCAGCGCTCGCCCAGCACCTCCAGCGCTCGGGAGATCGGGCAGTACTGTCCGTATGCCGTCCTGCGTGCCTCGTCCATGGCTCACCTCGTCCCCCCCAGTGTGCAGTCCACGACCTGTACCGGGGTAGTCCTCGATGTGGACTGGTCGGGCAGGGCCGCCCGAGAGGACGGTAGTCCCATGACGACATCAACAGCCACCACCCCAACCAGCACCGACGCCGACGCGGCCCTCAAGGCCAAACACCGCGGCATGTGGGGTCTCGGCGACTACCCCGCCGTCGCCGTGGATCTCATCCCCGACCTCGGCCGGGTTCTTGTGGACGCCTGCGCCGTCGGCGCAGGCCAGCGGGTTCTCGACGTCGCCGCGGGCACCGGCAACGCGGCCATCCCGGCCGTGCGAGCCGGCGCGGATGTCGTCGCGGCGGACCTGACCCCCGAGCTGCTCGAGGCGGGTGCCCGGCTCGCCGAGCAGGCATTGACCGCCGCCGAGCGCGAACGCCTGAACTGGCGTGAGGCCGACGCCGAGGCGCTTCCCTTCGAGGACGCGAGCTTCGACACCGTCCTGTCGTGTGTGGGGGTGATGTTCGCCCCGCACCATCAGCGCAGTGCCGACGAGATGCTGCGGGTATGCCGTCCCGGCGGCTCGATCGGCCTGCTCAGCTGGACCCCCGGTGGCTTCATCGGCCGGCTCTTCGCCACCATGAAGCCCTACATGGCCCCGCCTCCGGCCGGCGTCCAGCCGCCGCCACTCTGGGGGTCCGTGGAGCACGTCCAGGAGTTGCTCGGGGACGGGGTCGGTGAGCTCTCGGCCCACACGGCGACCGTGCGGGTCGACCGCTTCGCCGACGGCGCGGCCTTCCGTGACTACTTCAAGGCGGCCTACGGTCCGACGATCGCGGCCTACCGAGGCCTCGCCGATGATGCCGAGCGCACCGCCGACCTCGACCGCGAGATGGCAGAGCTGGCGGACCGGCATACCGTCGATGGGTCGATGGACTGGGAGTACCTGTTGGTCACCGCCCGACGCCGGTAGGTCTGCCGGGGCCGCTCAGCGCAGGCGGATCTGCGTGAACTCCCGGGTCTGTGCGGTCAGCGCCCGCTCCGTGGGCAGCCGCTCCATGCTGCTGGCGCCGTAGAAGCCCTGCACGTCGCAGTGCTCGAGCATGTAGCGGGCGTCGTCGGGCTCGGCGACCGGGCCGCCGTGCACGAGCACGATGACGTCCTCGCGCACCGCCCGGGCGGCTTGCGACCAGTCGGCGACCATCGGCACGCAGTCCGCCAGGGCCAGCCCCGCACCCGCGCCGATCGACCCGCCCGTGGTCAACCCATGTGGCACACGGCGACGTCGGACCCCGCGCGGGTCATCGCCTCGGCATCCTCGGGTGAGAACACGTAGGGCGTGGTGAACAGGTCCTTGCTGTGGGCCGCCGCGATCATCTCCACCTCCAGGGCATAGCTCATCCCGGTCGCCTCCAAGTTGGCCCGGAAGGAGCCGACGATGAGCTCCACGGTCGGGAGGTTTGCACGCCGGAGAACCCGACTCGCGACACCTCGTCGAGGAAGACCTCCGGGTCGTAGAACGGGTCGGTCCCGTTGACCCCGGCCAGCGCGGGGGTGTCCGTGGCGACCGGCAGCACCTCCTTGGCCATGTCCATGACCACGTCGTTGGCGTTGCCGTAGGACAGCAGCCCGGCCAGCGACCCGCGTCCGGTAGCGCCCCGAGTTGTAGATGACGATGAGGTCGATCCCGCCCTCCTCCTCGCACTTCGCGGACAGTCCGGTCCCGGCACCACCTCCGACGATCGCCTCCCCAGGGTCGACCTTGGCGCGCAGCCGGGTCAGGATGTCGTCGCGCGTGAAGCGGGGCATGGGGTCCTCCTGGTGGTGGGACGGCAGGTGGTGTGGTCGGGCTACTGAGCGGGTGGACGGGTGCCTTGATCGGGACTCCGCCGGTCACGTCGGCGAAGGCGGCGTGCAGCGCGTCGGCGAATGCCTCGTCGTTGACGTGCGCGTCCACGCGCTCCACCCGATCACCGAGTAGGTCATGGCGATGTCGGAGGGCCCCCACGTATGCCACCCACCGGACCCACCGGTATGCCGCGCGGTCCCGCGCCACTTGTTGCGTGCCTGGGCTTCCCGCCGGCACGGTCGACGACGGTAGGCTCGAGCGCATGGCACTGTTCCGTCGCAAGGGTCGCCCGGAGACGGCCGAGGGGACGCTGACCCAAGCGCGAGCCGGCCGAGCCGGACGAGACCCTGCCGGAGGACCAGGCAGCCACACCCGCCAGTGAGCCCTTGGGCCAAGCGGAGCGGGACCGGGTCGCCGCGGCCGTGCAACAGCTGCAGGACCAGGGCGTCGACATCGACGACCTGGACTCACTGAGCGCCGGGCTCGATACCGCATACGCGCAGTGGGCGACGACGCGCACGGGAGATCACAGCGCCATCGTGGGCCGTTACTCCTTCGGCATCGGGGAGCACCTGTCGCGGCACACTGACCTGGACTGGCGGATCGTCACCGATCTGTTCGGCACCGACCTGGGGCTGCTCGACGGTCCGCGCGGCAGCTTCATGGTGGTGCCCGGCAACCACCGGTCTCTGCGTAGGCTCGACGCGTGGAGCTGTCTCGAGTCTCGCGGCGAATCGTGTTGGTCTTCGTGATGCACAACCTCGAGGAGATCGCGCACCTGCCGCAGGACGTCGCCAGAAACCGGCAGCGGCTCGACCGGCTCGGCGTCCCGGCCGAGTGGGGACGCCGCGACGTGATGGCTGTGGCGACGACGATGCTGACCGGATCGTCGTATGCCGTGCTCGCCCGCGCCGAGCGGCGCCCAGGAGCGGTCGGTGACGTCGCCACCCTCGCAGTTGCTGCCGCGTTGGGCGGCCACGCCGTGACCCACGGACTGCGCGCGGCCGCTGACCGCGCCTACAACGGGGGGGCTGGCCACGAGTCCGTGGATGCTGGGGGCGTCGGTGCAGCTGGCGGGGTCGGCCCGCCGTCGGGGGCGACTGTCGGTCCAGCAGGCTTCGGGGATCGCCGCCGCCGCCAACATAGCGGTGCCGGTGTTGATCGTGGGCTCGCTCGCCACGGCCCGCACGGTCGTGGGTTGTCTCAGAAGAACATGGACTCGCCGTTCATGAGAACGAGGTAGCCGCCCCCAGCTCCAGCGTGCCGGGCAACCCGTCGAGGTGGCGGCAGGTGACAGACTCGGCCGGGTGATCGTGCGCGATGCCACCCCGGGAGACGCCGGGGCTTGTGCCGCCATCTATGCGCCCTACGTCCGCGACACCTGCATCACCTTCGAGCTGGAGCCGCCCAGCAGTGCCGACTTCACCGAGCGCATCGCCGCAGCGCAGCACTCGCACGCCTGGCTGGTCGTCGATGAGGACGAGATCATTCTTGGCTACGCGTATGCCGTGGCCCACCGCCCGCGGGCGGCCTACCGGTGGTCCTGCGAGACCAGCGTCTACCTCGACCGCACCCGGCACGGTCGCGGGATCGGCCACATGCTCTATCAAGCTCTGCTCGACCGGTTGGCGCAGCGGGGCTACCGCACCGCCGTGGCGGGCATGACCCTGCCCAACGAAGCGAGCATCGCCACGCATACCGCGCTGGAGTTCGAGCCGATCGGCACCTTCGCCAGGGTCGGCTACAAGGATGGGGCGTGGCGCGACGTCGCCTGGATGCAGCGCGACCTCGGCGGTGCCGATGCGGACGCGGCGCCCCGCGAGGTCACCTGACCCCCTTCTCTAGCTTTGTGACTAGATATACGGATACTCACCGAGCGATGACGTCAAGCTCGCTGATAGGTCCGCAACCAGCGGCGGTCGATCCACCGTTTCAGGTGCAGCGCCAAGCGACCCTGCCACCACCACCGACCGCGGACAGCCAGCCCGAGACCGCCGCCGAGGTCGAGGATCTGCAGAGCGTGCCGTTGCGGCACGTACTCGGGGAGCGCCTCGCCCGCCGCTCGGGCCAGCAGACTGCCCAGCAGCACCGGCCCCTGTCGCACCCCGTGGACGCCGATCCGCGCCAGCGGCCGGGGCAGGAAGTCGGCGCAGTCGCCCACGGCGTAGACGTCGTCATGGTCACGGTGCTGCAGCGTGGCCCGAACGGGTATGCCGTCCGGTCCGCCGAGGCCGATCCGCTGCCCCAGGGGTGGGCTCACCAGACCCGTCGCCAACACGGCGACGTCGTGCGCGAGGGTGCGGTCGTCGGCCAGCGTGACATCCCGCTGCCCGAGCCGGACGACGCGCGTCCCGGTGTGCACCCGCACCCCGCGGGAGCGCAGCATCCTGCGCGCCCGGCGACGAGCACGGGCCGGGAGCTGCGGGTCGAGGGTGGCCCCGGCCTCCAGGATCGTGACCCGGGTGCGTCCCTGGGCGCTCAGGTTGCCCGCGAGCTCCAGCCCGGAGGGGCCGCCTCCGACGAGGGTGACCCGGGCTGCGGCGACCTCGGCGTCGACATCGCCTGTGTGGTCACCCATCTGGTGGCGCCGGTCGGCGACCCGGAGCCGGAGGTCCCCCAGGCTCTCCAGTGGCTTGATCCTCAACACCTCGGGATCCACCTCGAGGCTCTCGGCGGAGGCCACGCTGCCGATGTTGAGCGACAGCACGTCCCAGTGCAGCCAGGCGCCGTCGCTGGTGCGGGCCCGGCGGCCGGGCAGGTCGAGCTGTGCGAGCTCGCCGATGTGGTGCGTCACCGGGTGCCCGGCGGCGAGGGCTGCGACATCGACCGTCCCGGCATCGGCGGGCAGCGCACCGGTGGCGCAGGCCGAGGCCACCCCGCTGTAGCTGAACGTCGGCGGCGCTAGCAGCTGCACGGCATACCCGGCATCGACCAGCTCCCGAGCCCGGACGACCAGGTGCAGGTGCGCGTGACCGGCCCCGACCAACAGCAGCCGGCACCCGGGACGCTCGTGCCTCACGCCGCTCTCTCGTCCATGACCGGACAACCCGTCGTCGACCGCGTGCTGTTCCCCCGGGCGTCGGCGGTGCGTAGGGTTGCGGCAGGACCCGAGGCCAAGGAGCGGCTCAGATGACGGACGGCACCGACGACGCGTGGTTCGATCGCCGAGCCCGGCGCCAGCGCTGGATCGCCTGGTTGGTGGTGCTGGCGCTGGCCCTGCCGAGCACGGCGGCGCTCTGGTCATTCGCCTCCTGAGATGACCGGGAAGCGCGAGGAGCCCACACCGGGTTCCGAGCAGGTGACCCCGCCGAGTGCGCCGCCCGCGGACACCCGGGCGGTCGCGTTCGCCGAGCACGTGGAGCCCGAGCTGGAGGTGATGTTGCGCGTGGCGATGTCACTGACCGGCCGACGAGCCGACGCCGAGGACCTGGTGCAGGAGTCGGTCCTGCGCGCCTTCAAGGCCCTCGGCCGCTTCGACGGGCGGCACCCGCGTGCCTGGCTGCTCACCATCGTGCGGCACACCCACCTCAACATGCACCGCCGGCGACGGCCCGACACGCTCGCCGACTGGGACGCGCTCGGTGACCCGAGACCGGCCTTCGGCGCCAACCGGCAGGCCAGCGCGGAGGACACCGTCCTGGACGCCGCGTTGGACCACCGGTTGCGCGATGCCGTCGCCGAGCTGGACCCGAGGTTTCGCGCGGTCCTGCTGCTGGTCGACGTGCAGGACCTCAGCTATGCCGAGGCAGCCGCGACCCTGGGCATCCCGGTCGGGACGGTCATGTCGCGGCTGAGCAGAGCCCGCGACCGGGTCCGCAAGCGTCTCGGACCGCAGACGCTCATTTCGGGAGGACCTCGATGAGGATGTCCCTTCGCGATCTGCTGACCTGTCATTGGTCCGCCCTCCGCATCCAGCGCTACCTCGACGCCGACCCCTGCGCCCCGCTGCCGCCGGAGGAGGTCGCCCGCCTGGAGGCCCATCTCGCGGTCTGCGAACGGTGCCAGCAGCTCACCGCCGAGCACCAGGCCCTGCGCGGTGCGCTGAGCTCGTGGTCCGCGGCGGTCGACGAGGACAGCCTGGCGCGCCTGCGGGGCGTGGTCGACGAGCTGAGCCGACAGGATCGGCCATGACCACGGCGACCCGGCCAGATGTGGTCGACTCCAGCGCGGCGTCCCGCGAGCAGATCCCGCCGGAGGCAGGGTGGGACCTGGTCGTGGTCGGTGGTGGCACGGCCGGCATCGTCGGGGCCAAGACCGCCGCCCAGCTCGGTGCGCGGGTCCTGCTGATCGAGCGGGAGCGACCCGGCGGGGACTGCCTGTGGACCGGGTGCGTGCCGTCCAAGGCGCTGCTCGCGGCCGCTGCGGCCGCCGCGAACGCGCGCACCGCGGGCCGGTTCGGGGTCGACGTGAGCGAGGTCCGGGTCGACTTCGCCCGGGTGATGCAGCACGTGCACGGGGCAATCGCCCACATTGCGCCCATCGACTCCCCGGAGGCGCTGCGCGAAGCCGGGGTGGAGGTGCTGACCGGCGAGGCCGTCTTCACCGGGGCGAGCACCGTGGAGGTCGACGGGCAGTCGATCGCCTTCCGCCAGGCGCTGATCGCGACGGGCGCGGCCCCCGCGGTGCCACCGATTCCGGGACTGCGCGAGACGGCATACCTGACCAGCGAGACGATCTGGGACCTGACCGAGCTGCCGGATGACCTGGTGGTCCTCGGCGGCGGCAGCATCGGCGTCGAGCTGGGGCAGGCGTTCGCCCGGCTCGGGTCGAGTGTCACCGTCGTCGAGGGGCTGCCCCGGATCATGTCGCGGGAGGACGAGTATGCAGCCGCGCTGGTCGCCGCTGCGCTCGCCGACGACGGTGTGCGGGTGCTGACCGGTCAGCCGGTGGCGCGGGTCGAGTCGGGCGCCGAGACCGGGGGCACCTTGGTGCTCGCGGACGACACGCGGGTGCCGTTCGGGCGGCTGGTGGTCGCCGTCGGGCGCTCCCCACGCACCTCCGACCTCGGGCTGGAGTCCGCCGGCGTTGAGGTCGGCAAGGGCGGCTACCTGACGGTCGATGACCACCTGCGCACCACTAACAAGCGGATCTGGGCCGCGGGGGACCTGACCGGTCACCCACAGTTCACGCACACTGCCGGTGTGCACGGCAGCCTGGCGGCGAGCAACGCCGTGCTGGGGCTGCCTCGCACGGTGGATCTGAGCGCGATCCCGCGAGTCACCTACACCCACCCCGAGGTGGCCTCGGTGGGGGAGCCGACCGACCCGCTCGGCGACGGGCTGCGACTGCAGGAGGTTCGACACGACGACCTCGACCGGGCGGTCGCTGAGGCGGAGACGGCCGGGGTGAGCCGGCTGGCAATCGACGCCAAGGGCCGCATCCGCGGCGCCACGGTCGTCGGGCCGAGGGCGGGGGAGAGCCTCGGGGAGCTGACGCTTGCTGTGAGCAAGGGGCTGCGCACCCGCGACCTGGTCGGGGTGATCCACCCCTACCCGACCTTCAACGACGGACCGTGGAACGCCGCGGTCGCCGATGCAAAAAGGTCGCTGACCCAGCCTGTCGTGCGGGCCGGGCTGCGCGTCGTCGTCGGCGCCCGCCGTTGGTGGGTCAGCCGCTGAGGGCAGGCGGCTGCCGACGCGGACGGCCCGGCGCATCATGGCGCGGGTGACCGGGTCGTGCAGCACCGAAACCGGCGCGAAGTAGATCCGTCCGCGCCGACCGTGCAGCCACACCGCGGTGGTCACTCGCAGCAGCCCGGCGGCGTGGTCGACGCCGCCCCCACAGCGGAAGGTCAGGTGCCGGCTGGTGCGCCACGATCAGCGCCTCGTCACCCACGACGTCCTGCACGGCGAAGACGTCCGGATCGGCACGGAGGTTGACCGGTCAGGGTTAGCCATCGGAAGGCCGGGTCCACACCAATGATTGTGACGTAGCTGACGCTCTGGCGACACCTATGTCACCGTCATCCGGTGGGGTTGTTCAGCGCAGCGCGCGGTAGCCGCCGACGATCCGCTGCGTGGCGCTCACCGCCACGACCGCAGCCCAGACCAGGGCGATCTTGTCGGCATACTGCGGCAGGATCAACCACAGCGAGTGCACGAGCACCGTCTCGGTGCCCTCCGCCAGCCCGCCGATGAAGCTCAGCGAGCGGCCGTCGTCGATGCGGCGCCCGGTGCGCTCGGCGATGGAGGAGAAAGCCAGGAACGCGGACCCGTTGATGTAGTACGCCAGCAGCACCAGGGCGAACGGTCGCCAGTCGGCCCCGAACGTGCTCACCGTGCCGAGCGCCACGCCCACGACCGTGGCGCCGTAGACCGTGAAGTCGCAGGCGATGTCCAAGAACCCCCCGGCCTCGGATGCCCCCACGCTCTTCGAAGCGCCGGTGCGGCGTCGGGCCAACGGTCCGTCCAGACCGTCGAGGACCCGGTTGGCCAGCCACAGCAGCAGCGCCGGCAGCCACCACGCCGCCGCGGCGGCGGCCGCACTGCCCAGCCCCACCGCCAGTCCCAGCAGCGTGAGTCGGTCGGGTGTCACCCACGGCCGGTCGATCGCGGCCGCGACCCGCCGCAGTCCTGGGTCGAGCACGCGCCGGGCGGCGTGGTCCAGCATGGGCACTCCTCCTCACCGGTCGCAGTCTCACCGGCCAGTGTCGTCGACCGGATGACCGTTGTGCGCGCCACCGCGCCCTGCGAAGGCCCAGGTCGCGCGCACAACGGTCGTCGGGCAGGGAAGGCCCAGGTCGCGCGCACAACGGTCGTCGGGCAGGGAAGGCGGTGGGATGCCTACGGTGTTCCCGAGGCAACGTCCCCCGCCGAGAGGTCCCCATGCCGCTTCGCCGTGTCCCTCATCGCCCCGCCGTGCTGCTCGCTGCCACGGTTGCCTCGGCGCTGACCCTGGCGTTGTCGGCGTGCGCCGCGCCGAGCGCGCAGAACGCCGCCGAGCTGCCCGACTCCTGGGATCAGGTGCTTGCCGAGGCGGATGGTCAGAGCGTGTCGCTGTGGATGTGGGGTGGTGACCCGCAGGGCAACGCCTATGTCGACGACGTGCTCATCCCCGCCGCCGCCGAGCTCGGGGTGACCCTGCGCCGGGTGCCTGTGGCCGACACCGGGGACGCGCTGACCCGGGTGCTGTCCGAGACCCAGGCGCAGGTCGAGGACGGTGAGGTCGACCTGGTCTGGGTCAACGGCGACAACTTCGCCACCGGCAAGCGGGCAGACGCCTGGCTCTGTGGCTGGACCGACGTGCTGCCGAACGGCGAGCTGACCGACCCTGACGACCCGCTGCTGACCTCCGACTTCGGCACCGACGTCGCCGACTGCGAGTCGCCGTGGCACAAGGCCCAGTTCACCCTGGTCTACGACAGCGCCCGCGTGCCCGAGCCGCCGAGGACCGTCGAGGAGCTGCTCGACTGGGCCCAGCAGCATCCGGGCCGGTTCACCTATCCGGCACCGCCGGACTTCACCGGCTCGGTCTTCGTCCGGCAGGCGCTGTATGCCGTGGCCGGCGGGCCGCAGGAGGTCCCGGCGACCTTCAGCCAGGAGGCCTACGACGAGGTCACCCCGCCGTTGTGGTCGGCCCTGGAGGAGGTCGCTCCGGCACTGTGGCGCGAGGGGCGCACCTATCCGCGAGACCTCGCGGCCCTGGACCAGCTGTTCATCGACGGGGAGGTCGACTTCACCATGACCTACGGCCCGGCCACCCTGACCGACCTGGTCGCGCAGGGCACGTTCCCGCAGACCACCCGCGTGCTCACCCTCGAGGAGGGCACCATCGGCAACGCCAGCTTCCTGGCCATCCCCGCATCCTCCGGGCAGGCCGCCGGCGCCGCCGTGGTGGCCGACCTGGCCCTGTCGCCGCAGCAGCAGGCCGCCAAGGCCGACCCGGACGTCTGGGGGCAGTTCACGGTGCTCGACCTGGACCGGCTCGAGGACTCGGACCGGGCACTGTTCGAGGCGCTGCCGGCCTCCCCCGTCGTGCCGCCCTACGAGGAGCTGTCCGAGGGTGCCGACCCCGAGCTGTCCGCCGAGTGGGTGCCGGAGCTCGACGACGGGTGGCGCGAGGCGCTGCTCGCAGGCCGGTGACGACGACCCGACGGGCGCCGGCCACGGGGTCGCGTACGGCCATGGGGGGTGGGGGAGCCAGGACCGGGTCAAGGAGTGGGGGCGCGCTGCTGGCGCCGGCCGTGGTCCTGGTGCTGGTGGTCCTGGGCGTGGCCCTGTCCTCGATGGCGCTGACCTCGCTCGGTCTGCTCCCGCTGGTCGGGGAGCCCACGCTGACCGGGGCGGCGTTCGGGCAGGTGCGGGGTGAGCTGCTCCTCGGCGCCGGTGAGTCTCTGCTCATCGCCACCGCATCGACGGTGCTGGCCGTGCTGGTCGGCGTCCCCGCAGCCCTGCTGCTCGCGCACGCCGGCGCCACCCGGCGCCTGCTCGGCGCACTCACCGCGACGGTGCTCCCGGTGCCGCACCTGATCGGTGCGGCCTCGATCGGGCTGCTGCTCTCCGGCGGGGGAGTGCTGCCCCGGTGGCTGGGGGTGCCCGCCGACGCCTGGCCCGAGCTGGTGGGTGGGTCGTTGCCCGTGGCGATCGTGCTGGAGCTCGCCTGGAAGGAGTCGGCCTTCATCGCGCTCGTCGTGGCCGCGTCGCTGAGTGCCCAGCTGCGGGCGTTGAGCGAGGCCGCCGCAATGCTCGGCGCCGGGCCCGGCCAGCGGTTGCGCCGGGTCACCCTGCCGCTGGCCGCCCCGGCCACCCTGGCCGGCGCGACCATCGTCTTCCTCTACACCCTCGGCTCCTACGAGGTGGCCTGGCTGCTGGGCCGGGCCTACCCCGACCCGCTGCCGGTGCTGGCCTACCGGCTGTTCACCTCGATCGACCTCGCCGACCGTCCCCAGGCCGCGGCCGTGGCTTTGAGCACGATCACCGTCGCCGTCGTGGTCGCCGCCCTGGCCGCGATGGTGCTGCGTCGGCTGGGGGCGGCCCGGTGAGACGAGAGGGTATGCCGTGGACGCTGCTGCGCGGAGCAGGCGTGACGCTGCTCGTCGCGTGGTTCGTCCTGCCCTTTGTCCCGATCCTGCTGTGGGCGTTCGCCGACCGGTGGCCGAGTGTGGGGAGCGGCAGTGGGGTGCTGCCCGACTGGGGGCTGACCGGCTGGCCGCAGGCCCTGGACGCGGGCATCCTGGCCGCCCTGGCCCGCTCGGCGGCCCTGGGGCTGGTCGTGGCCGTGATCGCGACCCCGCTGGGCGCGCTGGCCGGCCGGGCGCTGGGCTGGCGGATCGGGCGGCGCCTCGGCATACCCGCGGCGTTGATCCTGGCCCCGGTGGCCCTGCCGCCCTTCGCCCTGGCGATGGGGCTGGACGTCGTGTTGCTACGGCTGGGCATCCCGCAGACGATGGCGGTCGTGGTCCTGCTCACCGTGTTTGCGCTGCCCTACACCACCTACGTCCTGCGCTCCGCCTACGCCGGGCTCGACGCGCAGGTCGAGGACCAGGCCAGGATGTTGGGGGCCAGCCGGTGGCAGGCGATCCGCTCGGTGACCCTGCCCGCGCTCGCGCCGGCCCTGAGCGCGGCCGCCGCTCTGGCCTTCCTGGTCGGCTGGAGTGACTATGTCGTCACCGTCGTCATCGGCGGCGGGCGCCTGGTCACGGCCCCGGTCCTGGTGGCCTCCTCGGCGGCCGGCACCGGCAGCGATCCTCTCGTGGCCGTGCTCTCCCTCGCGGTCGTGCTGCCCCTGCTGGCCACGGTCGGCCTGAGCGCGGTGCTCGCCCGGCGCAGCGTCGGGGCGGGGCTGCGATGACCTCGGCCCTGGAGGTGACCGGGCTGAGCTTCGCCCACCCGGGTGCCGGTCGACCGACGCTCGAGCGCGTCGACATGCGTGTCGAGCCGGGCGCCATGACTGCGGTGGTCGGCCCGTCCGGCTCGGGCAAGACCACGGTGCTGCGGTTGATCGCGGGACTGTTGACCCCGGACGACGGCGACGTCGCGGTCGCCGGGCACAGCGTGCGGGCGCGTCCTCCGGAGCGCCGGGGGATGACGATGATGTTCCAGAAGCCGCACCTGTTTCCCCACCTCAGCGTCCTGGACAACGTCGCCTTCGCGGCCCGGGTGGTGGGAGTGCCCCGGGCCCGCGCGCGGGAGTCCGCCCAGCGCTACCTGAGCCTTGTCCACCTCGGGGACCTGGCGCAGCGGCGCACCCGTGAGCTCTCCGGCGGCCAGGAGCAGCGGGTGGCGTTGGCCCGGGCGCTGGCCTCGGAGCCGGAGGTGCTGCTGCTCGACGAGCCGTTCAGCGCCCTGGACGCCGAGCTGCGCGCCAGCATGCACGAGCTGCTGGGAGAGGTCCGCGCCGCGCTCGGCCCGACGATCGTGATGGTCACCCACGACATGACCGAGGCTGCGCTGGCCGACCGGGTGGCCGTGCTCGTGCAGGGCCGGCTCGTGCAGGAGGACACCCTGGCGCAGCTCTACCTCGCCCCGGCCACACTCGGGGTGGCGCGGGTGCTCGGCGGTTTCAGCGAGGTGACCGGCACCCTCGTGGCCGGGCGGCACCACTCGGCGCTGGGGACGCTGAGCGCTCGGACCGGGCGCGATCTGCAGGCGCCGGCTGAGCCCCCGGCGCCGGCCACCCTGCTGCTGCGGCAGGAGTCCGTGATCGTCCTGCCCGGCGAGCACGAGGCAGGTCCCGGTGTCCCCGGGAGGCAGGCGAGGGTGTCGGCGGCCGCGCAGGCACCGCGGCACCTCATCGCGGGGACCGTCTCGAGCATCGGCTGGGTGGGCGCTCGGCAGGTGGCCACGGTCACCGTCGCCAGCACCACCGTGCGGGGCGAGGTGCCGCTCGGGCGCACGGTGCGACTCGGGGAGCCGGTGCGGTTGTCCGTCGAGCCCGACCCGTGGTGCCTGGTCGAGGCGGACCCCGCCGGGGCGAGCACCCCGGTCCCGCGCGATGCAGCGACCCGCTCGTGATCACCACGACGCACATCGTCACCCACGCACTGATCGCGTGGGGCCGGCGGCCACGACGTCTGCTCGGCACCCGGGCGACCCGGAGGGCGTTCATCGCCGGTGGACTGGCGCCCGATCTCGGGCTCGCGTTGATGTCGGCCGGAGCCTTCGCCTGCTATCCCCTGGTCCGCGGACAGAGCCTGCCGACGACGTTTGCCCTGGTCTACGACGAGCTGTTCTACACCTCACCGGTCTGGATCGCTGCCCACAACGTGCTGCACGCACCGCTGGTCATCGCCGCGCTCTACCTCCTCGGCCGGCGGACCCGCCGGCGGTGGTCAGCCGGGCTGCGGGCGTTCGCGGGAGGGTGCGCACTGCATACCCTCATGGACATCGTGGTGCACCACGACGACGGCCCGCTGCTGCTCTTCCCGCTGGAGTGGACCGTGCGGTTCAGCAGCCCGCTCAGCTACTGGGACCCGGCGCACCACGGCGACGTGATCGGCCCGATCGACCTGGCCATCACCGTGGTGGGGTCCGCCGTGCTGCTCATCGGACACCTCCTGAACCGCCGCGGACGACGTCCCCCGCCCGCAGGTGTGGTCTGATGGGCCGAGTGAGTGTCATCTCCACTCCGGTGGACCTCCCGACCGACCTGTCACCGCTCCACGCGGCGACGATCGAGTCGGCCCTGGCGCCGCTGGCCGAGCACCGCCGCCAGACGTTCTGGCTCCGGGTCCGGCGCTGGTGGGACGACCTGCTCGAGGGCCTGCAGGTCTATCCGGACCCACCAGGCGTCGCCGGCCGGGTCCTGGAGCTGGCCGCCACCGCATACGCCGCCCGGGACGACGAGCTGCACCTGCTCGACGAGCGCCGACTGCTGGAGCCCGACTGGTTCCAGCAGCCGGGGGTGCTCGGCTATGCCGCCTACGCCGAGCGCTACGCCGCGCCCGGCACCGGGCTGGGCGGCGTGGCCCGGCGGGTCGACCACCTGCGTGACCTGGGCGTCACCTACCTGCACCTGATGCCGCTGCTGGCCACCCGGAAACCCCCCAACGACGGCGGGTATGCCGTCACGGACTACCGCTCGGTCCGGCCGGACCTCGGCACCGTGCAGGACTTGCGCGACCTGGCGAGCACCCTGCGTGCCCACGGGATCAGCCTGTGCCTCGACCTGGTCCTCAACCACGTGGCGCTGGAGCACGAGTGGGTGCAGGCGGCGCAGCGGGGGGAGCAGCGCTACCGCGACTACTTCTACCTCTACCCGGACCGGACCGAGCCGGACGCCTACGAGGCGACCCTGCCCGAGGTCTTCCCCGACTTCGCCCCCGGCAACTTCACCTGGGACGACGCTGCCCAGTCCTGGGTGTGGACCACGTTCAACGACTACCAGTGGGACCTCAACTGGGCCAACCCCGACGTGCTTGCCGAGATGGCCGACGTGGTGCTGCACCTGGCCGACCTGGGCGTGGAGGTGCTGCGCCTCGACGCCGTCGCCTTCATCTGGAAGCGCAAGGGCACCAACTGCCAGAACCAGCCCGAGGTGCACCAGCTCACCCAGGCCCTGCGCACCCTGGCCAAGATCACCGCGCCGGCGCTGGTCTTCAAGGCCGAGGCGATCGTCGGGCCGGGTGACCTCGTGCACTATCTGGGCCGGGGGGTCCAGCACGGCAAGGTCAGCGACCTCGCGTATCACAACAGCCTCATGGTCCAGATCTGGTCGATGCTGGCCACCCGCGACGTGCGGCTGGCGGCGCACGCACTGGCCCAGATCCCGCAGATTCCCTCGGTGACGGCGTGGATCACCTACCTGCGCTGCCACGATGACATCGGCTGGGCCATCGATGACGGCGATGCCGCGGCGGTGCAGCTCAACGGCTTCGAGCACCGGGGCTTCCTGTCCCGCTTCTACTCCGCTGAGTTCGACGGTTCGGTGGCCGACGGGCTGGTCTTCCAGCACAACCCCACGACCGGTGACACGCGGATCAGCGGCACCGCGGCCAGCCTGGCCGGGGTCGGCTCCGCTCTGCGGGCGCAGGACCCAGGGCGTCTCGACGACGCCATCGGGCGGCTCCTGGTCGGGCACGCCCTGGTGCTGGGGTGGGGCGGCGTGCCGGTGCTGTGGTCCGGCGACGAGATCGCCACCCTCAACGACCCCGACTGGGACACCGTCCCCGAGCACGCCGGGGACAACCGGTGGGCGCACCGCCCTGCGCTGGACTGGTCGGTGGTCGACACGCTCGCTGAGCAGCTGGACGGCCCCGCGGCCCGGGTATGCCGTGGGCTGGCGGCGATGGTGCGGGCCCGAGCGCGACTGCCTCACCTGCACGCCGGTGTGGCAGCACACCCGGTGCCGACCACCGTCCCGGCGGTGCTGGGCGTGGTGCGGCTGCACCCGCTCGGGGCGATGATCGGCCTCTACAACATGAGCGAGCACCGCCAGCACGTCCCCACCTGGTGGGTGGCGGCCCAGGGCCTGGAGCCGCACGCGATGTTCGATCACCTGACCGGCAATGCTCCGGCGGTGACCGAGCACGGCGACCTGAGGCTGCGCCCATACCAGGCGATGTGGCTCACGGCCCGCTGAGGCCGATCCGAAGACCGGAGCGGCAGCGAACTCCTTGCCATGCGAAGTGACCTGCCTTGGCGCGCCCTCCTGGCTGCTCTGTTGGTGGGGTGGCTGCTGTCCGTCGCCCTCCCGGCGTCGGCGCACACCGAGCTGGAGTCCACCACTCCGGCCGACAGTGCCGTGCTGGGCGAGGACGTCGACGTCGTGGTGCTGACCTACACCCGGCCGGTCAGCCTGATCGGGGACGGGATCAGCCTCTCCGGTCCCTCGGGGTCGGTCGAGGCGGAGGTCGCCGGCTCGCAGGAGGACGCGGTCTGGACCGCCACGGCGGCCGAGCCGCTTGGCCCGGGCGACTATCAGGTGGAGTGGACCGTCGCGGCGCAAGACGGGCACCCGCTGTCGGGGGAGTTCGCGTTCACGGTGAAGCCGGGAGATGGAGCGGCGAGCGCCTCGACCGACCCCGGTGACGGCGCCGCGGCAGCAGCCGAGCGCGGTTCAGGCAGCGCTGAGGGCGGCAGCGCCGGGAGCGGCGTGGACAGTGGTGCCCGCGACGACTTCGAGTTGGAGACGGTCGAGGCGCGGAGCGGGGCCGGCGTCGCGTTGACCGGGCTGCTGGTGGCGGCCGGTGGGCTGGCCTTCCTGGCCATGGTGCTACGCGGAGGGGAAGACACCCGTGCGGTGCTGCGAATCGTGCGTTGGGCCGGGGTGGCCGTCGTCGCCGGCGTGACGGTGCGCCTGCTCGCCCGGTCGGCCGTGATCACCCAGGGGGACTGGGCTGCCGCGCTGAGCCGGGACGGCATCGCTGACGCTCTGATCGGGTCGACCTTCTGGGTGTTCGCGCTGCAGCTGGGCGGTGGGCTGCTGATCGCGCTCGGCGCCTGGGGTGGCGTGCTGACCTCGGCCGCTGCCTGGGTCGGCACGCTGCTGGCCGGCGCCGGGCACGTGCTGGGCGGGCACAGCAGCACGGCCGAGCCACGCTGGCTGGTGCTGGTGGCCGACGTCTCACACCTGGTCGCCGGAGCGGTGTGGCTCGGCGGGGTCGTCTTTGTGTCGTTGGTGCTGGGACGGCGCCGCCGCAAGGGACGGGACCTTGACGCCGCGATCCTGGGGGCCCGGTTCTCGGTGATCGCCGGTGCATCGGTCGCGATCGTGGGGGCCGCCGGGGTCGCGCTGACCGTGACGATCCTGGAGCAGCCGTCGCAGCTGTGGGCCAGCACCTGGGGTCTGCTGCTGCTGGCCAAGGTCGCGGTGGTGGTCGTGGTCGCCGGCTACGGTGCGCACCACCACCTCAACGTCGTGCCGCACCTGGCCTCTGGCGACGCCGAGCGCGCGGACGCAGCGGCCCACGAGCTGCGCCGTTCCACCGTGGTCGAAGCGTGGCTGCTGCTCGGCGTCGGGATGCTCACGGCGTGGCTCGTCGCCGCGTCGACCTTCGCCTGAGCGGCTTCAGGCGCGCAGCGTGCCGGACCAGACCTGCACGTGCCCGCCCCACCGCTCGTGGTGCCGCACCTGCTCGCACTCGCGCTCCAGGGCTCGCCAGGGGTGTGCGTCCGGGTCGGCGCCGCCGATGGAGGCGGCCGTCTTCGCCGCCGTTCGGGCCAGCAGTCCGCCCCGTCCTGGCAGGGCGACGTCCACCACGGCCACCCGAGAGCCGGGAGCCAGGAGGCGGGTCACCGATCGCCAGGCGTCCTCCCACGGGCGCATCAGGGACAGGGCGTAGCAGAACAGCGCCGCCTGCGGGGGCGGCACGGTGTCCGGGCCGGTCGCCTCGTGCGGGGCGAGGATGTTCTCGGCTCGCAGACTGGTGGCGTCAGCCCGCACCAGGGTGCGGGGAGCGACCAGCCGACGCCGGCCCGCGCGACGCAGCATGGCGGGACTGGCGTCGACACCGATCACGTGGCCGGTCGGCCCCACGGCGGCGGCGAGCCACGGCATGCTGAGTCCGGTCCCGCAGCCCACGTCGAGCACGCACTGGCCGGTTCGCAGCCGCATCGCCCCGATCGCGGCGACCCGGCCGGTGCGGTAGACCGCCCACTCCAGGGAGAGCAGGTCATAGACCCGGGCGAACGGGGTGTAGCGACCGGTCGGCTGGTCGGCGCTCACCGATCGGGCTCCGCCGACAGGTCGCCGGGGTCGGCGTTGCCCCCGCAGACGATCACGCTGACCCGCTCGCCCGGCTCGGGTCGGTAGGCACCCGAGAGCACCGCGGCCAGCGCCGTGGCCCCGCCCGCCTCGGCGGCGACCCTGGTCTCCCGCCACAGCCACTGCCGGGCGGCCCGGATGTCGTCATCGCCCACGAGCAGCGACTGCACCCCGGTGTCCTGTGCGGCCGCGAGGCCGATGTCGCCGATCACCGACGCCCCGAGACTGTCGGCGGCCAGACCCGACGGGCTGGTCGGCACCGGCCACCCGGCGGCCAGGGCTGCGTGCAGGGTCGGGCAGCCGTGCGGCTCCACCGCGACCACCCGGACGGACCCGGTATACCAGGAGGTCACCCCACCGATCAGCCCGCCACCACCCACCGCGACGAGCACCGTGTCGCTGGGCACCTGCTCCGCCAGCTCGGCGCCGACCGTGCCCTGGCCGGTGACCGTGGGCAGGCTGTCGTAGGCGTGCACCGACAGCGCGCCGGGCTGCTGCGCCACCTCCCGGCTGGCCTGCAGCGCCTCGGCGTAGCCCTCGCCGACCTGGTGCACCCGGGCGCCCAGGGACCGCAGCCGGGCCACCTTGATCTCCGGCGCGGTCCGCGGCACGAAGATCTCGGCCGGGATGCCCAGGGCCCGCCCGACGTGGGCGACCGCGAGCCCGTGGTTGCCGCCCGAGGCTGCCACCAGGACGTCGGGGCGCTCGGAGGCCGAGAGCACCGAGTTGAACGCGCCGCGCGGCTTGAACGACCCGGTGTGCTGCAACAGCTCCAGCTTGAGGGTGAACGGGTGGCCGTCGTGCTGCACCTCGACGACGGGAGTCCTGCGCACATGGCCCTCGATGCGGGCGCGAGCCCGCTGGATCTGCTCCCGGGAGGGGTATGTCGTGGCACCGGTGGGCATGGCCCGATCCTGACACGTCGGTGGTGGCTACGGTGGGCGTATGCCGACGGTGCCGTTCAGACAGGTCGACGTCTTCGCCGAGAGCGCTTGCCGGGGCAACCCGGTGGCCGTGGTGCACCTCAGCGAC
Source organism: Ornithinimicrobium sp. (assembly GCF_051004135.1). Classification (GTDB taxonomy): domain Bacteria; phylum Actinomycetota; class Actinomycetes; order Actinomycetales; family Dermatophilaceae; genus Ornithinicoccus. The sequence continues at coordinate 19,385 of NZ_JBPCKQ010000056.1, forward strand.
GGCGGGGTGAGGGGTGGTGACCTCGCGGACAGCGTTCCGTCGGGCAGCGATCCGGCGGGCAGCGATCCGTGGAGCACCGAGACGATGCAGCGCTTTGCCCGCTGGACCAACCTGTCGGAGACGACCTTCCTGCTGCCACCGCAGGACCCCGGGGCGGACTACCGGCTGCGCATCTTCACCCCGGGTGGCGAGCTGCCCTTCGCCGGGCACCCGACGCTGGGCAGCGCCCAGGCATGGCTGGACGCCGGCGGTGAGCCCCGAGCGCAGGGGGTCGTGGTCCAGGAGTGCGCCGCGGGGTTGATCCGGGTGCGGCTCGAGGCGGACCGACTGGCCTTCGCAGCACCGCCGCTGACCCGCTCCGGCGCCCCGGAGGACCAGCTGCTCGAGGCGGCGGCGCGCGCCCTGGGGATCACCCCCGACGAGGTGGTCGCCGCGAGCTGGGTGGACAACGGGCCGCACTGGCTTGGCGTGCTGTTGCGCGATGCCGAGACGGTGCTGGGCCTGCGTCCCGACTTCGCGGCGCTGGAGGCCCTGGAGGAGACCGAGGTCGGCGTGATCGGGCCCTATCCCGCGGGCGGCGCGCCCGGTGCCGCGGACTACGAGGTGCGCGCGTTCTGCCCCGACCTGGGGGTCCCCGAGGATCCGGTGACCGGCAGCCTCAACGCGGGCCTCGCCGTCTGGCTGGTCGGTGCGGGGCTGGCGCCCGCGGCATACCTCGTCTCCCAGGGGACCGTCCTGGGCCGGGCGGGGCGTGTGCACGTCACCCAGGACAGCGACGACCTGTGGATCGGAGGGCAGGCGCACGTGCTGGTGCGGGGCACGCTCGACCTGCCGGCGTGACCAGCGTCGGCTGGATCCCGAACCTGCGTGAGCGGGCCGATCTGCAGACAACCGGAGCACGCTCCGTTTCTTGGTGGGTCCTCGGTAGGCTCGTGGCGTGCCGACGCGACGAGGCACCGACCGGAGGACGCCGATGACTGACGAGCCCGCCCCGCTGACCGTGCTCGGCGCTTCGACACCTGAGCGGGTCGACGCCGCACGCAACCGGGCCACCATCCTGCGAGCCGCCCGTGACCTGCTCACCGAAGCCCCCGGTGAAGTGTCCATGCAGGACGTCGCCCGGCGGGCGGGAGTTGGCGTGGGCACGGTCTACCGGCGGTTCAGTGACCGGCACGGGCTGCTGCTTGCTGTCCTGGACGAGGGGGAGCAGGCGTTCCAACGCGAGTTCATCCAAGGTCCCGCACCGCTCGGGCCCGGGTCGGCGGGCACGGCCGACCCGGCCCGCCGGATACAGGCCTTCGTGCATGCGCACCTGGACCGCACCATCGCGGATCTCGATCTGCGGCTCGCCCTGGACCCCGCCGGTCGTGGCTCCGGCGAGCCCTACCGCACCTGGCACCTGCACCTGCGCACACTCTGCGTGGCGCTGGGTCCGCAGCGGGTGCCCGACGCCGACTACTGGGCCGACCTGCTGCTGGCCGCACTGGCCCCGGGTCTCGTGCGCGACCAGCTCGACGCGGGTGCCACGTCGGAGGCTCTGCATGCCGCAGTGGACGTGGTGGTGTGCAGACTGGTGGGTGACAGATGCGACCCCGCAGCGGGCTCCCTGCCCAGGATGCCGTGAGGAGAGTCTCGGGTCATGGAGGCTGCTGACTGGGACCAGCGGTATGCGGGGTCGGAGCGAGTCTGGCCGGCCGAGCCCAACCAATGGGTGGCCGGCATCGCGCCCGCGCTGTCGGTCGGGAGAGCACTCGACATGGGAGCCGGCGAGGGCCGCAACGCGATCTGGCTTGCCGAACAGGGTTGGACCGTCGACGCCACAGACTTCTCCCCGGTCGCCGTGGAGCGGATGCGCGCTTGGGCGCAGGACCGGAGTGAGCACGTCGAGGGACGTCTGCGTGCCTGGGTCGCCGACGCCACGGACGCTGCGACACCGGCCGGGCACACGGCATACGACCTCGTGGTGCAGTGCTATCTCCACCTGGTGCCGCAGGAGTGGGCGCGCGCGGTCTTGGCTGCGCTCGAGCGCACTCGACCGGGTGGTTCGGTGCTGCTGATCGGGCATGCGGGCCGCAACCTGACCGACGGCGTGGGTGGGCCGCAGCAACGCAATCTGCTCTTCGATCCCGACGAGGTCGAGGCGGTGGTGGCGGAGCTGCCGGTCCGCGTGGAGACGTGCGAGATCAGACAACGTGAGGTGCCAGGCGCGGACCGGCCGGCGTTGGACACCGTGGCACTGTTGACCCGTCGCTGACGTCAAGCCCGTCCGGCTGGATCGGTCAACTGCACGATTGGGCCGGTGGGGTATGCGGGGCCGCGTCGGCTGGATCGGTCAACTGCACGATTGGGCCGGTGCCTGTGGATGACGGGGAAGGGCCGGCGGCGATGTGCGGGACGGTAGGGGCCATGAGCCGAACCCCAGACCCACCTGGCACGGCCTTCCGGCGTCGGGACGCTGTCCGGGCCGGGGTGAAGAAGCACCGGCTGGACGGACCGTCGTTCCAGTCCGTCTTCCCCTCGATCCGGGTCGCGGCGGCCCTGCACGTCACGGTGCTTGTCCGTGCTGAGGCCGCACTGCTGCTCTGTCACTACAGCGCGGTCATCAGCCACCACACCGCCGCGCGCATCTGGGGTGGCATCGTGCCGGACGGCTGTGACGTGCACGTCTCGGTGCCTGAGGCCAGGCACCGGCCCAAGCGCCGCGGCATACGCCCACATGTCCGGTCGCGGAAGGTCGGAGTCGTGACGCATGGGAGGGTGCGGCTGACCGACCCGCCAACTACCTTCGTGGAGCTCGCCCGTGAGCTCGACCTGGTCGACCTGGTCGTCCTCGGAGACTCACTGGTCAAGGCCGGCCGATTCACGGTTGGCGAGGTGCAAGCGGCAGCGAAGGCGTGGCACGGGCCGGGGGCGGTGCGGGCGCGGCACGCCGCGACGCTGGTCCGGGCAGCTGTGGACTCACCTATGGAGACCCGGCTGCGCCTCTTGCTGGTCTTCGCCGGACTGCCCGAGCCGCAGGTCAACTTCAGCATCCGCAACGATGACGGCCAGGTGGTCTACCGGCTGGATCTCGCGTTCGCCGAGTGGTGCGTGGCGGTGGAGTACGACGGGCGGCAGCACGCCGAGGACGAGCGTCAATGGGGTCACGACCTGGGTCGTCGAGAGTCCCTCGACGGGCTGGGCTGGCGGCTGGTCGTCTGCCGAGCGACCGATGTTTACACCTCCCCTCGGGAGACGGTGGACCGGGTGGTCTCGGCGCTGCGGGGGCAGGGGATGGAGCTGTCCGATCCGACGCCGTCGCCCCTGTTCGACCGACACTTCCCGGGTCGGCCCGGCCGCAGAGCGAGGTGAGCTCGGTCGGCTGGATCGGTCAGGTGCACGATCTGGCCGGTGAGGTATGCGGGAGTGCTCCGGCTGGATCGGTCAGGTGCACGATCTGGCCGGTGGTATGCGGGCCGCGAGCAGGCTCAGGCGCGGCGCATCTGCAGCTGGTGCACGCCGATGTACTCGCTGCGGAAGCCGGCCTCGCAGTAGCCGAGGTAGAACTCCCACATCCGCCGGAACCGCTCGTCGAAGCCGTGCACCCGGATGTCGTCCCAGTTGGCCTCGAAGCGCTGCCGCCAGCGCCGCAGCGTCTCGCCGTAGTGCGGGCCGAAGCTGAGGTCCTGGGTCACCTCCAGCCCCGTATGCCGGTCCAGCGCCTCGTCGATCGCGCGCAGCGAAGGCAGCATGCCCCCCGGGAAGATGTACTTCAGGATCCAGGAGTGCGAGCGCTGGGTGGCCAGCATCTGCCGATGCCCCATGGTGATCGCCTGGATGGCAGCCTTGCCGCCCGGCGCCAGCAGCGCGTCGATCGCCGCGAAGTAGTTCGGCCAGTACTCCCGGCCCACGGCCTCGATCATCTCGATGCTCACGACCGCGTCGAACTGGCCGCGTACGTCGCGGTAGTCCTGTAACCGCAGGTCGACCTGCTCGGACAGCCCCGCCGCGTCGACCTGGTGCTGGGCCAGCGCCAGCTGCTCCGAGGACAGGGTGATGCTGGTGACGTGGGCGCCGCGCTTGGCAGCACGCAGCAGCAGCGACCCCCAGCCGGAGCCGATCTCCAACACCCGGCTGCCTACCCGGACACCGGCCAGGTCAAGCACCGAGTCCAGCTTGCGCTCCTGCGCCTCCTGCAGGTCACCGGTGAAGGGCGACGAGGGCTGCGCGAACAGCGCGGCGGAGTAGGTCAGGGACGGGTCGAGGAAGCGGCTGAACAGCTCGTTGGACAGGTCGTAGTGCGCCTCGATGTTGGACCGCGACCCCGCCACGCTGTTGCGCTGCACGGGGGGTGCGCTCAGGTCGGCCAGCCCCCGCAGCCGCTGCAGCCCCTTGGGCACCAGCTCGGTCAGCCGGGCCGCCCACGGCTCCAGCACGTCGGCCAGGTCGTGGCCGTCGGCGGCCCTCCAGTCGCCGGCCATGTAGGCCTCGCCGAAGCCGATCTTGTAGTCGCGGGCCAACCGGGCGAAGAGCTGGTCGGGGCGGACGATCTCGAAGACCGGAGCGCCCACGTCGTGACTTCCCCCGCCGGTGACCGTGCCGTCCGGCCACCGCACCGTGGCGTGCACCCGGTCGGCGGCGTAGTCGAAGATCCGCCGCGCCAGGGCACCACGGACCGGGGACGGCCGCACGGCAGGCATGATCTCCACCGGCTCGTCCATCGAGGTGGTGCTGATCTGGGACTGGGTCATCACGATCCTTCGGGCGGCTGGTGGGACGGGCGGGTCTGGACCGGCAGGCGGCGGGCCCACAGCCACAGACCGTGGGCGCGGATCAGCAGGCTGACCTGCTGGGACATGAGCGGGTGCCGGAGCACGAGCCTCGACAGCCGCCGTGCGGTCACCCGTGCCGGCGCCCCGGCGAACGAGGCGGTGAAGTCAGGTGCCCCCCCCGTGTCACCGCCCCGGTGCAAGTTCACCGAGACAGCCACCCTCTCCTGGGTCAACCGGAACGTGAGCCGGTAGCTTCCGCTCACGTCGTAGAACGGCGAGACGTAGAAGTCCTTGTCGGTGCTCGCCGAGCCGCGCGCGTCCGGCTGCAGCAGGTAGGGGTGCCGCTCGCCGTAGGTGTTGTGCACCTCGGCCACCACGCAGCGCGTCGCCCCCGTCCGGGGGTCCAGGCACCAGTGCACGCTCAGCGGGTTGAAGACGTAGCCGAGCACGCGGGCGTTGGCCAGCATCAACACCCTGGTGTCGTCCGCCAGGTCGACCCCCTGCGCCCGGGCGAAGGCCAGCACGTTGTCCCGGATGCTGCGCTCCGGGTCACCCAGGTGGTCATCGGCGCGGAAGCCCGCGACCCAGCGCAGCGGGCGGCGCAGTCGGGGCAGGTCGTCCAGGTCGACCAGCCACTGGTAGACGGCGTGTCGCAGGCCGTGCTCGATCGGGCCGCGGCGCTGGTGCCGGACGGTGCCGGGGACCAGGGCGGGCAGCTCCGGGAGGGCGAGTGTCGTCATACCGACGTCTCTGCGCCGCTCGCGCGGGCAGGGGTATGCCGTGCTGTCCAGTCCGCGGCGGCGTGCCCGGAGCGGCAGCCGTCCTCGTGGAAGCCCCAGCCGTGGTAGGCGCCGGCGTAGGCCGTGTTGGGGCTGCCCAGCCCCGGCAGCTCGGCCTGGGCGGCCACCGACTCCGGCGTGTACTCGGGGTGGGTGTAGCTCATCCGGGCCAGGACGAGGGCGGGGTCGACCCGCCCGCTGTCGTTGAGTGTGACCACCAGGTCCTGCGCCGACTCATGCCCCTGCAGCCGGTTCATCCAGTAGCTCACCCGGGCCCCGGCGGCGGACTCGGCGCAGTCGGCCATCGCGTAGTTCCACGATGAGCGAGCCCGCGGCGCGGTGGGCAGCAGGGAGGAGTCGGTATGCAGGAGGGTCGGGTTGACCGAGTAGCCGAAGCTCCCCAGCACGCGCTTCTCGTCGGCGGTGGGGTCGGCGAGCATAGCCAGGGCTTGGTCGGCGTGAGTGGCCAGCACGATCTGATCGTAGGTTTCGAGTGAGCCGCCTGCAGTGCGTACGGTGACCGGCCCGCCCCTTGAGGTGTCTCGGCTGACCTGCACCACCGGGTCGCCGGTGCGCACGTCGGGCAGCCGGGCGGCGATCGCGTCGACATACGTGCGCGATCCGCCGACCACGGTGAACCACTGGGGGCTGTCGCTCAGCTGCAGCAGCCCGTGGTGCTCGAGGAAGCGGAAGAGGTAGCGGGCGGGGTAGCGCAGCGCGGTTGCGTGGCCGGAGCTCCACACGCAGGAGACGACCGGCACCGCATAGTGCTGCACGAAGTAGTCGTCGAAGCCGCGCTCGCCGAGCCAGTCGCCCAGCGAGGTCAGGTCGGACTCCGGAGTCTGCTGCAGGTAGCGCCGGGCGCTGCGGTTGAAGCGCGTGACCGCACTCAGCATCCGCGGGAAGCGCAGGTCGCGCAGCTGTGCGGGCTTGGCCAGGATCCCCTTGGCTCCCCGCCCCCCGGCATACTCCAGCCCGCAGCCGGCGCAGGAGATGCTCATGCTCATCTCGGTGGGGCGCACCTCAATGCCCAGCTCGGCGAACAGCGCCCGCAGCAACGGGTAGGTGCGGTCGTTGTGCACGATGAAGCCGGTGTCGACGGCGTGCCCGGCACCCTCGGCATCGGTCACGTCGTGAGTGTGCGTGTGCCCCCCGAGCCGCGGCTCGACCTCATAGACGGTGACCCGGTGGCTCTCCCGGAGCAGGTAGGCCGCGGTCAGTCCGGAGATGCCCGCGCCGACGACTGCGACGCTGGGTTGCGTCATGCGCGCGCTTCTCCCACACGCAGGGTCAGAGTTTGCATGCAGCGCTCCTTGTGGTTGGCTATGGTGAGGGGGTGTGAATAATTCGACCATCTAAAGGTACTCGAGGAATCGTGAACACGTCTCAGCGGGCATTCGGAGCCGGTGGCCACACCGGACGGCATCCCGTGCGCTCGGTGACCTTCGCGCTGCGGGTGCTGGTGGCCCGCACCCAGCAGTATGCCGACCGGGTGGGGCACGACAGAGGGCTGCACCGCTCCGATCTCACGGCGATGGACCACATCAGTCAGGCCACCGTGCTCGGCGAGACCCTCGGGCCGGGTGACGTCGCCAGGCGGATGAGCCTGTCTCCGGCTGCGGTCACGGCCCTGGTCGACCGCCTGGAGTCGGTGGGGCACCTGGTCCGGCATCGCGACGAGCAGGACCGGCGACGGATCCGCCTCGACCTCACCGACCAGGCCACCCACACGGCCATCGAGATGTTCCGCCCGATGACCCGGGCGCTGGCCGATGCGCTGGAGCCCTACAGCGACGAGGAGCTCGCCCTGATCCTGCGGGCCCTGCAGGACATGACGGCCGCGTTGGAGCAGGTCGACGTCGGGGGGCCTACGCTGACCCCCCATGAGACTGACTGACCTCGCCGCCGCCCTCGCGGCACCGGGCGGGTCGCACGGACGCGCACCATCGACCACCGGTCCCTCGGACGAGGTTGAGGTCGAGGTCGAGGTCACCGGCGTGACCCACCAGGCCGACTGGGTCCAGCCGGGTGAGGCGTTCGTGGCGATCCCCGGAGCGCGCTTCGACGGCCACTCCTTCATTGAGCAGGCCGTTGCTCGGGGGGCCGTCGCGGTGCTCGGCGAGGGGCTTCCCGAGGGCGTGGACTGCCCGGTGCCGTATGTCGTGGTGCCGGCCGCCCGACCCGCGCTCGCCGACGCGGCCGCCGCGATCGCCGGGCACCCGAGCCGGGCGATGACCGTGCTCGGCGTCACCGGCACCGACGGCAAGACCACCACCTCGTGCCTGGCGCGTCACCTGCTGCGCGCCGCCGGCCGGCGTACCGGGTTGCTGTCCACCATCGGCTACGAGCTGCCCGACGGCCAGCTGCGCCAGCCGCCGGCCCACTTCACCACCCCCGAGGCGCCCCAGGTGCAGCAGATCCTGGCCGACCTGCGCGCCGCCGACGCCGAGGTCGTGGTGATCGAGACCTCCAGTCACGCCCTGGCCCTGGACCGGGTGCGGGCGGTGGACTACGACGTCGCGGTGTGGACCAACCTGACCGGGGAGCACCTGGACTTCCACGGGACGATGGAGGGCTACTTCGCGGCCAAGGCGCTGCTGGTGCAGCGGGCGCGCGTGGCGGTGCTCAACGCCGACGACGACTGGACCCCCCGGCTGGTGGAGCTGAGCACGGGCGGGCACACGACATACAGCGCTGAGGGCTGCGGCGCCGACTGGACCGCGAGCGCCGTCGTCGAGGGACCCGATGACCTGCGCTTCACCGTGCACGGGCCGCAGGGGAGTGCCCAAGCGGTGCTGCCGATGATCGGACGGTTCAACGTGGCCAACGCCCTGGCGGCGATGGCGGGCGCGCACCGGGCCGGCGTCGGGATGGAGGCGCTCATCGACGGGCTGGCGAGCTTCGCCGGTGTGCCCGGACGGATGGAGATGGTCGAGCGGGGCGAGGGTGATCCGCGTGTCATCGTCGACTTCGCGCACACGGCGCCGAGTCTGGAGAAGGCCCTGGACACCGTGCGGGTGACCACCAACGGTCGGCTGTGGGTGCTGCTGGGCTCGGCCGGCGGACCCCGCGACCCCTCCAAGCGGGCGCCCTTGGGCGAGGCCGCCACCCGGCTGGCCGACCAGGTCGTCTTCACCGAGGAGGACCACCGGGACACGCCCCTGGGCGACATCCTCACCGAGATGGAACGCGGCGCGCGGGAGGCCGGTCGGACCAACTTCGTCTCCATCGGCGACCGTGTCGAGGCCATCCGGTATGCCGTCGCCGAGGCCGGACCGGAGGACACCGTGGTGCTGGCCGGCAAGGGGCCGGAGCACACCCTGGAGCGCGACACCGAGACGATCCCGTGGGATGAGATGGCCCAGGCCCGCGCCGCCCTGGTCGCACGCACCACTCGCTGATCCGAGCTGCGTCTGCGGCTGGGGTGCCACCTGGTGGCCCATGTGTTCTGCCCCCACATCGGGGGCAGAACATGGCGCACGGCAGGGGGGCAGAAGATCGCGCGGCTGGCAGACTGGCGACCCATGACCAGCAGCCGCTACGCCGAGTCGACCGTCATCGCCGCCAACCCCGACGACCTCTACGCGATGGTCTCCGATGTCACCAGGATGGGGGAGTGGAGCCCGATCTGCACCGGCGGGTGGTGGGACGACGGCGACGGGCCCCACGAAGGAGCCTGGTTCACCGGGCGCAACGAGAGCTCCGGCCGCACCTGGGAGACGCGCAGCCAGGTCGTCGTGGCCGACCCGGGCCGTGAGTTCGCGTTCGTCGTCGGCGGCACGTTCGTCCGCTGGGGTTACGCCTTCGCACCGGTCGATGGAGCCACCCAGGTGACGGAGTCGTGGGAGTTCCTGCCCGAGGGTCTCGCGATGTTCCGCGACAAGCACGGCGACGACGCACAGGCCCAGATCGAGGACCGCACCCGGGCGGCACACGACAGCATCCCGGCGACGCTCGCCGCCCTCAAGCAGGCCGCTGAGTCTCGCTGAGCCCGCTCCCACTGACCGCCGGCTGGACGCGCAGGAGGCGGGCCAGGGCCCTCGGCAGGGTCCAGTTGGCCCGTCCGAGCACGGCGACCAACGCCGGGGTGAGCAGAGTGCGCACGATGACCGCGTCGATCGCGATGCCAAGGGCCAGTGCAGTGGCCAGGATCTTGACGTCGACCACCGGCACGGTCGACAGCGCGATGAAGGAGAGGAAGAGGACCAGCGCGGCGGAGGTGACCAGCCGACCGGTGCGCGAGATGCCCTCGATGACCGCCCGCTCGTTGTCCCCGTGCTCGTCATAGGCCTCCCGCATGCGGGAGAGGATGAACACCTCGTAGTCCATCGACAGGCCGAACAGGAACGCGAAGACGGCCACCGGGACCCAGGTGATCAGCACGCCGGTGGCACTGAGACCGAAGATCGCCTCGGTGCCGTAGCCGTGTTGCCAGATCAGCACGGTCAGCCCGTAGGCCGCGCCGATCGACAGGACGTTGAGGGCCAGTGCCTTGATCGGTAGCCACAGGGACCGCAATGCCCTGGCCAGCAGCACGAAGGTGACGATGATGACCAGGGCGAGCACGGTCGGGGTGCCCAGGCGCAACGTGAGCACGGGCGCGGTCATCGCCAGGAGGAGCAGGGTGCTGACCGCGATCACCCACCACGGCCGGCGCACGACCTGAGTGGCCAGGGCCGCCCACCTCTGGCTGGTGGGGTCGCGGGGGCTCCGCTGGGGCCACTGCAACCGCGGCCCGAGGGTATGCAGGATCACCGGGACCAGCGTCAGCGACGTCGCGACACTGAGCAGGGGGATGAGCAACCCGCCCAGGCCGATGGCGCGCAGGAAGGGCAGTGGCACCGCCACGAGCGCGGCCAGCGAGACCGCGACGGTGACTCCGCTGAAGACGACGGAGCGACCGGCAGTGGCGATGGCGGTCCGGGTGGCGGTGTCGTTGTCGGCGCCGGCGGCGCGCTCCTCGCGCCAGCGCATGACGATCAGCAGCGAGGCGAAGACCAGCACGAGCACGACCAGCGCCCCCAGCCCCCCGAAGAGGATCTCGACCAGGATGCCCCGGTCCTCCCCGCCGCGCTCCGCGAGCAGCGTCGTCGTGGTGATCGAAGGGGTCTGCCCGCCCACCTCGCCGTTGGCTGGGGTGACCACCCGCGTCCCGGGGGCGGCGCCGGCGATGGACTCGGCGGCCGCGGAGAACTCGCGGAGCGCCGAGAGAGCAGCGAGGTCACCATCGGGGCCGGCGCTCACCGTCAGCACCACCGGGTCAATCAGGCCGCCACCGCCGTAGAGCCGCTGGATGTTGGTCTCGTGGGCCGGTTGCCCGGGAAGATGAACCGCCCTGGGTCTGCCGGCGGGGGTGGTTAGGCCACAACGCTTCACCGGTCTGATCTGATGCAGCCAACCCCTGGAAACGACAATCCCAGCCCCTAGCCCACACCTCAGCGTCATATGGCGCTGAGGTCGGCTTCGCGGCCGGGGGTGGTGACTCAGGCGGGCGGCGCGGAGCTGAGCTTCCTCCCGGCCTTACGGTCGCGGCCCAGCGTCTCCGGCCCGCGCGCGAGGGTGCGCCGGTCGTCCGGCAGTCGCCGGGTGAGCCCCTGGTGGTCCAGGTAGGCCAGCAGCGGCAGCACCACCCGACGGCTCGTGCCCAGCGCCTGACGGGCCTCGCTGGTCGTGAACGGCTGGGGCAGCTCGGCCAGCACGGCGACGGCGGTGTGGTCGGCACCGGGCAGGAGGACGACCCCGTCCCCGACCCGCAGCAGATGCCCTGAGCTGTGCAGCGCCGCCACCGCCCGGGCGTCCAGGCCCAGCTCGCGCAGCCGGGCCACGCTCGGCGCGGCATAGGGGCTCTTGGTCAGCTCGGCGCGCAGCACCGCGAGCGGGCGCTCCAGGGGCGCGGGGACGGCGCCGGGAGCGCGCAAGGTGACCCGTCCGCGGGTGAGGTAGAGCGGTGGCTTGACCAGGGCCTCCACGAGATCGGGCCGCCTGAGGCCGAGCGTGGTGGCGAGCGCGGTCGGCGTCAGCCCGAGGGTCAGCGGCGTCTGTCGTGCATCCTGCGTGACCAGGTCGACGATCCGGGCGCGCAGCGTGACCACGTCGGCGGTGCTCAGCAGGGTGCCGTCTACCCGGACGATCCCACTGGCCTGGGCCTGCGGGTCCACCCCGAGCAGGGCCAGCAACGAGGCGTCCACCGGCCCGCGGGTGGATACCTCCCAGGCAAGGTCGGGTATGCCGGGGTGCCGGCCCAGCTGCTCGGCTCGACTGGCCGCGGATCCGCGCCGGTCCAGCACCGGTGGTGCTGCGTCCAGCACCTGGACACCGGTGACGAGCCTGGTGCCCGGGTCGCGCACGACGGCGCGATCGCCCAACCGAAGCGGCAGCGGGCGCTCCAGGCGCAGCCGGACGTGCGACTCGTCCAAGGGTCGCAGGTGACAGCCCAGTCGGGTCGCGCCGATGTGCAGGACGGGGCGCTCGGGGAGCGAGGAGAGGCTCGACGCCCCGCTCAGCCGCACATCCACGGTGCTCGTGGACAGCCACCGGCCCGGCGTGAGCAGCACCGACCCGCGGGCGACCGTTTCCACGCCCTTGCCCGCGAGGTTGAGAGCCACCCGGGCTACCCCGCCGATCTGCTCCCGAGACCGGCCCAGGGCCTGCATGCCCCGGACCCGGAGCCGGGGGCCTGCCCCGAGCTGCAGCTCGTCGCCGACCCGGATCATGCCCTCCTGGAGCGTCCCCGTCACGACCATCCCGGCGCCCTCGACGCGGAAGGCCCGGTCCACCCACAGTCGCACGTCGGCCGTGGGAGAAGGGATGGGCAGCGCGGTCACCATGGTGGTCAGCGCCCGGCGCAGCTCCTCCAGGCCCGCTCCGGTGCGGGCGCTGACCGGCACGACGGGGGAGCCCCGCAGTGACGTCTCGCGGAGCTGCTGGCGAGCACACGTCACGGCCGGGCCGGGGTCGGCCAGGTCGGTCCGGGTGACAGCGACGACGGCTCGGCTCACACCCAGGGCATCCAGTGCGGCCAGGTGCTCGGCGGCCTGCGGCATCCACGGGTCGTCGGCGGCGACGGCGAAGAGCACGGCCGGCACCGGGCCGGCCCCCGCCAGCATCGCGGAGGCGAAGCGCTCGTGGCCGGGCACGTCGACGAAGGCCACGTCGCCCGCCCCGCGCAGGTGTGTCCAGCAGTAGCCGAGCTCGATGCTCATCCCGCGGCGCTGCTCCTCGTCGAGCCGGTCGGGGTCGGACCCGGTGAGGGTATGGAGCAGCGTCGACTTGCCGTGGTCGACGTGGCCGGCGGTGGCGATGACGTGCATGGCTCAACGCACCCCGTGCCCGGTCGCGATGGCGCGCACGGCCTGCACGATGGTCGAGTCCTCCGCCGGGTCGACGGCGATCAGGTCCAGCAGCAGGTCCCCATGCTCCACGTGCCCGAGGACCGGGGTCGGCCCGGCGCGCAAGGCGGCGGCCCAGTCGTGCGGTAGTGCCACGGCGACGCTGGGCAAGGTCACTCCGGGGGCCCCTCCCCCGCCCACGGCGGCGATTGAGTCGACGACGCGAGCGTCTACGACCTCCTCGAGGTCGGCGCGGATCCGCTCAGCCCGGACCCTGAGGTCGTCGACGGACGCCGCGAGGGCCGCCGGCACCGGGGGAATCGGTCCGGTCAACGTCGCCTCCAGGGCAGACAGCGTCACTTTACTGATTCGGAGCGCTCGGGCGATGGGATGGCGGCGCAACATCTGCACCAGATCGGCACGCCCCAGCAGCAGTCCGGCCTGCGGTCCGCCGAGCAGCTTGTCCCCGGAGGCCGTCACCAGGGCGGCGCCGTCGCGCAGTGCGTGATCTGCGCTGGGCTCTTCGGGCAACCGGCGGTGCGGGCGCAGCAGGCCGGAGCCGATGTCTGCCACGACCGGGACCGGAAGGGTGGACAGCGCACGGACCGGCACCGAGGAGGTGAAGCCGCAGACCATGAAGTTGGACGGGTGCACCTTGAGCACCAGGGCCGTGTCGTCGTCGATCGCTCGCTCGTAGTCATCCAGGTGCGCCCGGTTGGTGGTGCCCACCTCGCGCAACGTGGCGCCTGCCGACTCCAGCAGATCAGGTATGCGGAAACCGTCGCCGATCTCGACCAGCTCGCCGCGCGCGATCACAATGGTCCGTCCCGCAGCCAACCCGGCGGCGACCAGCAGCAAGGCGGCGGCGCCATTGTTGACGACGTGCACCGCCTGCGCCTGCGGCACCGCGGCCGCCAAGGCATCCAGGGCGCCGCGACCGCGAGAACCGCGGCGTCCCGTCTGCAGGTCGAGCTCGACGTCGGTCGCGCCGGCCGCCACACCCATCGCCTCGACGGCCGCCGCCGACAGCGGCGCCCGGCCGAGGTTGGTGTGCACGAGCACCCCGGTGGCGTTGACGACCCGGCGCAGCGAGGTCGCCGACTCGGGCAGGGTGTCCAGAACCGAGTCCACGACCTCGGCGGCCTCGATCCGGCCGTTGCGGCAGTGCTCGAGGGCGACGGAGACACCGGCCTTGACCCTGGCCCGCCCGAGCCGGGTGCTGGCCGACTGCACCCGGGCGTCGGCAAGGACCGCATCGGTGCGCGGCACCGACCTGCGGGCATCAACCATCCCAGCGCCTCTCTCTAGGCGTAAGCGTGGCGGAGGCGGATGGGAATCGAACCCACCTGGGCGAGATACTCGCCCACGTCGGTGTTGAAGACCGCGCCCGTCACCAGACGAGGTACACCTCCATAAGGCTCCACTGTAACGCGCGGGAGGCTCACAGCACTCTGAGCGCCAAGACTTGACAACGGTTGCGGGGCTTGGCGGCCTGCGCGCGACCATCGGTCCACGCACAGGCAATCGCCCGACGTGCAGACCATCGCATGACGTGCAGACCATCACGCTGCAGAGCGATGATCTGCCACCAGGCGTACCCCCTGCACGCTCGCCGATTGCGTGCCTGTGCGGAGCGGTTGCGCCGGACTCCGACCGGTGCGATCTTGAAGGCGGACTCGACGCTCCGGCGAGCGAGCGGCATACCGAATGCGCATGACACAGCGCAGGAGTCCGCAGGTCGTCGGCGGTGAGGAGGCGAAGGTGGGTCAGGACCGAGGTGGGTGGCCGCTGCTGCGGCAGCTGACCGGCGCCGACCGGCTCGGTCGCGGCGCCGCCGCGCGGTCCCGCCGCAGCCTGAGCCTGACCCCCCGCACCACGGAACCGGGCGTCAAGACAGTCTCATCAATCTGCCCCTACTGCGCCGTCGGCTGCGGGCAGCGGGTCTATGTCAAGGACGGTGCCGTCACGCAGATCGAGGGCGACCCGGACAGCCCGATCAGCCGTGGGCGGCTGTGCCCCAAGGGCAGCGCGAGCAAGCAGCTGGTGACCTCACCCGGCCGGGTGACCTCGGTGCGCTACCGCCGCCCGCACGGCACCGACTGGGAGGACCTGGACCTCGACACCGCGATCGACATGATCGCCGACCGGGTGATCAAGACCCGCAAGGAGTTCTGGGAGTGGGAGTCCGGCGGCAAGCGGACCCGGCGGACGCTGGGCTTCTCCAGTCTGGGGGGCGCGACCCTGGACAACGAGGAGAACTACCTCATGAAGAAGCTCTACACCGCCCTCGGGGCGATCCAGATCGAGAACCAGGCGCGCATTTGACACTCCTCCACGGTCCCCGGTCTGGGGGCCTCGTTCGGGCGTGGAGGCGCCACCACCTTCCAGCAGGATCTGGCCAACAGCGACTGCATCCTGATCATGGGCTCCAACATGGCCGAGTGCCACCCGGTCGGCTTCCAGTGGGTCATGGAGGCGCAGCAGCGCGGGGCCACGGTCATCCACGTCGACCCTCGGTTCACCCGCACCTCGGCGGTGGCTGACCAGCACGTGGCGCTACGGGCCGGCACGGACATCGCCTTCCTCGGCGCACTGGTCAACTATGTGCTGACCCACGAGCTGGACTTCCGCGACTACGTCGTCGCCTACACCAACGCGGCGACGATCATCGAGGAGGACTTCGTCGACACCGAGGACCTCGACGGGCTGTTCTCCGGCTGGGATCCCGAGTTGCGGGTCTACGACACCTCGTCCTGGCAGTACGCCGGCGCCACCAAGGCCGCCGCGGCGGGTGACCGCTCGACCGGGCGCACCGCCCAGGACATGGCGGCCTCGCACGACGCCGGCCAAGGCGAGACGCACGGCTCCGGCGGCGCCGACACCGGCACCGAGACACCGCAGCGGGACGAGTCGCTGGCGCACCCGCGATGCGTCTACCAGATCCTGAAGCGGCACTTCGCCCGCTACACGCCGGAGATGGTGCATCAGGTATGCGGTGTCGAGCCGGCGGAGTTCCTGCGCGTCGCCGTGGCGGTGACGGCGAACAGCGGCCGGGAGCACACCACCGCACTGGCCTACGCGGTCGGCTGGACCCACCACAGCGTCGGCGCCCAGAACATCCGCACCGCGGCGATCCTGCAGACCCTGCTCGGCAACGTCGGCCGCCCCGGCGGCGGCATCCTGGCGCTGCGGGGTCACGCCAGCATCCAGGGCTCCACCGACATCCCGACGCTGTTCGACCTGCTGCCGGGCTACCTGCCGATGCCGATGGCCCACCAGCACCTCGACCTCGCCGGCTACGTCGCCGGGCAGGCCGGGGTGCAGGGCTTCTGGGGCGACATGGACAAGTACGCCGTCAGCCTGCTGAAGTCCTGGTGGGGTGAGGCGGCCACCGCCGACAACGACTTCTGCTTCGACTACCTGCCGCGGATCACCGGCAACCACTCGACATACCCCACCGTGAAGGGGCAGATCGAAGGGAAGTCCAAGGGCTACTTCGTCGTGGGGGAGAACCCCGCGGTCGGCTCGGCCAACGGCAAGATGCAGCGGCTCGGGCTGGCGGAGCTGGAGTGGCTCGTGGTGCGCGACCTGGCGATGGTGGAGACGGCGACGTTCTGGAAGGACGGGCCCGAGATCGAGACCGGGGAGATGGTGACCCGCGATATCGGCACCGAGGTGTTCTTCCTGCCCGCAGCCGCGCACGTGGAGAAGAGCGGGTCGTTCACCAACACCCAACGGCTGCTGCAGTGGCACCATCAGGCCGTGCAGCCGCAGGGCGACTGCCGCAGCGAGCTGCAGTTCTACCACGAGCTGGGCCAGCGGATCCGGGCCAAGCTTGCTGGCTCGACTGACGAGATGGACCGGCCGGTGCTGGACCTGACCTGGGACTATCCGACGGAGGGCCCGCTGGGCGAGCCGTCCGCCGAGGCGGTCCTCGCCGAGATCAACGGCACCGGCCCGGACGGGCCGCTGTCGTCCTACACCGAGCTCGCTGACGACGGGTCGACCGCCTGCGGGTGCTGGATCTACTGCGGGGTCAACGCCGACGGGGTCAACCAGTCGGCCCGCCGGGTGCCTGGCGCGGAGCAGGACTGGGTGGCGGCGCAGTGGGGCTGGGCGTGGCCGGCCAACCGGCGGATCCTCTACAACCGGGCCTCGGCCGACCCCGACGGCAAGCCGTGGAGCGAGCGCAAGAAGCTGGTGTGGTGGGACCCCGAGGGCGGCGACGAGGGTGGCATGTGGACGGGGCTGGACGTGCCCGACTTCGTCCCCCACCGGGCGCCGCACTTCGAGCCCGAGGAGGGCGCCACGGGCCCGGACGCGATCGGCGGCCAGGACCCGTTCATCATGCAGACCGACGGCAAGGCCTGGCTCTATGCCCCCTCGGGGCTGGCCGACGGGCCGCTGCCCACGCACTACGAGCCGCCGGAGTCGCCGGTGCACAACCCGCTCTACGGGCAGCAGGACAACCCGGCCGCGCACGATGTGGCGCAGGCGGCCAACCCGCGCAACCCGGCATACAGCGAGGTCTATCCGTTCGTGTTCACCAGCTACCGGCTCACCGAGCACCACACGGCGGGCGCGATGAGCCGCACCCTGCCCTACCTGTCCGAGCTGCAGCCGGCGATGTTCTGCGA